>JBBSNG010000028.1:0-17025 GCA_038232755.1 Solirubrobacterales bacterium | reverse complement strand
CTCTGGAGCTGAGACTCGCGCGCGCGCATCCAGTTGACGTTGCCCCGCAGCGTGTTGATCTCGCCGTTGTGGGCGAGGTAGCGGTAGGGGTGGGCGAGCTCCCAGCTCGGGAACGTGTTGGTCGAGAAGCGCGAGTGCACCAGGGCGAGCGCGGTGGTCATGCGCTCGTCGGCCAGGTCGAGGAAGTAGCGGCGCAGCTGGGGTGAGGTCAGCATCCCCTTGTAGTTGAGGGTGCGGCTCGAGAACGAGGGGATGGCCAGGTCGTGCTCGGGGTCCGATCGTTCGACGACGCGACGGATGACGTAGAGCTTGCGCTCGAAGGCGTCGTGGTCGGAGCCGAGCTCGGCGGCCGCGCCGACGAAGACCTGGCGGATGACCGGCGCGACGGCGCGCGCGGTCGGGCCGGGGACCGAGGGGTCGACCGGCACGTCGCGCCAGCCGAGCAGACGCTGGCCCTCGGCCTCGACCGTCTCCTCGACCAGGCGCTCCAGCTCGGCGCGCCGGTCCGGGTCGGCGGGCAGGAAGAGCACACCGACGCCGTAGAGGCCGCGCTCGGGCAGCTCGAAGTCGACGACCGAGCGCATGAACGCGTCAGGAAGCTGGAGCAGGATGCCGGCACCGTCGCCGGTGTCGATCTCGGCGCCGGTGGCGCCGCGGTGCTCGAGCCGGTCGAGCACGTCGAGCGCCCTGACCACGGTCGCGTGAGTCGCCTCGTTCGAGAGATCGGCAACCGCACCGATGCCACACGCGTCGTGCTCGAATTGTGGGTCGTAGAGGCCAGCGGCCCCTGGTCGAAGCGCAGCAGACATGGTCAAGGAGAGACGGGTAGGGGTTGGCCTCCGGCAACGTGGCCGGCCCTGACGATGGTACCGGGGCCGAAGGCGGATGCACAATAGGCGATCACGGAAGACCCTCGGGATCGGCGATCGCTCGACGGCCCTCTGTCCGGGTTCGGGCTCGAGACCATCACGAGCCCGATGGGAGTAGGATCGAGCCTGCGAAGAGGAGCGCAGACGGGGGGTCTGGGCGTGCCACCGCGCCGCGACGTCGAAAGAGAGGTCTACGCGCAGCTCTACGGCGAGCCGCCGGAGACCTCAGATGGCGAGCCGACTCGGGTGATCGGCGATCGGGTGCGCGAGCTGCGCCCCCCCGAAGAGCCTGAACCGCCGCAGCCTCCTCCCCCGCGGCTCTCGAAGCTCGACGACGCGCTGTCCTGGGCGGCGGCGCAGGCGCGCGTGCTGAAGGCGACGGTCCGCTCGGGTCGCGCACGCGTCGCGCCCAGGAGCGCGCCCGCGTCACGCGGTCGCCCGCTGGCGGCCGGGGCGATCGCGGCGGCTCTGCTTGCGCTAGGCGTCGTCGGCGCGTTCAGCGGGGGGTCGCGCGGCGCGCCCGAGCCCCGGGCCACGGCCTCCGCCGCGCCGTCTCCCTCCGGTGAGTCGCGAAGGGCCGCGGCGAACGAGGCCCGCGAGGCGCGCCGTCGGCAGCTGTCCCGCCGGCGGCGGGCGGCGCGCCGGCGGGCGGCAGAGCGCGCTGAGGCCAGGCGCGCCGAGGCCGACCAGGTCCAAGCGCAGGCGCCGCCCAGAGGAACCGCGATGCGCTGCGCCGAGGGACAGGAATGCGTGGGGGAAGGGACGGTCGTCCGGCGGACGCAGAGCAACGGTGACGGTGACGAAGGGCGGTCGTCCGCACGCCAAGAGGTCGACGAGCCGAGCGGCGACGATGGCGACGACTTCGAAGTCGACACCTCCGACGCCGACGACGCCGAGAACATCAACATCGACGTGGACGTCGACGAGCCCGAGATCGACTGAGGCCGGTCGCCTGGAGCGAAACACGAACTAGAAGGGGCCCCGCGGACGAGGCCCCTCCCTTAGCTCGCCGATAAGCCGGATCCTGTCGTGAGCAACCATCCATCTGCCGCGCTTCGCGCGGCGAGCCGCTGAGCGGCCCTGCGGCCTACCTGGGACTCGGCGGGCAGCGTCTTCGCCCCTGCTTGGCCTTGCACCGGGTGGGGTTTGCCTGGCCGGCGCGTCACCGCGCCGCCGGTGCGCTCTTACCGCACCTTTTCACCCTTGCCGGCGACGGGGCGCACGTGCGGCCCCGCCGCTTGGGCGGTTTCCTTTCTGTGGCACTTTCCCGCGGGTTTCCCCGGGTCGGCGTTACCGACCACCCTGCCCTTCGGTGTCCGGACTTTCCTCGAGGGCCGGTTGTCTCTCCGGCCTCCCGCGGCTGCTTGGCGAGCACCGTCCATGGTAGGTCGCGGCGGGCGGGCTGTCCAGCGCCGGTCCGCAAGCTGCGCGGCCGGCTACGACAGGGTCGAGCCGCAGGCGCGACAGGCGGCGTGCTCCTCCTCCACCTCCAGCGCGCCGGCACAGACGGGACACTCCGCGGCTCCGACGGCGAGCAGGCCCTCCCAGATCGACTCGAGGTGTGCCTCGAGCGACAGCCTGTCGCCGCCGGAGCGCGGGTCGCGCTCGCCGCGCGCGGTCGCCGGGCCCGGCGAGCCGGGCTCCGGGTCGGGATCCGGTCGGCCGGGTGGGGAGCCCGGCAGCGCGCGGCGAAGATCGTCGAAGAGTGGTGACTGGCGCGGGCCTCGCCCACGCTCGCGTCCGGTCTCCTCGAGCAGGACGGAGCTCACGACACCCTCCGGCACACCCCGACCACCCGGCCGAGCACCGTGACCTCGCGGACGCGGATCGGCTCCATCGTGGCGTTCTCGGGCTGGAGGCGGATGTGGTCGCTCTCGCGGAACATGCGCTTGACCGTGGCCTCGTCCTCGACCAGAGCGACGACGATGTCACCGTCGTCGGCGGTGTCCTGGCGGCGCACCACCACGTGATCGCCGTCGAGGATCCCGGCGTCGCGCATCGACTCGCCGGTCACGCGCAGGACGAACTCGCCCTCCTCGCCGCCGGCCAGCTGCGGGACCTCGATGTACTCCTCGATGTTCTGCTCGGCCAGAATCGGCTCGCCGGCGGCGACCCGTCCCACGAGCGGCAGGCCCGCGCCCCTGGCCACGCCTACCAGCAGCTCGAGCGCCCGCGGCTTGGTGGGGTCACGGCGGAGCAGCCCGGCCCGCTCGAGCTTGGCCAGATGGCCGTGTACGGTCGACGGGGAGGCGAGGCCGAGCGCGTGGCCGATATCGCGCACCGCGGGCGGGTAGCCGTGGTCGCGGGCGTAGCTGCGGATGAAGTCGAGCACCTCGCGCTGACGCTGGGTGAGCGTGGGCTCGGTCACTCGGGCGACCTCCGCGTTCTCGGGGTTGCAGCGAACATGTGTTCGTACAATACCGACGCGTCGGACGGCACCGCGGGCGCCTCTATAGTTCGCGGCCGCTACGCGCCTGTGGCGGAATTGGTAGACGCGCAAGGTTGAGGGCCTTGTGGACCTTATGGTCCGTGGGAGTTCGAGTCTCCCTGGGCGCATCGACAACGGCCCCGCAACCGCGGGCGCGCTTGCTCGGCACCTCGGCGCGACCTTCTGGGGTCGCACCCTCGGCTCGGCCGCCTCTAGACCGGTCTCGGCGGCGGCTTGGAACAGTCGCCGCCACGCTCCACCACCACCGCCGCCGTGCACCGCTCAGTGTCCGTCAAGCGATCGGGCCCCTGTTCAAAGGCAAGCTCCCACAGTTCCGACTCCGCTCCCTTCACCGGGTAGTAGAGATACACAAGCTGCGGGTTCTCCGACGCCCGTCCCGGCTCCTCGACGCGCGCCGGCTTGCCAAACCGGTTCGTGACCAGGATCTGCTGGCTGGCAGGGGGCAAGTCCTCGATCTGCCGTTTGCTCAGCGCTCGTGCCGGGTCCGGCGGTCGCGTCGCGCTTGGAGGCTTCTTGTTGCCGCTCCCGGCTATCGCGGTGATCACCGCGATAGCGACCACGGCCACGACGACCAACGGGACGCCTATCTTCAGTGCTCGTTTCATCTAGCCCCATCCATGCGATCTGGTCTCGGTTCATCTATTCCCCCTCGTCGACGCTCTAAGCGAGACGGTGACCTCATCGGCCTGCCGTTGAGGTCCGCGGCGACGTGGCGTGGCCGTGAGCGTCGCGCGGTCCCCGGCCGACGTCCTTCAGCCAGGATCACGCTTTCTTCGGCTGCCGACAGTCGATCTGGCTGCGCGGCGCACGGGTAGCCTGCGACGCCGTGCAGGATCTCCTCTCCGCCCTTATGGACGCCGCGGCCGAGCGCTGCGACTACGCCGACGCGCGGATCATCCACTCGCGCGAGGAGTCGATCTCCACCCGCAACGGGCGCGTCGACGAGCTCGAGCGCCACGAGGCCCACGGCGCCGGGATCCGCGTGCGCTACGGCGGCGGCTGGGGCTTCGTGGCCACACGCCAGCTCACTCGAGCCGGGCTGGAGGCGGCGCTCGCGCGCGCGCTCGAGGTGGCCGAGGCCCAGCCCGGCGCCGCCCCGACGCCCCTCACCGCCGAGCCCCCCGCGAGCGGGCGCTACGACAGTCCGTACGCGCGTGACCCCTTCGAGGTCCCCACCGAGGAGAAGCTCGAGACGCTGCTCGCGGCTGATACGGCCATGCGCGGCGAGGCCGGCGTCGCGGTCACGAGCGCGCACTTCCAGGCCTGGTCCGAGGAGCGGCTGTTCGCCTCCACCGAGGGCGCGCTGTGCGAGCAGCGGACTGTCGACTGCGGCGGCGGAATCGCCGCGGTGGCGGTCAGCGACGGCGAGACCCAGGTCCGGTCCTACCCCGCCTCCTTCCGCGGCGACGTCGCTCGGGCCGGCTACGAGCATTTTGCCGCCCTCGACCTCCTCCGCCACGCGCCGCGTGTGGCCGAAGAGGCGGTCGCCCTGCTCACCGCGCCCGCGTGCCCGGCCGAACGTACGACCCTGATCCTGGACGGACAGCAGCTCGCTCTCCAGGTCCACGAGTCGATCGGACACGCCACCGAGCTCGACCGCGTGCTCGGGCTCGAGGCCTCTTACGCCGGCACGAGCTTCCTCTCGACCGAGGACGTGGGGATGCGCCGCTACGGCTCGCCGCTCATGCAGGTGAGTGCCGACGCGACGGTCGCCGGCGGCCTCGGGACCTTCGGGTGGGACGACGAGGGCGTAGCCGCACGGCGGGTCGAGATCGTCCGCGACGGCATCCTCACCGGTTTCCTCTCCTCGCGCGAGTCGGCGGCGGAGGTCGGTCTCGAGCGCTCGGGCGGATGTATGCGCTCGAGCGGCTTCGACCGCCAGCCCGTGGTGCGGATGACCAACGTCAACCTCGAGCCCGGCGACGCCGGCTCGCTCGACGACCTCGTCGCCGCGACCGAGCGCGGGATCCTAATGGAGACCAACCGCTCGTGGTCGATCGACTCGCGGCGGCTGCACTTCCAGTTCGCCACCGAGATCGCCTGGGAGATCGTCGGCGGCGAGCGCCGGCGGATGCTGCGCAACCCGAGCTACGCCGGCATCACGCCGGAGCTCTGGGCCGGGCTCGACGCGGTCTGCTCGCGCCCCGAGTGGCGGCTGTGGGGCGTGGTCAACTGCGGCAAGGGCGAGCCGGGACAGCTCATGCGCGTCTCGCACGGGACGGCGCCGGCTCGCTTCCGCGACGTCGCGGTCGGCGTGGCCTGATCGATGGCCGAGAGCGCTCTGGAGCTCGCCGAGCGGGCGCTCGCCGCAGTTCGCTCGGGCGACGGTGCTCAGGCCACCGTGACCACGGAGCGCTCCCTGCTGCTGCGCTTCGCGCGCTCGCGCCCGACCCAGGCCACCGGGATCGAGGATCTGACCGTGGAGATCACCGTGGTCCGCGACGGCCACGTGGCCGGAGCGACCACCAACCTCACCGACGGCGACGGGCTCGCGGCCTGCGCCCGGGCCGCGGAGCGCGCGGCCGCTGCGGCGGCGGCGGACGGGCCCGACGGCGCCCCGGAGCCAGGGCCCTACCCCGGCCTCCCCGCCCCCGCCGCGCCGCGAGCGCACGCCGGCCACGACGGCGAGACCGCCTTCCTCGATCCCGCCCGGGGGGGCGCCGCCCTCGAGGCCGCCTTCGCCGCCGCGGCCGCGCACGGCACCGAGGCTCACGGGGTGTGGACGGCCGCCGAGACCGAGGTCGCGATCGCCTCGACGACCGGCCTCGCCGTCTCCGACCTCCTCACCGACGCGTTCATGACGGTGACGGCGATCGCGCCGGGCGGTCGCAGCGGCTACGCGGCCGCGACCGCCGTCGACTCGAAGGCCATAGACGGACACGGCCTGGCCGAGCGGGCGGCGCTCAAGGCGGCCCTCGGCGGGCCGGACGCCGAGCCCGCCCACCTCGCCCCCGGCGGGTACCCGGTGGTGCTCGAGCCGCTCGCGGTCGGAGAGCTGCTCGGCTGGCTCGGGCATCTGACGCTCAACGGCCTGGCCGTGGTCGAGGACCGCAGCGCGTTCGCCGGGCGCCTCGGGCGACGCGTGGCCGCCCCGCGCATCAACCTCTCGGACTCGCCGCGCTACCCGGGCACCCTGCCGCGCGCCTTTGACCTCGAGGGAGCGCCGAAGGCACCGGTGCCGCTGATCCAGGACGGCGTCGCGCGGGCGGTGGTCCACGACCGCCGCAGCGCGGCCCTGGCCGGCGCCGGCGCCGAGTCGACCGGCCACGCGCTCGCACCGGGAGGCGCTCCGGAAGGCCCGGGGCCGACTAACCTCGTGCTCGTCGGCGGCGGCGCCGCCGACGAGGCCGAGCTCTGCCAGCCGATCGAGCGAGGCGTCTACGTGACCCGCCTCTGGTACACCAACGCGGTGCGCCCGAAGGAGACGCTGCTGACCGGCGTGACCCGCGATGGGACGTTCCTGATCGAGGACGGCGAGGTGACGCGCCCGCTCGCCGACCTTCGCTTCACCGACGCGGTGCTTGGACTCCTCGAGCGCGCCCAGGAGCTCTCGGCGCGGCCGGTCCTCACCGGCGAGGGCGAGTTCTACGGCCGCCGGTTCGCCACGGGGGTCGTATGCCCGGCGATACGAGTCGGAGAAATGCGGTTCACAGGCTGAGCGAAGGAACGCCGGGACCCGCCTACTCGCTGCGGCGTGCCACCCCCGAGGACGCCGAGGCGATAGCCGCCGTCAACGTCGCCGCCGCGCGCGCGGGCTGGACGGCCTTCCTCGACCGCGAAGACCTCGACCGCTTCGAGCCCCCTACGGACCGGATGCGCGCCCGCATCGAGGAGGCCGGGCCGCGGAGCCCGGTGCTCGTGGCGGTCGAGACGGATCAGATCTTGGGCTTCGCCTTGCTGCGCGCGCCCGCCGACGAGGCGGCGTCCGAGGCCGTCGGTGAGCTCAGCGCCCTGTACGTCGATCCCTCGGCCGGGGGCCGCGGCGTGGGCCGGGGGCTGATGGCGGCGGCCCTGGCCGAACTGAGAGCGGCAGGCTGCCGCGAGGCCGTGCTGTGGACCGAAGAGCGCAACCACCGACCGAAGCGGATCTACGAGCGCTACGGGTGGCGAGCCGACGGAGCGGCTCGCGAGCGCATGTTCCTGGGCCGCCCGATCCGCGAGGTGCGCTTTCGACTCGATCTCGCCGCACCGCGGCGCGGCGGTGGCCCCGAAGGGGCGCGGGCCGTCTAGATCTTGAGCAGAACGACCACGTTGATCACGAAGACGATCCCGAAGCCGACCGTCCAGCGCGTCAGGTTGCGCTCGAGCAGCGCCCCGCCGCCGAAGCGCCCGCCGCCCCCACCGACGCCAAAGGCGCCAGAGAGTCCGGCGTCCTTGCCGGAGTGCAGCAGGATCAGCACGATCAGCATGACCGCGAGGAAGATCTGCAGGGAGCTGAGAATGGCCTCCACGCCTACAGCGTAGCGCCGGTTAGACGCGCCTTTCTCGCGCTGCTCCTCATGGGCCGGGCGAGGCCTCGCTCGACCGCCTGATCGGGCTCGATCGCGGGCACGGCCGCAGACGAAGCGGTTCGACAGAGGCCGCGACGGCCTCCTAGCGGTCGCCGCCGGACGGCCGCCCGGCGGCCACCTCCGGCTCCAACGCATCCAGACGCTCGAGGATCTCGATCGCCTGAGCCCGCAGCTCGCGGTCGGTGGCTCGGTGGTCCGCCTCGGAGACCTTGCCCATGCGGAAGTCGAGCTCGGCGTCGCGGATCTCGCGATACTTGGCCTCCTTGGCGGCCTCGAGCTCCGCGCGGCGGTCGGCCGCCGCAGCGTCGGCCGCGACCTCGTCGCGCCGGAGCGGAACGGTGACGAACGCGGCGACCAGAGCGGCGAGCACGAGCAGGGCGAGGGCGTACTCCATCGCCTGATTGTGCCCAGCCCGACGATCGAGCCTCGGAAGACGCCGGCTACGCCCGCGAGAGCTCGCGCCCGAGCCGCGCCGCGTAGACGCTCGTCACCCGGCGCTCGCGGGCGCCCGTGGTGGGCCAGAGGGCGAGCAGGGCACCGAGCAGCATGACTCCACCGCCGATCCAGATCCAAGCGATCATCGGGGAGACGAGCGTTCGGAAGGTGGCCGGCGGGGGGTCGCGGCGATAGCCATCGACGATCGCCGCGAGGACGAGCGTCTGCGCGTCGCCCGGCAGGTCCGCGAAGCGCCGGTTGGCCTCCTTGATCGGCGCGATCAACGCGCGCAGGTCGGGCTGAACGGCCATCCAGAAGTCGCGCCGCACGCCCCAGCGCACGTCGACCTCGGTCGTCGACTCGCCCTGGAAGAAGCGCCCGAAGGTGCCCATGGGCCCGCTTCCGTCCCCCGCTGCGTAGTAGTTGCGCGCCGGGTCCAGCGTGAAGCGCTCGCCGCCGTTCAGATGCTGTACGTCGATCACGGCACCGAAGGTGATCGGCGCGCCGGTGCCCGAGCGGTCGT
This sequence comes from Solirubrobacterales bacterium, assembly GCA_038232755.1. Classification (GTDB taxonomy): domain Bacteria; phylum Actinomycetota; class Thermoleophilia; order Solirubrobacterales; family Thermoleophilaceae; genus JACCUC01. The sequence goes on along the minus strand of JBBSNG010000028.1, from coordinate 8,238 downwards.
CGAGGAAGCGCGCCGTGGGCTCGCGATAGGTCACCTCGTAGGCGCCGACCTCGGTGGTCTGGCCCGGCCGCAGGCGCACGTCGCGCTGATCGACGAAGGCCGAGGACGCGGCCACGCCGAGGAAGAGCAGGGCGATGCCGGCGTGAACGACGTAGCCCCCGTAGCGGCGGCGGTTGCGGGCGACGAGGCGTCCGAGCGCCACCGGTGGCGACTCGCCGGCCATCGCCCGCCGGGCCCCGACCCCGCGCCACAGCTCCTGGCCCACCACCGCGAGAACGAAGCCCGTGAGCGTGAACATGATCAGCGAGGGCACGCTCTCGGCCGCCGGGGTGAGGACAAGCAATGCGAGGAGCGTCGCCGCGGCAAGGGCCACGGGCACGAGAAAGGCCCGGCGCAGGTTGGCCAGCGTGGCCCGCCGCCAGGCGATCACCGGCCCGATCCCCGCGAGGAGAACCAGTACGAGTGCGAGCGGGGTCACGTACTGGTTGAACCAGGGCGGCCCGACGCTCGACTCGGTGCCGGTGACGGCCTCGGAGATGAGCGGGAAGAAGGTGCCCCAGAAGATCACGAAGCAGACGCCGACGAGCACGAGGTTGTTGAGCACGAAGACCGACTCGCGGGACACGAGCGAATCGAGCCGCGCCTCGCTGCGCAGGTCCGGCAGGCGCACGAGCACGAGCACGACCGACCCCACGAGCACCGTCGCAATGAAGGCGAGGAACGGCGCCCCCAGCGTCGAGGCTCCAAAGGCGTGGATCGACGAGAGGATCCCCGAACGCACGAGGAAGGTCCCGAGCAGCGCCAGTACGAAGGTGGTCACGATCAGCGAGACGTTCCACACCTTGAGCATCCCGCGCTTCTCCTGGACCATGACCGAGTGCAGGAACGCCGTCCCGGTCAGCCACGGCATGAGCGAGGCGTTCTCGACCGGGTCCCAGGCCCAGTATCCGCCCCAGCCGAGCTCCGAGTAGGACCACAGCGCGCCGAGCATGACCCCGAAGCCGAGGAAGGTCCAGGCGATCAGCGCGAAGCGTCGCGTGGCCCGGATCCAGTCGGCGCCGGTGCGCCGCGTGATCAGCGCCCCGATCGCAAAGGCGAAGGGGATCGAGAAGCCAACGTAGCCCGAGTAGAGCATCGGCGGGTGGATCATCATGGCCGGGTGGCGCAGCAGCGGGTTGAGCCCGTTGCCCTGCGCCGGGGGTATCGCGAAGGTGGTGAACGGGCTCTCGGCGAACACGCTCAGCGCGAGGAAGAAGATCGCGATCCCGCCGAGGACCGCGGTGGCGTAGGGAACGGTCTCGCGCATCGTCCGCCGGGTCGCGCGCAGCGCCGCGGCAGAGAAGATCGACAGCAGCAAGACCCAGAGCAGAAGCGAGCCCTCCTGGGTGGACCACATCCCCGTGATCTTGTAGAAGGTCGGGGTGTCGGCCGAGGAGCTCTGCGTGACGATCCGGAAGGAGAGGTCCGAGGTCAGGTAGGCGACCTCGAGCAGTCCGAAGGCGGTGACCACCAGCCCGGCCAGCGCGTACATCGCGTAGCGCGAGGAGTCGATCCACCGCCGCCGGGCGGTCAGCGCCCCGTAGAGCGCGGCGCCCACGGCGTAGACCGCGGTCAGGAGCCCGACGAACAGGCAGGCGGACCCGACGGCGGCCATCTTCGTCCCGCTAGGAGCTCGGCGAGCCCTTCTGCTCGCTGAACTTCGAGGGGCACTTCGTGACCAGCGAGTCGCGGTCGGCCATCAGCGTGCCGCCCCGCACGCGGCCCTCGACGATCACCTCGCGGCCCTCGCGGAAGGGGTCGGGGACCACGCCCGAGTAGACGACGGGGATCGCCGTCTGGCCGGTGCGATCGCGGACCGCAAAGCGGAGGCCGTCGTCGCCCCGGCGCTCGACCGAGCCGTCGACGACCTTTCCGGTGAGCTCGTAGGAGCGCCCGGCGTCGGCGGCGGTCACGAGCTGGGACGGGGTGGCGGCCTCGGTCGCCGCGCTGAAGCTCGTGTACACGAGCGCGCCGGCGAGCAACAGCGCCACGGTGAGCAAGACGACGGCCCGGACCTTGCGCTTGCGACGGGGGTTCACGCCGGGGATTATTGCAGGGCGAGAGGCGCGGGGTGGGCGCCGCGGCGCCCTGTTACCCGCGGTGGCTCGGGTGTCCCTCCCCTGGCCAGGGCGTGAGGATCATGACCACGCGCGCGTGCGAGCGCGCGCGGACCTCCCGCCGTTCGTTCTCGCCGAAGTGGGCCAGGAAGCCCGGCCCGGCCGAGGTCGTCTCGCCGCCGCCGTCGACCTCGACCTCGCCGTCGGCCACGAGCAGCCACGCCGACTCGTGGGTCTGGTGGTCCTGCAGGAGCTCGCCCTCGGGGAGGTCGATGGTGATGGCGCGGCTGTGGGCGTCGGTATGCAGGACCTGCGGGTGGTGCGGATCGACCTTCAGCGAGCGAACGTCCCAGCTCTCCATCGCCGTCTCCCTTTCGCGTTGTGAGTCTGCCTGTGCGTACCCGCAGGGGGCGTTGCTTTACCGCTGCCCGTCGCATTCGTCGTCGGCCCGGCGCGGCGGCTACCCTCCTGACCGCCTCGTGGACCGGCCGCGTCCGCCGCCGCGAGCGCCTGCGCAGCCAGCCTCAGGCTCGTCTCCCGATCTGGTTCAGCTCGACATGGAAGCGACCGCCCTCAACCCCACGCCCGTACGCGTGCCCCGGATCTCGCGCCAGGCCATCGGCGTCGCCGCTGCGGCTGGGCTGATCCTCGCCAGCGTCGTGGTCGCCGCCGGAGCGGCCGCCTACCCGACGCGGCTCGTCCCCTCCGCGCGGTTCATGTTCCCGGACTGGCTCTCCGGTCCCTTCGCCGGGCTCGGCACGGAGATGCACCTGCTCGCGTTCGCCATCGCGCTGGCCCTGATGATCGGCCTCTACGTGGTCACCATGACCCACGCCCGCGACATACCGGTCCGGTGGGTCATCGGCACGGTCGTCGGCGTGCACGCGGTCTTCCTGCTCGCCCCACCCCTGCTCTCGACCGACATCTTCGGCTACCTCGCGCACGCGCGACTGCTGTCGGTCCACGACCTCAACCCCTACACCAACGTGGTCGCGCAGATCCCCGGCGACCCGGTCAACCAGTACCTGGGGCAGACCTGGCCCAAGGCGCTGCCGGCCCCGTACGGGCCCCTGCTCCTGATGGGCAGCCCGATCCTCGTCGCGCTCGGGTTCGCCGGCGGGATGTGGGCGCTCAAGCTGACCGCGGCGGCCGCGGCCCTCGGCTCGGTGGCGCTCGTCTGGGCCGCCGCGCGGCGGCTCGGGCACGACCCCCGGCCCGCCGCGGCGCTCGTCGGGCTGAATCCCCTATGGCTCACGTGGGCCGTCGCGGGCGCGCACAACGACCTCCCGATGGTCTTCCTCTTCGTGGCCGGGGTGGGCCTGGCGGTGGCCGCGCGCCCGCGGCTCGCCGGGGGAGTGCTCGTCGCCGCGGTGGCCGTCAAGGCCACGGCGGGCATCGTGCTCGTGGCCCTCCTGTGCGGCGGCGAGCGCCGGAGCCAGGTGCTCCTCGGCGCGGCCGTGGCGAGCGTCGTCATCGGCGCCCTGTCGTTCGCGGTCTTCGGCCCGGACCTGCTCAACGCCGTCCCGACGCTGCTCGAGCAGGGCCAGGGCTCCTCGCGCCAGAGCGTCCCGCGCGACCTCAGCCGGCTCCTCGGCAGCGAGTACCCGCTACCGGCCGTGCGCCACCTCGGCACCGCGGTCTTCGGAGTCTCGCTCGTCGGCCTACTCGCATGGGGGGCTCGGACCCGGCGCTGGATCGACGCGGCCGGCTGGGTCACCCTCGTCCTGCTCGCCACGACCACCTGGCTGCACGCCTGGTACATCGTCGGGCTCCTGCCGCTCGCCGCGCTGTCGGAGAGCGGCCGGCTGAAGGTCGCCGCGGTGGTCATGACGGTCGTGATGGGGGCGATTCAGCTCACTCCGTAAGGGGGCTCCGTCGGGCCAACGACCGCGTTTGCGCCTCGACGGAGCCTCGAGACCTCGCTACGCTGCCTCGGTTCACATGCGGTTCCCAGCCACCCTCTCCCCCTCCCCCGCCGGCGGCGCGCCGAGTCCCTCGCGTCGCAGCGTGTTCGCCCGCGCCCCGTACCTCTCGGGGGTCGTGCTCGCGGCCGCGATGGGCGCGCTCACGGTGCTCATCGCCGAGTTCACCCGGCTGCCGATCCGCGACCCCGACTCGGTCGTGGCTTACCGCTCGCGCGTGTTCATCATCGTCGCCAGCATCGTCGTCTTCCTCCTGCTCGACGTCGTCGTGCGGGGGGCGATCCGGGCCGGCTGGCGGCCGTCTCGCATGCGGGCCGAGATCGCCACGGTGTGGCGCACGCGCTGGACGCGCCGGCGCCTCGCGGTCGGACTGACCACGATCTTGAGCTTCTACATCACCTACATCGCCTACCGCAACCTCAAGAGCTTCCTGCCGGTCCTGCGCGACGTGAACTTCGACGGCGCCCTGCTCGACCTCGACCGAGCGCTGCTCGGGGGCAACGACCCGGCCGCCCTACTGCAAAGCATCCTCGGCACGGGCGTGGCCAGCCACGTCCTCTCCTCGGTCTACCTGCTCTATCTCTCGTTCGTGCCGCTGTCGGTGGTCGGAGCGCTGGCCTGGACCCGCAAGGTGGCGACCGGAGTCTGGTACGTGACCGCCGTCAACTTCAACTGGGTCCTCGGTCTGCTGAGCTACTACCTGGTCCCCTCGCTCGGTCCCGTGTTCGTCGACCCGCCGCTCGCCGACCAGATGCCCGCCACGGCGGTCTGGAACCTTCAGCAGGTCCTGCTCGTCGACCGGTTGCGGTTCATCGACGACCCGATGGGCAGCGGCTCGATCCAGAGCATCGCCGGCTTCGCCTCGCTGCACGTGTCGGTGCTCTTCTCGGCCGCCCTGATCGCGTCCCTGCTGCGGGCCCGGACCGCGCTCCAGGTCGCCCTCTGGGCCATGCTCGGCCTGACCATGATCGCGACGATCTACTTCGGCTGGCACTACGTGGTCGACGACATCGCCGGCCTCGTCATCGGAGGGCTGTCGGTCTACCTCGCCGGCCTCGCGACCGGCTGGCGCGGCTGGCCCCGGAAGCGGGCCCGAGGCGCGTCGTCCGGCCCCGCACCGCCCGGGGCGCCCGTCGCGGCCGGAGGCTGAGGCGTGACGAGATTCGGCAGGATCGTTCCCGTTCTGCCGAACGCGCTCACCGTGGCGCGGGTCCTCGTCGTTCCTCCGCTCGTGCTCTTCGTGCTCCAGAGCCAGGACGGCTCGAGCCTGGCCGCGGCCGCCCTGTTCGCGGCCGCGGCCCTGACCGACGCGCTGGACGGCCACCTGGCCCGTGCGCGTGACTCGGTGACCACCTTCGGCAAGATCGCCGACCCGATCGCCGACAAGCTGCTCGTCGGCGCTGCCCTGATCTCGCTCGTGGCGGTCAGCCGCGTCGCGGCGTGGGTGGCGGCGGTGATCATGGCTCGCGAGCTCGCCGTGAGTGGGCTGCGGGCGGTAGCCGGGCGCGAGGGCCTCGTCATCTCCGCCAGCCGCTTCGGCAAGGCCAAGATGGGCCTTCAGGTCGTGGCCATCCTCGCCCTGATCGCCGCCCCCGACGCCTCGGCGCTGTGGCTCCAGGCGCTCGTGTACCTGACCGTGGCGGTGACCGTGGCCTCGGGGGTCGACTACTTCGTGGCCTTCCGCCGCCGGGGGCCCGCTGCGGTCCGCGCCGAGCGGCCGAGAGCCGCGGAGCCGACGGCGAAGCGGGCGGCGCCCTGACGCTCACGCGGTCGCAGCCGGTCGGGGGAGGAGCGCGTGTGGCGGCGGGCGCGCCTGCCCGCACGCCGATCCTGCTCGTGGTCAACCCGGCGGCCAGCACCTACTCGCCGCGCCTCGAGGCCGACGTCGCCCGCGAGCTCGCGGGAGGGTTCGCGGTCGAGCTCGTGCGCACCGAGGAGCCGGGCGAGGCCATCGCCATCAGCCGCGCCGGGGCCGGCGACGGCACGTTCTCCGCGGTGGCCGTGCTCGGGGGCGACGGCGCGGTCAACGAGGTCGCCAACGGGCTCGCGGGCTCGGACGTCCCGCTGGCCCCCCTGCCGGCCGGGCGGACCAACGTCCTCTGCCGCTCGCTCGGGCTGCCGCAGGACGCCCGCGGCGCGGCGATCGCACTGGCCCGGGCCGGCGGGCGGCTCTCCACGCGGCGCATCGACCTCGGAACGGTCAACGGCCGCGCCTTCACCTTCTTCTCAGGGCTAGGCCTGAGCGCGATGGCCAACCGGCGCCTGAGTGGGCGCGGGACGACGGGGCGAACGCTCGGCGGGCACCTGTTCCTGTACGAGGCGCTCGCGGTCGCCGCGAGCTATCTGCGCGATCCGCCCCGGCTCGCGGTCACGGTCGAGGACCGGCCGGCCGAGATCGAGGGGATCACCCTGATCGTGCAGAACGGACACCCGCTGACCTATCTGGGTGGTCGGCCCCTGAAACTGTGCGAGGGCGCCGGGCTCGAGACCGGCACAGTGTCGCTCGCCCTCCTACGTCGCGGCTCGCTGCGGGCGGCGGCCACGATCACCCCGCGCATCGCACTCGGGCGCGGCGCCGCCGTGCTCGCGCGCGAGGATGTCGAGTCGGTGCCGAGCATGAGCCGGGCCCGCGTGCGCACACTCGACGGCCGGCCGCTGCCGCTCGAGGTCGACGGCGACTACCTGGGCGAGCTCGACGAAGTCGTCTACGCGGTCAAGCCGGCAGCGCTGAGGGTCGTCGTGCCTCAGACTCGCAGCTGAGCCTCCCCCCCGCGCGCCTGGCCGAGCTCACCGGTCCGCGTCCTCCGCGGCCTGCCTCGCGCCGGCTCGCTCGCCGAGCCGCAGCTCCACCGCCGCCACGAGCAGGTACACGGTGCTCGCCGCGAACGACCCGAGCGCCCAGGCCGCGCCCGTGCCCAGCAGCTCCCCGGCCAGCGCGGCGGCGCCGACGCCGAGGAGCACGGACGGGTAGCTGATGGCACTGCCGAGCACCACGACCTCTGGGCGCTCGCCGCGCGGACGTACCCGGAAGCCGCGAGGGCCACGGCCTCCTACGCGGTCAACCGCCACGTCGACTTCACCCCGTACCGGACCTCCTTCGAGCTGGCCGAGTGCGAGGTCGGGGAAGAGCATTGGTCGCGGCGGCAGGAGTCGACGGCGGCGTAGGAGAGCGCAGCGTCACCGCTGAGCGCCGGGTTCGCGCCGCGGTGGCGCGAGGGCCCGGGCTCCCGGGCGTCAACGTTCTCGTCGACGGGTAGGCGTTCACAACCTTCGAACTCGAACCAGGAGACACACGATGATCCTTCGCCTCGACCGCATCGGCACCGAGCTGCCGCCCCCATCGACGCCCGACCCCGACGGCGCGGGCGTCGTCCAGGAGCTCCTGGGCGGCAAGTTCGGCGAGATGTCGACCTTCATGAACTACACGTTCCAATCGTTCAACTTCCGCAACAAGGCAGCCGCCCGGCCGTTCTACGACTTGATCTGCTCGATCGCCGCCGAGGAGTTCGGGCACGTCGAGCTCGTGACCATGACCATCGGCAACATGCTGACCGGCGCCTCGCCGACCGACGACGGCGCGGCCCCCGAGGCCGGCCTCAAGGACCTCAAGGGCACCCGCAATCCGCAGCACTTCGCCGCCGGTGGTCTCGGGGGACTTTGCCAGGACTCGCGCGGCCTGCCCTGGACGGGCGACAACGTCTTCTCCTCGGGCGACCTGATCGAGGACCTGACCCACAACTACTTCCTCGAGACCGGTGCCCGGTCCGGGAAGCTGCGCGTCTACGAGGCGGTCGAGCATCCGACCGCGCGCGCGCTCACCGGCTATCTGCTGGTGCGCGGCGGCGTGCACCAGGTCGCCTACGCGCGGGCGCTCGAGAACCTGACCGGCGCCGACATGTCGAAGCTGTTCCCCTCGCCCAGGGTGCCGACCGACAAGATCCCGGAGTGTCAGCCGTTCATCAAGGCCGGCGAGCACACCAAGATCTACCGCATGTCCCCCAACGACTACAACGAGATCTCCGCAGTGTTCAACGGCACCCATCCCGAGACCGGCGACGAGCTCCAGGTCGTCGACGGGCCGCCCGAGGGCGCCGAGCCGCCGGATCCGCCATCGCAGCCGGCCGTGTTCGCGCCGGACTACGCGCCGGAGGAGATCGCCGAGATCGCCAACCGGCTGAGGGAGAAGGCAGGGCTGGGCTCGACCGTCTAGCGCGACCGAG
>JBBSNG010000027.1:0-17038 GCA_038232755.1 Solirubrobacterales bacterium | reverse complement strand
CGCTCGAGCGTGGCGGCCTGGGTCAGGTCGACGCCGTGATCCTCGCGGGCGTGGGCGACGGCCTTGGCCAGCACCTCCTCCTCGCTCTGGCCCGTGGCCTTGAACCCACACGCGAGCCCGGCGTGCCGGCACTCGAAGGTCTTCGCCACCCGCTCTCCTCTCCCTCGTCCGAGGTCGCAGTATATGTATCATGCACCGACGCGGTTGGGGTCCGCCCCGCGCGCCGGGACGGGAGGACGAGGAGCGGCTCGACGAAGGGGAGCACGGGACAATGGCGATCTTCGACGGACACCGAAGCAGCGACGGGGCGAGCCCGAATGGGCGGCCGACGCCGGCCGAGCGGCTCCTCGACAGCCTCGGGCCGGTTGACCGCTTCAAGATGGACGAGGACCGCGAGGAGCTCGGGGACTTCGGCATGCCCTCTCGGGCCTACATGGAGGACATGCTCGAGCCTCACGCCAAGGCCGGCCCGACGTCGCGCTTCGGTCCGCTCGAGAAAGTCCACCTCTTCTGGTTCGCCGGCATGAGTTGCGACGGGTGCACCGTCTCGGTCACCGGGGCCCAGGCGCCGACGCTCGAGGCGCTCCTCATGGGCGCGCATCCCGGCCTGCCACGGATCGTCCTCCATCACCCGGTCGTGAACATGGAGTCGGGACCGCACTACCTCCGCGCCGCCGAGCTGGCGGTCAAGGGCGAGCTCAACGCTCCGTACGTGATCGTCTACGAAGGCTCCTTCAGCGACGAGACGGTCCCCCACGCCGCGGGTGGCTACTGGGCGGGGCAGGGAGAGGAGCCGTGGGGGTCCGACGGCGAGGAGCGGACGGTGACGACCGACGAATGGGTCGCGCGCATGGCCCCGGGGGCGGCCGCCTGCATCGCCATCGGCACCTGCGCGACCTGGGGCGGGGTCCCCGCCGCCGACGGCAACCCCACGGGCGCGATGAGCATGATGGACTTCCTCGGCAAGGACTACCGCAGCGGCTTCGGCGTCCCCGTCGTCAACGTACCCGGGTGCGCCCCGATCGGCGACAACTTCACGGAGACCGCCGCCGCGATCCTCTACTTCCTCCAGGGCTTCGGCCCGCTGCCGGAGTTCGACGAGCTCGGCCGCCCCGCGTGGCTGTTCGGCGAGACAGTTCACCGCCACTGCGTGCGCGGCGCCTACTACGAGGAGGGCAGCTACGCCGAGGAGTTCGGCGACAAGGAGTGCCTCGTGGAGATCGGGTGCTGGGGCCCGGTCGTCAACTGCAACATCGCCTCGCGCGGCGCCATCAATCACGTCGGCGGGTGCATGAACGCCGGCGGCGCATGCATCGGGTGCACCATGCCCGGCTTCCCCGACAAGTTCACGCCCTTCTACAAGACCCCGCCCGGGTCGAAGGTCTCCACCACGGCGTCGCGACTGCTCGGCAGCGTGATCCGTCCGCTGCGCGAATACAGCAACGAGCACCTCAACCGCGAGGTCCGCTGGGACCTCCACGGCGACATCCCGAGCGGCTGGGCGAGGGAGAAGGCGGAGCCCGGCCGGGTGAAGGAGCTGGGTCATAAGTTCTACGACCGCATCCGCCGCTCGGACGACACCGGACGCAACTCCGACGGCGAGGTCGAGTGGGGCAAGCGGACCGAGTGGACGGAGGAGCAGGACCCGGACTTCGAGCAGAAGCTGCCGGGCGGGCGCGACGAGCGGATGAGAGTCGAGGACTGAGCATGTGCTTCAAGAACCTGCCGATCGAGTTCGATGAGGGTGGTACGGCGACCCTCCGGGAGGGCATCCCCGACCCCTACTCGGTGACGGTCACGAAGCCCGACGTGGGCAAGACCGAGTCCGAGCGCCAGGCCGACATCGAGCGCCTCATCGCCCGCAACGGGCACATCAAGGACCTCAACATGGATCCGGTCACGCGCGTGGCCGGGGCCCTCGCCGTGAACATGACCGCCGACATGGAGCAGGGGCGCTACCTCGACGCGAGGTCGCAGGCCACGCTCTTCCGCGGCTACGAGGTGATCCTCATGGGCCGCGACCCACGCGACGCGATCTTCGTCTCGTCGCGTGCGTGCGGGGTCTGCGGGGGCGTGCACTCCCACGCGGCGGCCTACGCGATCGAGATGGCCATGGGGATCACGCCGCCGCCGCTCGGCACGGTGATCCGCAACATGGGCGAGGCGGCCGAGATGGGTTACGACAACCCGCTCCACCTCTATCTCCTCGCCGGCCCCGACTACTCGGAGTCGGTGGTCAAGCAGGCCAATCCCGAGCTCTGGCCGAAGGCCGAGAGCTGGAAGTGCCCCAGCGAGCACATCCACGGCTTCAAGACGATGTCCGAGCTCATGACGGCGCTGAACCCGCTGACCGGGGCGCTCTACCGCGAGGGCCTGGAGTTCACCCGCCTGTCGCGCGAGATGGTCGTCATCCTCACCGGCAAGTACCCCCACCCGCAGACGATCGTGCCCGGCGGCGTATCGACGACCGTCACCCTCCAGACGCTGAACGAGTACCACTCGAAGCTCGGCCGCGTCTTCGACTACGCCCAGCGGATGGTCGCCGTCTGGGACGACATCACGGCGTTCTTCTACGAGGCGGACGAGCGCTACAAGGAGGTCGGCCGGCGCCCGATGAACTTCATCGACTCGGGGTTCTGGGACGACCCCTACGCCTACAGCGCCCAGTACGAGGACTGCGACGACTGGGGCGATCGCCGCTGGGCCACCCCCGGGGCCATCATCGACGGCGAGCAGGTCACCACCCGGCTCAGCGATCTCAACATGGGGATGGAGGAGTTCGTCGAGCACTCCTACTACGAGAACTGGTCGGGCGATCGCTACGCCACCGACCCGCTCGACAAGCCGATCAGTCCCTACCACCCCTGGAACAAGCGGACGCTGCCCAAGCCGAGCGAGAAGTCGTGGAAGGAGAAGTACACCTGGGGCACCTCCCCGCGCTGGGATCGCCAGGTCGTCGAGGCGGGGGCGTACGTCCGGCTCTTCAACACCGCCATGGCCCAGAAGCATCCGGACAGCCAGTTCATCGAAGCGACGGGCCGGAGCCTGAAGCTGCGCGTGCCGAAGGGCTTCACCCCCGAGCACGAGTTCGAGTGGCACGTACCGAAGGTGTGGAACGCCTTCGAGCGCAACCGGGGGCGCGCCTACCACTATCTCTTCTCCCAGCTCGTCGCTTACGAGAGCCTGCTCGAGGCGTACCGGCTGATGAACAAAGGGGAGACCAAGGTGGCCGCCGTAACCCCCGAGAAGCTCGCGGACGCCATCCCCAAGGACGAGCGGCGCGGCGTCGGCTTCTGGGGCGCCGGACGCGGGTGGCTCACCCATCACCTGGTGATGGACAAGGGCAAGATCACCAACTACCAGATCGTCACGCCCTCGACGATCAACGCCTCCCCGCGCGACCCCTGGGGACAGCCGGGCCCCTACGAGGAGGCGGTGATGAACACGCCGATCATCGAGGACGTGTCCGATCCCTCGAAGTTCACGTCGGTCGACATGCTCCGCACCATCCGCAGCTTCGACCCCTGCATGCCCTGCACGACGCACGTCCACACGGGCGCAGGGACGGTCGCGCGCGAGGTGAACACCTGCTCCTGCGGGGCCGACTGAGAGGCCGGCCCGCCGTCGCGGCGGCGCCCCCGACTCCCTGCCGCCTGCGGTGAGCGTCCTCGTCGGGGGGGTCGGACAACTATATCAGGGTGACTTCGACCTCGGGCGCTTCGCGGTGGAGCGGCTCGGGCAGGAGGATCTCGGCCCAGGCGTCCTCGTGGAGGAGCTCTCCTACGGGGCGATTGCGGTCGTCCAGCGCCTCGAGGACGTGAGCCCCGACGCGGTCGTGCTGGTCGGCGCGGCCGAGCGCGGGCGCCGTCCGGGGTCCGTCGAGCGTCGGCGGATCCCCGAGCTCGACCTCTCGCCGCAGGAGGTTCAGTTCGCGGTCGGCGACGCGGCCACGGGCTACGTCTCCATCGACCTCGTGATCGAGGTGGCCTTCGGACTCGGCGCACTGCCGAGGCGCACCGTGGCGGTCGAGGTCGAGCCGGCCCGCGGAGGACCGGACGAGCGGCTGTCCTCCGAGGCCGCGGCCGGCCTCGAGCAGGCGCTCGACGTCGTGCGGGCGGAGGTGAGGCGGGCGCCGCTGCTCGAGCTCGCCGACCGCCTGCGTGAGCGCCTCGAGGGCGAGCGGCGCGCGGGCGCGCCCGCGACCGGGTCGCTGCGATCCCTCCTGCGCGAGCTGGAGCTCGTCGACGAGGAGGGGCGATTAGAGGACGCGTTCAAGCTCCGCGACCAGCTGCGCGGGGCGATCTCCGCCGGAGAGGCGGGGGAGGGGATGGAGGAGGTGGACCGGGCACTGTGGTGGGCGCTGATCGAGGAGCTCGACCGCCTTCAGCCGCTCGAGGTCGGCTGGATCTCACTCGAGCCGGCGCCGGATGGCGGCGCGTCCTCGAGCAAGGCGAGGTTCTGAGGCCGGACAGCCACGGCGCTCCCACCTTTGGTCTCCAGCACCAGAGCGCCGTCCTCGAGCGACCGCACCGCCCGGCCGGTGACCTCTGGCCCGCTGGGACCGAGCGGGATGAGGCGCGCGCGTACCGACCGCCCGATCGTTCGGCAGCGCGGCGTGTAGTCGGCCAGCACCGGTCCGGGAGAGCTGCGGTGCCGCGCCTCGATGGCCGCCACGAGCCGGGCCAGGAGGGGAGCGCGTGGTGGTAGCGCCTCGGACACGAGGGCGTTGACGACCGCCCAGCTCGTCGCGTGCGGGCCGAGCTCGACGTGCACTCCGACCGCACCGAGGCGCCTCCCGTCCCCTCGCACCTCGTCGGGCCACTCGATCTTCGCGTCGCCCTCGAGCACGTCTGCCAGGCCGGAGACGGCGACGGTGTAGATCCATCCCTCCCGCTCGGGAGGGAGCTGCGGCCGCAGCACGAGGGAGAAGCCGAGCCCGCGTCCCTGCGCCACCTCCCAGGGCCAGCCGGCGCGTCCTCGCGGGGACGCCTGGTAGTCGGCGACGACGAGTGAGCCCTCTGCCCCGCCCCCACGGGCCCAGCCGATGGCGTCGGCCTCCGTCGAGAGGAGCGCGGGGTAGGTCCGGATCGGCCGTCCCGGCATGGCGTCGGCGAGGGCGCGCGGCGATAGGTCGGGCGCTAGCTCCACGCGGCCTCCTCGCCGAGCTCCTCGGCGATGCGGTTGAAGCTGTCGCGCAGCCGCAGGAGCTGGGGGACGTGGAAGCGCGCCATCGCCATCGACGTCTCCGAGCGAAAGCGCTCGCGAGCGTCGGCGCCGCGGTGCCCGAGCGCCTCGACCGTGCTCTCGACGACCGTCCTCAGGGCCTGTGGCGGCAGCTCGAGCAGTGCTCCGACCCAGGCCTCGGCCAGCTCGCTACCGAGCTCGGCGCGCGCGAGCTGCCCGTCGATCCAGGCGCCGGCCTCGTCGCGGCGCTCCCCGGGCCTGACGTCGACCCAGCGCGCGAGCTCCTCGCGGACGACGGCGGGCCAGCGATCGCGCTCCTCGTCGTCGAGCACGCGCAGCACGTCTCCCCGCTCGTCCCCGAGTCGCTCGACGACTCCCGTGCCCTGAGCGCGGACCGCCTCGGCGGCCGCGCCGACGGCGAGCGCCTGGCGGGCGGCGAGGCGAGCGCGGGGCGCCTCGCCCGTGCGCTCGTAGGCGAGGGCGAGGTTCGCCTTTACCATCGCGTACTCGGCCGGACGTACGCTGCGCGGGTGGGCGGCCAATGCCGTCTCTAGCGCCTCGAGTGCCTCCCGGAGGTGCGCGGCGGCGAGCTCGGCGAGGCCGAGCGCGTTGGCGGCCGCGCCGAGGCCGGGCTGGTCGCGCGCCGCCGAAGCGAGCTCGACCGCCCGCTCGAGGGCCTCGCGCGCGCGTTCGAGGTCGCCCGCGGTCAGGAGGGTCGCCCCGAGCTCGCGCGAGGCGGCGCCGGCCTGGGCGGGGACGCCGCCCTGCTCGAGCAGGCCGCGCGCGTCCTCGAAGCACTCGACGGCGGCGGAGAGCTTCCCGGCGTCGCGCTCCACGAGCCCGAGGTTGAATCGGGCCGCTCCGCGCTCGGCGGTCAGCTCGCACGCCTCGAAGGCGGCGGCGGCGCGAGCGAGCGCCCGGGCGGCCTCGTCGAGGCGCCCGGCGAGGCGCAGGACCGCCCCGAGCGCGTTCATCGCCTTGGCGTGCTCGGGCCCGAGCCGGGACCGCTCGAAGAGGCGGGCGGCGGTCGTGAGCGCCGCCTCGGCCTCCACGAGCCGCCCTGCGTCGGCCAGCGTCCCGCCGAGATGGAACCGGGTCGTGGCGTGCTGGACCGGGTAACGCTCGGCGGGAAAGCGCCGGAGGCGATGCTCGAGCTCGTCGATCGGGTCCTGGCGCTCGGGCATATCGGTTCGGCGACCCGCGACCTTCCGCGCTCCGCGGGGGTCGCCCAAGGCGCCCCTCAGGGTCCCTGGAGCTCGACCTTCCGTTCCGAGAGGTCTCCGCCCAGCAGTCCGAGCAGGATCGCGGCCGTTCCCGACACCAGGTGCAGGAAGTTGTCAGAGGCGAAGATGCCGTCGATCGACAGCAGGTCGCCGAGGTTCTGCGTGAACCCGAGGACGGCGGCCAGCAGGTAGACGAGACCGCCGCCGATGAGAACACCTTGGGTGATGGCGGGCTCTCGTACGAGGGAGGCCCCGATCAGGATGGCACCGACGCCGAGGTGGACGATGTTGTGGAAGCCGTTGAGGTCGAAGCCCAAGAGGTCCTCGCGCGTGTCGACGACCCAGCCGGTGAACCCTGTGAAGGCGAAGCCGGCGATCCCGACGGCCAGGTAGACGAGACCGACGGCCAGGGCGCCGAGCTGGGCCGGGTGCCTTGCCGTCGTCGTACGGTTCATCTCGCCCTCTCTACCCCGAACGGCGGCCGCTCACCGCTTCGCCGCCAGGTCCTCGGCCTTCTCGGACACCGCAGGCAGCGCCGCGGCGAGCTCCTCGAGCGTCGAGTTGACCTCGACCGCCGCCGCACCGAGCGCCCCGAATCGCTGCTCGATCTCCCGCATCCTCGCGCTCACCTGCTCCAGGCCGGCGGTGACCGACCGCAGCTGGCGGCCCAGGATGAGGAGATAGACGACGAGCACGGCCACGAGGACGACTATCTCGACCACGGTGAGGACGATCTGGAGCGTCGCGCTCATTGCGAGAGTCGCTCGTCGTGGACGCGGATCTCCTCCCGGAGCTCGGACAGGACGAAGGCGGTCCGCCCCAGGTCGCCCGCGGCGCTCGCCTGCTCGAGGCGGTTCGCCATCTCACCCAGCGAAGCTACGCCGAAGGCGACGTCTCGCAGCAGTCGTGACAGGAGCGTGAGCAGGGCGACGACGACGCCGAGTACCACGACGCCGACCGCAAGGGCGATCCACCACAGCGCGACCTCCCCCGGCCCGAGCGTCAGCGCGATCACCTCATCCTCCAGGCAGGAGCCCTCGCGCGGCTCGGGTCGCCGCCAGGATCTCTCGAGCTGCCTCGTTGGCGCCGTCGAGGAGAGCGAGCGGGTCCATGCCGGCGCGAGCGGCGTCAAAGGCCTCGATCGCGTTCTGGGCCTGATCACCGAGTCGAGAGGCGAAGGTGAGCAGGACGGCCACGACCGCCACGACGACCACCACCACCCCGAACCCGGCGAACAGCCCCACCCACCAGCCGGAGTACGGGCTCGCGGACATGTGCGCGGCTAGCGGCACCAAGGTCCTCTCCGCTTTCCGGTCATAGCCCTGACGCCGCGCGCCTCACCGTGCACTCGGTAAACCGTCGCGAGATGGTACCCGGTCGGGTAACCTGAAGCGCCGGGGCAGCCGAGAGGGGGAACCGTCTTCACGGGCGGTACGGTGTCAATGGCTCGAGTCCAGCCGACGGGTAGCAGACCTTGACCGCTTTCAGGATCACGAATGCGGTCATCGTACTCGTCGTGCTCACTGCGGCGGGCGTCGCCGCGTGGCAGCTCGCGCGCGTGGTCACGGCCGCTCAGTCCATCAGCGGCAAGGCCGCGAGCATCGCCCAGGCAGGGCAGGGGATCAACATCGCCACCGACTCGGTGGTGCAGCTGAGTCGCACCAACGAGACGGCGGGCTCGATCCTCAGGTCGGCCCGGCCGCTCGACGGAAAGCTCGCGCGCGTCGTCTCCGAAGCGAAGGGGATCGACGGGGTCGCCGGGGCGATCGACTCGACGGCGGGCGAGATCGACTCGACGGCGGGTGCGATCAACTCGACGGCGGGTGCGATCGACTCGACGGCGGGCGAGATCGACTCGACGGCGGGTGCGATCAACTCGACGGCGGGCGAGATCGACTCGACGGCCGGCGCCATCCTCGGCACCGCCGGCGACATCAACGAGATCGCCGGCGAGATCGACTCGACGGCGGGCGACATCAGAGCGACGGCGGGCGGAATCGACGCCAACGCCGGAGGCATCCTCCCGACCGCGCGCAGGATCGACCGCGACGTCTTCCTGATCAACTTCTTCCTCAACGGCTCGATCGACGTGGCCGATCTCATCAAGACCGACACGGCCAACATCCTCGACCTCGCGATCGCCTCTCACGACACCGCCGCCTGCATCGACGACGCGGTCGGCGGTGGCGAGGACGGCGACTGCCGCGACAGGCCCTCGACCGGAGACTTCGGCCCGCCCAACGGCGACGAAGAGGAGGGGACCGCTCCGCTCGGCCGTCGCGGCGGTCCCGGTCCCATGGGCGGGGGTTAGGAGATCGAGATGCAGCCGAGCACGACCGCCCTGCGCTGGATGTGGATCTGGATCACGATCGCCGTGCTGGTCGTGCTCGTGGTCATCGGCTTCCTGTTCGGGATCGCGCGTGCCCTCGAGTCGATCGACAGCGCGCTGGCGGAGGCCGATCAGGCGGTCGTGGGGGCCAACGGCGACGTCGTGCCGCTGCCGACCCACATCCAGAACGTGAACGCCACTCTCGGGAGAGTCGACACGGCGCTCAAGCCGATCTCTGGCCAGGCGAGCACGATCAGGGGCGAGCTCGGATCGATCCGCTCCACGCTCGTGTCGGTCGAGGGGTCGCTGGGCGACACCTCGGGCTCGCTCGTCGACACCGAGGGCTCGCTGAACGACACCTCGGGCTCGCTCGTCGACACCGAGGGCTCGCTGAACGACACCTCAGGCTCGCTCGTCGACACCGAGGGCTCGCTCGTCGACACCGAGGGCTCGCTGAACGACACCTCAGGCTCGCTCTCCAGCACCTCCGGCACGCTCGAGCAGGCCGAGGCGCGTCTCGTGAGCATCCGCCGCACGACCGACCGGATCGACCGCCGCCTCAAGCTCGCCCAGGATTTCCGCAGCCTCGGCACGAACGGGATCTGGAGGCGGGTCCGGTTCCTCAACGGAGGGCGGTTCTTCGACGCCTCGAGCGACGTCGGGGACCAGACCGCTCCCCCGGCGAACCGCACATCGCGCGTCAACCGCAAGGGGCTTCGCTTCGTCGAGCGTGACGCCGTCCCGAGCCGCGGCCAGCTCGAGGACGTGAGCCGCCACCTGACCAGCGTCTGTGAGCAGCTGAGGCCCCTCGATCTACCGAGCTTCTTCGATCTCCAGCCGGGCGACGTGATTCCGCCTCGCGACACCGAGGGCGCCTCGGAGGAGTGCTAGGCCCCGACTGTGCGGACGCTACGCGGAGAGAGGGGCCTGGCGCCGACCATGCTCGTGGTGGTCATCGCCTGGGCGCTCGCGGCGGTGCTCATGCTCACGGGAACCCTGCTTGCCGCCCAGAGCATCGAGGGTCGTGTGACGAGCATCGTTGGCAGCACCTCCGCCATCGACGACGACCTCGACGCGGTGCGCCTCGCGGCTCGGACGAGCCGCATCTCCGGGCGCATCCTCGAGGCGGCTGCGCCGCTGTCGAGCGAGCTCGACCAGGTGATCGTGGCGGCGCGGAGCATCGACCGGACCGCCGGCTCGATCCTCGACACCGCCGAGTCGATCAACGGCCGCGTGGT
This sequence comes from Solirubrobacterales bacterium, assembly GCA_038232755.1. Taxonomy (GTDB): domain Bacteria; phylum Actinomycetota; class Thermoleophilia; order Solirubrobacterales; family Thermoleophilaceae; genus JACCUC01. The sequence continues at coordinate 7,064 of JBBSNG010000027.1, read as the reverse complement.
CTCCATCAACGCCACGGCCGGGTCGATCAACGCCACCGTTCGGTCGATCCGCTCGAACGCCGGCTCGATCGAGTCCACGGCCGAGTCGATCGACACGAGGGCCGGCGCCATCGACTCCACGGTGGAGTCGATCGAGCGCAGCGCCGGGTCGATCGAGACCCGGGTCGAAGCCGTCGAGACCTCCGTAGACAGCATCGACGGACGGCTCTCGGGCACGCTCGACGAAACCCGCACGATCGACTCCGGGGTCGCCGGCATCAACATCCGCGCCGACCGGGTGATCGACATCGTGCGGCCGGTCAGGGACGACACCCAGGACATCCTCGACCAGGTCGGCCAGCCAGAGCTCCGGATGGGTCACCGCCAGCGCGACGGCGACAAGAGCCTGCACGGCCACGCCAACTCGATCGACTGTCAGCTGCGCGGTCGCTTTTGCGGCGATCGCTGACCCGGGAGCCCTGGGTAGACGCTCACTGCAGCGTCTGTGAGCGTTCAGCGCACCTCGGCGCGGAAGGTGCTCGCACTGCGGTCGAACACCGTAGCGAAGCGATCGAGGCCACTCGACGGCAGGGCCTGGAAGACGAGGGTGATCATGGTGTCTCCCCGGAAGAGGAAGTAGTGCGAGTGCGTACCGCGGCGGCCGGTGTCGGCGTCGCGGAACGAGTAGAGGTAGAAGTACCCGGGCAGTCCGCCGAGCTCGATTCGACGGGCCTGGGCGAGGAGCTTCACGCGGCTACCCGACGCCACGATCCGGTCGGTGAGCTCCTTTACCGCCGGAAGGTTGCGCCGGTCGACTTGGAACCGGAGTGGGACTGAGCGCGCGAGCAGGGACGCGTTGCGCGCCTGGGTCACGAGCAGCTCGACGCCCTGACGCGGCGAGTCGAGCCGCGTCCAGGCGGCGGGGTAGGCGATCGAGAACAGCCCTCGATCGTCGCGGAAGCGGACGAACCCCGCCGGCGCGTCCGACCGCTCCGGTGGCCGCGCGGGCGGCGAAGCGGGCGGCGACAGGCCCGAGCCGACGCGCTCCCCGGCGCTGCCGCCCACCACCACGCCGAGGGCCACCGCGAGTGCACCCGCCGCGAGCGTGGCGGCGATGAGGCGCTTGCGAGGCAGGGATCGAGGGCGGGACCCAGCTCCGCCACCCTTCTCTCCCTGGCGCCGGCGAATCCCTACGGGCATGTCACACCCCCGCGCGGGCTCTCATCCTCCGTCAAGGCCTCATCCGCTCCCGGAGGAGGAACCGCCGCAGCGACTCACTCAGCTGGCCGAGCTCGAGGTTGACCGCCTCGACGGCGTGAGCGAACGGCTCGACCTTGGGCGCGACCTCCCTCATCGCGAAGGTCACCGCCCGCAGTCTCGCGTTGACGCGCCTGAGGATCAGGGCGAGTGCGATCAGGTAGGCGGCGAGGACCGCCACCGTGAGGCCGGCCGCGGCGATGCTGACGATGGCGACCGCCTCCATGGCCTACCGAAGCTCGTCGAGGGCCTGGCCGTAGCGCTCGAGCTCGACGCTGACCTCTCGGAGCAGCGCGGGTGTCCGCGTCAGTTCCTCGAGTCCATCCAGGTGCGGCGCGAGCGATGCCCCGTTTTCGGCGATGGCATCGGCGTGCCGCTTGATCTCGAGCGCCGGCCGCAGGACGCGGGTCAGGAGCACGACGACGACCGGGACGATCACCGCCAGGAAGAGGATGTTGCCGATCCACCACGCCGTCACGGCCTTATCGCCACCCTCACTCGTCCTCGTCCTCGAGTCGCCGCAGCTCGCCGCACGCCACCGGCAGGTCGGGCAGGTACTCGGCTCGTCTCTCCTCGTTATTGTCCGCCGAGCCTCCCCGCAGGACCAGCACCCGGTTCTCGAGCGGCTCGAGCTCTTCGGGATCGACCGTCTGGGTCAGGTCGTAGTCGAGCCGCCCGCTCGGCCCGACGGTGGGAAAGGGCTCGAGCGCCCGCAGGCTCCGGCCAAAGGCGCTCATGCCCTCTTTGAGGTCGACAAGGCCGTCGCCATCTCGATCCTCATCCTCGATCGAGCGCGGGCACGTCGCGTCCTCGTTGGCGACCACGAGACCCTGAATGTGCTGTTCGTGGATCCTGTTCGGCTGAAGGCCGCTCGCCTCGATGTCGACGGTCAGGTGATTCCCGGCCAGCGACAGCCTCGTCGTTCCTCGCGCCTCGGAGCCGTTGAGGGGCTCGAGCTCACCGGCGAAGCGCTGGGCCTTTGCGTTCCGGCCGCCTTCGGCCTCGGCCTCGCCGCACGCCGGGGCTACGGCGAGGAGCAACGCGAGCACCGACAGTATCTTCCTCATTCCTTGTCCCCCCGCCAATATCTTCCTACATCTCGTGATCGACTGCTACCGGCGATCTCGCTGTGATCGGCGAGCCACGGGCCGACCCCCAGTCCCGCCGGCCGAAGATCTAACCCTGGTACATCGGCAGAGGGGTCCCGCCCGGCGGCGGGTGGGGCACAGCCTCGTCCTCCTCGATCTCCATCCCGGCGAAGCCGGGGAAGCCCTCGCGCAGGGCCTCCTCCACTCCTTCCTTGAGGGTCACGGCCGAGGCCGTGCAGCCCGAGCATGCGCCCGAGAGCTTGAGGCGGACGACGCCGCCATCGGCCTCGAGGACCTCCACCTCGCCGCCGTGCGAGTGGATGTAGGGACGGATCGACTCGAGCGCCGCCTCCGCCGCCACCCGCTCGTCGACACCGACGGCATAGGCCCCGAGCAGCCAGGCGATCGCGGGGTCCCCGACGCGTAGGCGCTCGAGCTCCTCGGGCCCCAGCGCGTTCCCCAGCCGGCCGAGCGCAAGCCGGTGCACGGCGTCGATCCCGTCGAGCAACTCGAAGACCTGTCCCCGCCCGGGCTCCTCGAACGCTTCAATGTCGGTGAGAAGCTCCTCGAGCCTCGCAAGAAGCTGATCGAGACCATGCACGCCACCACTGTAAGCCCCCCCGGCCGCATCCTCGTCGGCTGCGTCGGCAACCTGCTCCGCCGCGACGACGGCTTCGGACCGGCGGTGGCCGCCCGCCTCGACCGCATGCCCGCCGGGGTCGAGGTGATCGAGACGGGCATCGGGGGCATCGCGCTGGTCCAGGAGCTGCTCGTCGGCCGCTACGGGCTCATCGTGGTGGACGCGATGGACCGTGGCGCGAGGCCGGGCACGGTGTTCGCCGTCGAGCCGGAGGTCGCGGACTACGACAACGTGCCCGACGTGCACCTGGCCAACCCGGAGCGCGTCCTCTCGATGGCCAAGGGGCTCGGCTGCCTGCCCCCGCGCGTGATCGTCGTCGGCTGCCAGCCGCTCGATGCCGAGGGACTCGGTCCGGGACTCTCCCCCGCGGTCGAGCGCGCCGTGGAGGTGGCAGTGGACCTGGTCCGCGAGACGGCCGAGCGTTGGCTCGGCGAGGGGTCGCCGACCACGCCCGGCGACCGGTAGGCTTGCGCGATATGAAGCTCGCGATCGCTGGCAAGGGAGGCTCGGGGAAGACGTCGATCTCCGGGACCATGGCGCGCCTGCTGGCGCGGGAGGGCCACAGCGTCCTCGCCATCGACGGCGACTCGAACCCGAATCTGGCGCTCACGCTCGGCATTCCGCCCGACGGCATGAGCGACATGCCGACGCTGTCACGCGACCTGCTGAAGCGCACGCCCGAGGGGGCGCACCTCGTCAAGCCGCTCGAAGAGATCTGCGACTCGCACTCGCTGGTCGGGCCCGACGGCGTGAGGCTGCTCGTGATGGCCCATCCTCAGCACGCAGGCACGGGGTGACTGTGCAGCCTGCACGCTACGGTTCGTAGCGTGATCGAGGCCGCGGGGAACGCTCCCGAGGAGGTGTGCATCCTCGACACCGAGGCCTCGCCCGAGCACCTCTCGCGCGGCACGGCGCGCTACGCAGACGCGATGCTGTGCGTGGTGGAGCCCTACTACAAGTCGCTCGAGACGGGGAGGCGGATGGCCGCCCTCGCCGAGGATCTCGGGCTCGCGCGGGTGGCGCTCGTGGCCAACAAGATCCGTGACGAGCGCGAGCTCGAGGCCGTGCGCGAGTTCGCCGACCGCCACGGGCTCGCCATTGCCGGCGTCGTTCCGTTCGATGAGCGGCTGCCCGAGGCTGAGCGTGCCGAGGCAGCCCCGCTCGACTTCGCTCCCGACGCCCCGGCGGTGGCGGCGATCGCCGCGCTGGCCCGAGAGATGGCCGGCTCGAACGGCGCGGCCGAGGCGAGCGGGAGCTGACGCCGTGAGCGAGCTCGAGACGCTCAGGGTTCGCGACGAGGTCCTCCAGGCGATGTACTGGATGCGCGCCGAGGGCATCGACGACGCGCCCACGGAGGAGGCTCTCGCCCGCTTTCTCGCCGTGGGGGCGGAGACGCTGCGCCTGTACCTCGAGCGCTTCTGCGCCGATGGGTACCTGGAGCCAGCCACGCCGGGCTATCGCCTGACGCCCGTCGGGGAGGAGGCCGGCAAGCGCACGTTCGCCGAGGAGTTCGCCGGTCTCACCGGAGCCGCCCACGGCGAGTGCGACGCCGACTGCTGGTGCCACTCCTCGCCCGAGGATGCGGCGCAGTGCCTCGAGGACCGGGTCGGACATGTCCACTGAGGCCGCGCCTGCGGGGGCGGCGGTCGAGCCGACGCCCCCGAAGAACTTCATGCGACCCTGCCTGCTGCTGCTGCTCCGCGAGCAGCCCACGCACGGCTACGACCTCCTCGAGCGCCTCAAGTCCTTCGGTTTCGAGCCGGCGGACCCCGGCCGGCTGTACCGTTCGCTGCGCGCGCTCGAGCGGGACGGTCTCGTGCGGTCGACGTGGGAGCGGTCGGCCAGCGGACCGGACCGGCGCATCTACCAGCTCACTCGCGCCGGCATGGAGGAGCTTCACCTGCGTGCCCGCGCGCTTGCGGGGACCCGTCGGCTGATGGAAGCCTTCCTCGGGCGCTACGAGGAGTTCGTCGCACTGGCGGACGATGGCGCGACGGGGTCGGTCGGGGCGCCGCGTTGAGTCGGCGCCGCGGGCAGCGGTGGCTATCCGAGCGCCCGTGAGCCCGGACGGAGTCGGTGACCGGCCGGCCCGCGATCCTCTTGGCGGCGGCCGGCGTCGTGGTCGTCGGCGTCACCCCGCGCGATCCTCGCGCTGACCGGCGAGGGGCCCGCCCCACGCGCCGGTGGGACGGCCGCCCCCGTGCCGCCGGCGCCTACAGCTACCGCTCGATCCCGTCGGCCGGAGGAGGCATCGGTGAATGACCTCTCGTCGGACCTGCCGAGTTACAACACCCGTGTAGCGGGGAGCCGAGCGCCGTCGGGGAACCGAGCGCCGTCCGCGCTGACCGCCCAGCCGCTCGAGTTCCGGCTCGAGCGGCGGCGTTCCGGGTGGAGGATGCGAGGGCGGCTCGCGCTCACGGTGTGCAGGCTCGGTCCGGGCGCCGCCGGGGGCTGAGCGCACTCGCGCGACTATGTCGTGCGACGACGATCAGGGCCCGCCCCGCCGGAGAGGCGGCCAGCGGTGCGTTGAGGGGTCGAGCGGTTAGGCGTTCGCCGACTGCGACCTCGGCCCGAGGACCTCAGCGGCCGGCCGGCGGCTCGAGGGTGCTCGTTCGTCCGCCGCGGGGGTCGCCCCGCTGGGCCAGCGCCGGAACATCCAGACCGCGGCGCTCACGAAGAGCACGGCAAGCACCCCCAGGACCGCATGCTCCGTAGAGGGATCGAAGCCGCCCGTCGACGCCGGCACCGCGCACAGGGCCACGTCTCGGGGAACTCGCGTCGATATGCCATCGCCCATTCTGACTCACCCCTTGAGATCGTCCGGTCGCTCCACAGCCTAACTCCGTCCGCGCGGGGGCGCTCAGCGCCCCGGCACCGCCGCCCCCCTCTCATCGCGCTTGGCCGTCTCCGCGGACTCTTCCCGGCGGTGCACCGCGGCGTGCACGACGCCGGCGATCACCACGAGCACGGCCGAGGCCAACGACAGCCAACCGCCCAGCTGAATCGTCACCGTCCCCACCTGCGTGGTCTCACCCCCTGCCGCGCTGAAGGGCGGCTCGAGGATACGGAAGAGGATCCGAGATCCGGCGATGAAGCCCAAGATGGCGATCATCGCGCCGACCGCCGGCGGACCCAGCGGCGAGCGTCCCCGCCCCGCGGCCGCGACGACGAACAGGATCGCCGCGCTCATCAGGAGGACGAGGCTGCTCGTGTGGGGGGTGGAGAGCCAGCCGCCCCAGGCCGAAGTCCCCGCCTGTCCCAAGAACCCCGACACCGTGTAGAACGTGAAGGCCGTGAAGCCGAAGACGAACTGACCCAACGCTCCGAGTGCGGCCAGGCCGAGCCACGGGCTCATGCCGGCCTGACCCTGTGCGCGCCATCGATGGGCCTCCGTCTCCCGTGCGGCTCGGGAGAAGGCGTGACCGAATCCGCCCACCGTCCCCAGCATGCTCCCGATCAAGCCGATCCAGATGCCGGTGAGCAGCGTCACGTTCTGCGCCGCGTCGAAGCCGCAGCCGTACTGGAGGCAGCCGAAGGGCGGCACGACCATGCGGTAGCCGAGCTGCAGGGTGGCGAGCAGGCCCACGCTGCCCACGGCGAGCCCGACATTCCGGCCGCGGACCGGGGTTCGGTCGAGCGCAGTCAGCACCAGGAACCCGATCGTCACGACCGCCGAAAGCAGGATCAGGTCCGAGGCGTGGGGGATGCCGAGCCAGGCGTCGCGGCGGTTGGTCCCCACGATGTAGAAGTCGGAGCCCAAGGCGGTGAGCTGAAGCACCGCCCCCGCCAGAGCCACCCACAGGAAGACTGATATCCGTCGCATGCCCGTTTGGACCGCCGCGGCCGAGACCCGACTGGCCCGTCACCTCCTCGCTTCGTCGCCTCCGGTAATCATGGCTGGTGCTTCGTGCGCTCACCGTATGCGGCGGGCGCTGCGGTGTCTATGCCCCGACCACGCTCAGAGCTAATCACACCCCCCCCGTCGCTTCTCGTAGAGCGCGCTGAGTTCTCCGGAGGGTCAGCGCAATGAGGACAGGCCGCCGGGATCAGCGACGGCGCGACGGGAGACGCGCGGGCGTCCGCCGTTGTTCTCGAGCCAT
>JBBSNG010000026.1:0-17330 GCA_038232755.1 Solirubrobacterales bacterium | reverse complement strand
GTTGCGGGGGTTCTTGTAGTGGTCGAGGATGTAGTCGCGGTAGAGCTCGTCCATGTCTCCTCAAGGCTAGCCGCCGCCGGTCCTCGCTTCGCGAGAAGATGGGGCGGTGAGCATCCCAGGCCAAGCGGAGCCGCTCGTCGTTGGAGTCGACGTCGGCGGGACGAAGATCGTCGCGGGCGCCGTCCGCGGCACCGAGGTGATCGACAGCGTCGAGCGGCCCACCGACGTCTCGAGCGCCGAGGCGGTATTGGGCGGGATCGAGGCTGCGGTCCGCGAGTTCGCCGAGCGCGACGAGGCACCGACCGCCGTCGGCATCGGGGTGCCCTCCCAGATCGACTTCGCGGCCGGGCGCATCCTCGCGAGCGTGAACATCCCGGTGACCGGCGTACGCCTGCGCGACGACCTGTCCGAGCGCCTCGGCCTGCCGGTGCACCTCGACAACGACGCCAACTGCGCCGCCCTGGCCGAGGCCGAGCTCGCCGAGGGGGGACCGGTCCGCCACCTCGTCATGCTCACCCTCGGCACCGGGGTGGGCGGCGGCGTCGTCATCGACGGCCAGGTCTTCCGGGGCGCGAGCGGTCTCGGCGCCGAGCTCGGCCACCTCGTGGTCCAGAGCGACGGCCCGCAGTGCCCCGGAAGCTGTCCCAGCCGCGGCTGCCTCGAGGCCCTGTGCAGCGGCCAGGCGCTGGCCCGCGACGCCGGCGCCCTCGCCGCCGCCCGGCCGGACTCGCGTCTGGCCGCGCTCGCGCGCGAGCGCGGCGGTCCTCCTACCGGGGCCGACGTCGTGGTCGCCGCCGAGGAGGGCGACCCCGACGCCCTCGGGCTCTTCGAGCGCTTCGGCACGTGGCTCGGCGTCGGCATGGCCGGGCTGCTCAACGCCTTTGAGCCGGAGCTGATCGCGGTCGGCGGCGGTCTCTCGCGAGTCGCGGAGCTCTACCTGCCGCGCGCCGAGGCGGAGGCGCGGGCGCGGGTGCTGCCTGCGATCGGGGAGCGGGCGCGGATCGCCGTGGCCCGCAGCGGCGCGGGCGCCGGGCTGATCGGGGCGGCGCGGTTGGCGGTGCTCGAGGGACGGCGGGCCGAGCGGACCTGAGGCCCGGCTCGATGGAACCGGCAGCGACGGTCGCCGCGCCGGCCCGGACCAAGCCGAGTCAGGCGCCGCAGCGTGCGGCCTCGAAGCGGTCGATCCCGCCTTGAGCGGCGACGGCGGCCCTGGAGCCTCCTCGGCCGAGGATCACGCTCCCGATCGTGGTCTGGGAAGGAGCGCGAGGCTTCCGATCCGGCGCCGGGCGAGCACGAAGAAGAGGCCGGCGCACGACAGGACGCCGACGACGCTGATCACCCGCAGGTGGAGGCTCGGGAGGCGACCATCGCGACGGCGAGGCCGGCGTAGGTGAGGCGGTCGGCGCGCGTCAAGCCCCGAGCCTGGCCCGAGGGGCGGCTCAGAGCCCGAACACCTCGCGCGCCCGCTCGAGCGCGCTCACCAGCCGGTCGACCTCGCCGCGCTCGTTGTAGACCCCGAACGACGCCCGCGCCGTGGCCGGCACTCCCAGCCTCCGCATCAGCGGCTGCGCGCAGTGGTGCCCGGCTCGGACGCACACCGCCTCGCGGTCGCAGATCTCGGCGATGTCGTGGGGATGGATGCCCTCCAACGCAAAGGAGATCGCTCCGCCGCGGCGCTCGACCTCGAGCGGCCCGAGCACGCGCAGCCCCGGCACCTCGCCGAGGCGCTCGAGCGCGTACGCGGTGAGCCACGCCTCCTGGGCCCGCACACGCTCCATCCCGAGCCCGGACAGATAGTCGATAGCCGCCCCGAGCCCGACGCCCTCGGCGATCGGCGAGGTGCCGGCCTCGAACTTCCACGGCAGCTCGTTCCAGGTCGAGCTCTCGAAGCCGACGTGGGAGATCATGTCGCCGCCGCCGAGGAAGGGGGGCATCTCCTCGAGCAGCTCGCGTCGGCCGTGGAGCACACCGATACCGGTCGGGCCGAGCGCCTTGTGGGCGGTCCAGACGTAGAAGTCCGCGTCGATCTCCGCGACGTCGACCGGCAGCTGGGGAACGGCCTGGGAGCCGTCCACGAGCGTGGCCGCACCGGCGGCGCGTGCGCGGGCGCAGATCTCCCGCACCGGATTGATGGTCCCGAGCACGTTCGAGACGTGCACGCAGCCGACGAGCCGTACCCGTCCGGAGCCGAGCGCCGCGTCGAGATCGTCAAGAGACAGCTCGCCGTCCGCTGAAACCGGCAGCCAGCGCAGCGTCGCCCCGGTGGCCTGGCAGGCGAGCTGCCACGGGACGATGTTCGAGTGGTGCTCCATCTCGGTGATCAGCACCTGGTCGCCGGGCCGGAGGCGGGCGCGACCCCACGAGCTCGCGACCAGGTTGATGGCCTCGGTGGCGTTCTTGGCGAAGATCGTGGTCGCGGTCTCGGCGCCGCAGAAGCGCGCGACCCGCTCGCGGGCGCCCTCGAATAGGTCGGTGGCCTCCTGGGCGAGGCCGTACACCCCGCGGTGGATGTTCGCGTTCGAGTGCTCGTAGTAGCTCGTCATCGCGTCGATCACCGCCCGGGGCTTCTGCGAGGTGGCGGCCGAGTCGAGGTAGGCGATCGGCCGGCCGCCCTGCTCGCGGCGGAGGATCGGGAAGTCGCCGCGGACCTCGAGCGGCGCGGCGGCCGGTTCCTCGAGGCGGGTCGCCGAGGCCACCGCGCTCAGCCCCGCTCGGCGATGAACTCGACGACCTGGTCCTCGGCCGCCTCGAGCTTGGTGGCGATCGTCCGGCGCACGAGGTCCTCGAGCGATGGGTCGTCGAGGGCGTGCACGACCTCCTCGAAGTAGCCCTCCACGAGGATGCGCACGGCCTGGGCGCGCGACAGGCCGCGGGTCTGCATGTAGAAGATCGACTCGTCGTCGAGCTCGCCGACCGTGCCGCCGTGCGACGCCGAGACGTTGTCGGTCTCGACGATCAGCGACGGGATGGCGTCGCCCTTGGCCTTGGGCGACAGCAGCATCGAGTGGGTCTGAAGGTAGGTGTGCGACTCCTGAGCCCCATACACGATGTGGATCAGGCCCTCGTAGGACGCTCGTGAGGAGCCGGTCAGCGCGCCCTTCCAGACGGTGTCCCCGTTCGTGTGGTGCTGCTCCTTGAGGTCGGTCGTGAAGAGGTCGAGGTGCTCGGAGCCTTCGGTGAAGTAGATCCCCCGGTGGCGCATGTCCGAGCCGGTCTCGGCGGTGATGATGTCGAGCTGCTGCTTGGTCAGGTGCCCGCCGAGATGGATCGGGGTCCAGGTGCACAGCGCGTCGCGGGCGATCTCGACCTTCTTGGTCGAGATGTCGTGGATCTCGCCGGAGCCCCAGTCTTGGAAGTGGGCGAGCTTGACCTGGGATCCGTCCCCGCAGTAGAGCTCGAAGGCGCCGGAGTGCAGGGCTTGGCCCTCGAAGTCGGGCGCGAGGTCGTACTCGCGGATGCGGCACTCGGCGAGCTCGCCGACCACGCCGAGGGTGTGCGCGTACTGCGCCACGCCCGGCTCGTCGATCAGGTGGACGATCTGCAGCGGCTTGTCGATCTTCACGCCCCGAGGCACGGAGACGAACGCCCCGCCGGTCCAGAAGGCCGCCGTGGCGGCGGCGAACGTGCCGGCGTCCTCGCTCAGCCGCCTCATGTAGAAGCGCTCGACGAGCTCGGGCTGCTCGGCCACCGCCCGCTCGAGGGAGGTCAGGACCACTCCCTGCTCCGCCAGCTCGGGATCTATCCATGCGAGCACGGTGCTCGCCCCGCGCTGCACCAGCAGCCCGCCGAGCTCCGACGGCTCGCCGACCGCCTCGGCCACGACCGGGTGCAGCTCCTCGAGCGAGTCGACCGGCTCGTAGCGGCGCGGCTCGAGCTCGTCAAGGCGCAGCTTCTTCAGCGAGGTCGTCCAGAAGCCCGAGCGCCGCCACGTCGGCACCGGCTCGCGCTCGTAGACCTCGAGCGCGGCGGCTCGGCGCTCGTCGAGGAAGCTCGCGGTCGAGTCCGCGCTAGCCGGCACTGGCCGCCACCTCCGCGCGCACGCCCTCGTAGCCCTCGGCCTCGAGCTGGTCGGCCAGCTCGGCGCCGCCCTCGCGCACGATCCGCCCGTCGAGCATGATGTGCACGAAGTCGGGGCGGATGTAGCTGAGGATGCGCGTGTAGTGGGTGATGATGAGCGCGCCGAGGTCGGGTCCGCGCATCTGGTTCACGCCTTCGGAGACGATTCGCAGCGCGTCGACGTCGAGCCCGGAGTCGGTCTCGTCGAGCACGGCGATCTCGGGCTGCAGCATGGCCATCTGGAGGATCTCGGCCCGCTTCTTCTCGCCGCCCGAGAAGCCCTCGTTGAGGTAGCGCCGGGTGAACTGCGGGTCGATACGCAGCATGTCCATGTTCTTGCGCAGGATCTGGCCGAACTCCTTGACCTTGATCGCCTCCTCGCGCCCGGCGTTGACCGCCATGCGCAGGAAGTTGGCCACCGAGACGCCGGGGATGGTCGCCGGGTACTGGAAGGCCATGAAGATCCCGGCGCGCGCGCGCTCGTCGGGAGCGGCTTGGGTGAGGTCGTCCCCGTTGAGGACGATCGAGCCCTCGGTGATCTCGTAGTCGGGGTTGCCCATGATCGTGTTGGCCAGCGTCGACTTGCCGGAGCCGTTCGGGCCCATCAGCGCGTGGGTCTCGCCCTTGGCGACGTTCAGGTCGACCCCGTGCAGGATCTCCTCGCCGGTCTCGATGCGGACGTGCAGGTTCTTGATCTCGAGGCTCATGCTGCGGTCTCGTTCCTCTCGGGTACGGGCTTGGCCAGGTCTTGGAGGGTCATCTCCCGCAGCGTCGTGACGATCGAGCCACGCACCCGGGCCCACAGGAGCTTCGTGGGGCAGATGCCGTCGCCGTGCTCCTCGCGGGAGCACACGAGCGTGCCGTCGGCTCCCTCGGAGATGCACTCGATCGGCGCGATGTCACCCTCGAGCGCCTCGACGACCTCGGCCATGGAGATCGTTCCGGCGGGGCGGGCGAGGCTGTAGCCGCCGTGCGCCCCGCGGCGGCTGGCCACGAGCTCGGCTCGGCGCAGGCGCGCCATCAGGTGCTCCAGGTAGGCCAACGGGAGGCCCTCGGCCGTGGCGATCGCCCCGAGCGCCACCGGCTCGGCTCCGTCTCGCCCGGCGAGGTGCGCCATCACGCGCACGCCGTACTCGGCTCTGGTGGAGAACATCATGGTCGAATACCTACCTGACGACTAGGTTAACGGCCGAAGATCGAGCGGCCCGGACGGCCGGCGGGGTCCGGCGGGGCGCTGCGCCGGTGGCTGTGGTTCAGGTCGCTGCGACCGCGCGCTGCGCGGCCTCGGTCACGCCCTTGCGCGCCTTGTGCCGGCGCTCGTAGTCGCGGACCTTGCGCGCCTCGTCGTCGTCGGCGTCGCGCACGCGTGACTCGATCTCCTCGGCGCTCTGCTCGTCGTAGCCCGCCCACGGCTCGTCGCCGCGCAGCGAGTCGATCTTCGAGAGGATCGTCTTGCGGCTGCCGTGCCGGCGCTCGTAGGCGTCGACCTGACCGAGCTCGATCTGGCTCAGACGCTGGAGCCGCTCGACGATCTCGCCCGCCTTGAGCGAGTCGTAGTCGGCGATCGGTAGGTCGTCCTCGTCGGCCACCGCGCCGCGGACCTCGCCCTCGGCCTCCTCCACGCCGGGCACCCTGCGGGCCTCCTTGGCCGTCTCCTTGGCGGTCCCGGTCGCCTTTGCGGCTGCCGCCCCCGCCTTCTGCGTGACCTCGTCGGCGAGGCCGACGGCGGCATCGGAGGCGGCGCCTGCCACGTCTCGGGCGGTGCCCGCGGCCTCGCGCGTCGCGTCGGCGGCTCCGGTCTCGGAGGCCTCATAGCTGTCGTCGCCGTAGACCTCGGCTCGCACGGCGTCGCGGGCGAGGGCGGGGATGTGCTCACGAAGGGCGGCGAGCATGGCCTCCTCCTCGTCGCGGTGCTGGGCCGCGATCTCCGCGGTGAGCGCGTCGTCGAGCTCGAGCGCGACCTGCTCGAGGGCGTCGTAGGTCGCGATCTCGAGCGCTTCGGTGGCGCACTCGTCCTTGGCGTTCTTGAGCAGCTTCTCCTCGCCGCCGCCTCCGCGCAGCAGGTCGATCGGGCTCTTGGCCAGGGAGAGGACCTGACCGATCAGGCTCTGGAGGGCGCCCACTCCGGTCCCCACGAGGCTCCGGGAGACGCCGAGGTCGGAGAGCCGCCGCCGCAGGCGATCGCCCTGGCGCTGGGTCTCGCCGAGGTGGCGCTCGAGCAGGCTGCGGTAGCTGCCCCGCGGGGTGATCGCGATGTGGGCGCGCAACGTCGTGACGAGCGCGAGCTCGGTGGCGTGCGCCTCGTTCAGGTACTGGATCAGCGTGTCTTCGCGACTGCTCAAGGCGTCTCCTGGCTCGGGGCGTCTATGACTGCCCGCCCCGAGCCGGGGCAAAACCGGCCGCGGAAGACCGCGATGCCGCTACGAAGCCGCCTTGTCGACCCATTCCCGCGAGACGTCGCCGTGCTTCTCAGCCACGATCGCCACGTAGTGCAGCGGCTTGCCGTGGACGGAGAGCCGGTGGCGGTAGCGAGTCTCGTCGCGCTGGGTGAGGATGCCCTCCTCGAGCATGTGGTCGATCATCTTCGAGAACCCGCTGCGCTCCTCCTGGAGGAACCGGTCCTTGATGTTGAAGGCGATCCACCCACGGTCGGAGATGAGGTTGAACGCCTCCGCGAAGGCTTGCGGCGGGATGTCGCCGTAGCCGAGGGCGGCCACCGTCACCAGCGTGTTGAGGCGCTCGTCGAGGAGCTCGTCGTGCTTGGGGGCCGGCATCGCCGTGAGGTCGACCGTGTGATAGGCGTCGTAGACACCCGGTCGGTCGCGCTCGGCGGCCATCTCGGCCTCCTCGATGATGTCCACGCCGACGAGACGTCCGACGTCGAGGCGCTGGAGCTCCTCACCGACCATTCCGTTACCGGCGCCCACGTCCAGGACGCGCAGGTCCGAGGCGTTGGCGTCGGCGATGTCGAGCTGGGCCTCGAGCAGCGAGCAGACCGTGCGCGGCGAGTCGCAGTGCAGCTCGCCGTAGAAGATCTGCTCGTAGAGCCCGGGGATCGAGTAGAGTTCGTGGTAGTCGTGGAAGCGGAAGCTGCGCCAGCCGGCGGCGAGCTTGACCTCGCACCACTCCTCGTCCTGGTCGACGACCTCGCCGTTGCGGGCGGGAAAGCGAATGTCGAAGGCCGGTTCGGCAGGTTTGCCGTTGCGGCGCTCGTCAGCGTCGAGTATCTCCCCGGCGGTCAAAAGCGACTCCTTGCCTAGTTGACAGAAACGTGCCCTAGCAGGCGCGGGGCGCTGTGCTGGAACTCCGTTCCCCGCCGCGGTCCCGAGGGCCCGGCGCGGGGTCGATGCTCCGCCTCCGCGGCGGAAGGTTACCCGTAATACGCTCACTTCGACGGATCGGGCGACCGCTGCCAGTCCTCCCGCGCCCGTGGCACGGTCTCGGCGCGGGCCGCGGGGCCCCGTTGGGACTACCCCGCGGCGCGGCCCGCCCGCGCCTCGGCGAGCAGCGTGCGGACGTCGCCGGCGAGCCGCTCCGGCGTGAGCTGGTCGAGCGGGAACCCGACGCGTTGGTACCCGTTCGCGTCGATCAGGACCGTCCGCGCCTGATGCTCCGCGTCGTCGAGCTGGGGCTGGATCGCGAAGCCCTTCCAGACCCGCTCGAGCTCCGGACGGCTCCCTAGAGCGATGTCCATGCGCCCGACCATGCCCTGCTCGACGAGGAAGCGGTTGGCGTTGGCCGGCGTGTCGGTCTCGGGCTTGACCGCGACGGCGAGCGTCGGGATGTCCTGACCCAGGCGATCGAGCCCGATCTTGATCTGCTGAGCCTGAGCGGGACAGCTCTCCTCGCAGGTCGTGTAGAGGAAGGTGACGATGGCGGGGCGCCCGCGCAGCGCGCGCATGCTCACCGGCTCGCCGTCCTGGTCGCGCAGGGTGAAGTCGGGGGCGCGCACGCCGTCGGGCATGATCGAGCCCTGGAAGCGCTCGGCCCGGGGGCTGCGCGTGACCTCGGGACCGGGGGTGCCCGCGGCCGCGCCGCCGCTCGCGCTCTGGCCCGACAGCCCAAAGGCGATGCCGGCGATGGACAGGAGCCCGGCGGCGAGAAGGACGATGACACGGCCCGGCGGCACTCCTCCAGGCTATCGTTTGGAACGTGGGTTTCGGTGGCCGTCGGGCCCTCCGGACACCGCTATACTTTCTGAAGCAATGGACCGTCGGAACTAGGAGTCTCGGGATGGCAAGCGGCGCAGAGCTAATTCGCCAGGTCAAGGACCGGATCACGGAGATCGACCCGCGCGATGTACGCGACCGCCTGCGCGCGAGCGAGAACGGCGCCGGCTCGAACGGCGCGAGCGCCAACGGCGCCGGCGCGCCCGCAGCGAAGCCGGTGGTCGTCGACGTGCGCGAGCAGCACGAGTTCGAGGAGGGCCACATCCCCGGGGCGGTGCACGTCCCGCGCGGACACCTCGAGTCGCGCATCGAGGGTGCGAGCGCCGACCGCTCGGCGCCGATCGTCCTCTACTGCGCCTCGGGCAACCGCTCCGCCCTGGCCGCCGACACGCTCGAGCGCCAGCTCGGCTACGAGAACGTCGAGTCGATGACCGGCGGGATCACTCTGTGGAAGGACCGCGGCTTCGACGTCGAGGTTCCGCGCGCGCTCACGCCCGAGCAACGCAGCCGCTACTCGCGCCATCTGCTTCTGCCCGAGGTCGGCCTCGAGGGGCAGATCAGGCTCCTCGAGGCGAAGGTCCTGCTGCTCGGCGCGGGCGGGCTCGGCTCGCCGGTCGCGCTCTACCTGGCGGCGGCGGGCGTGGGCACGCTCGGCATCGTCGACGACGATGTCGTGGACGTCTCGAACCTCCAGCGCCAGGTCATTCACACCGGCGCGCGCGTGGGCGAGCCCAAGGTCGACTCGGCCGAGGAGGCGATCCACGAGCTCAACCCCGGCGTCGAGGTCGTCAAGTACAACACCCGCCTCGACGCCTCGAACATCATGGAGATCGTCGAGGGCTACGACGTGATCGTCGACGGGGTCGACAACTTCCCGACCCGGTACCTGCTCAACGACGCCACGGTCCGGCTCCAGATCCCGGTGGTCTCCGCCTCGATCCTCGGCTTCGACGGCCAGCTCGCGGTGTTCAAGCCCTACGACGGCCCGTGCTACCGCTGCCTGTACCCGACGCCGCCGCCGGCTGAGCTCGCGCCCTCGTGCGGAGCCAACGGCGTGCTCGGCGTCCTCCCGGGGACGATGGGACTGCTTCAGGCCACCGAGGTCATCAAGCTGATCACCGGGGCCGGCGATCCGCTCGTCGGACGGCTCGTGCTCTACGACGCGCTGGCGGCGAGCTTCACCGAGCTGAAGGTGCGCCGCGATCCCGAGTGCCCGATCTGCTCGCGGCCCCCGGGGGAGATCTCCGAGGAGGAGATGGGCGTGTTCCCGGACTACGAGGCGTTCTGCGCGGCGGCGGGCTAGGGCTTGGGCGGGTTGCTGTACTGAACCTGCACGAGGGTGCTCGAGCCATCCTCCTGCGCGTCGAAGCCCGCCGTTCGCTGTGGGCCCTTCATGAAGAGTAGGTTCGCCCTCTGCTTGCCGTCCTCCTCGATCTCCTGGTCGGTTATCTTCTTCCAGCCGTTGGCCTTGTACTCATTCTCGAGGAATGCGATGAGGTCGTCGAGCGGCGCCTCGACCTCCAGGTAGAAGACGCCGTTGGTCGGCTTGGGGGTACCGAACCCCTCGCGCACGGTGGCCGGCTCGGGCAGGACGAAACCCTTCGGCAGGTAGCGAGGCACGGGGTCGCCCGGCAGCTTGGCGGGGTCGGCGACCCGCAGGTCGCCTGAGCTCGGCGCGGGCGCCTCTGCGTCCTTCGACCCCTTCTCGGGCGCCGAGGGCGCCGGCCTGGCCGGCGGCCGCTCCGCCTCGGGGGTCGGGGTCGGTCGCGAGGGGGTCGACTGCGACTCGCCGCAACCGGCCAGGACGACGAGACCCGCCGCGAGGGCCGCGAGCGCCGGACGCCCTGGAGTGGAGGAGAGGCTCGACACCCGGGGAAACGTACCGTAGGGGCTGCTCGACGTCGGCTCGAACGGCAGTGGGGCGGTAATCTCTCCGGCGCCATGAGCACCGTGAAGATCCCACCCGTGCTGCGCCCCTCCACCGGCGGCGAGCGCGAGGTCCCGGCCGAGGGCGCCAACGTCGGCGAGGCGCTGCGGTCGCTGGCCACGCAACACCCCGACACCCAGCGCCAGCTCTTCGGCGAGGACGGGTCGCTCAACCGCTACGTGAACGTCTACCTCAACGATGAGGACGTGCGGGTGCTCGAAGGGCTGGACACCCCCGTGAGCGAGCGCGACACGCTGGTCATCCTCCCGGCCATGGCCGGCGGCTAGCTTCGCCGAAGGGGCGCGGGCGTGCAGCCTGACCTCTCAGAGCTCGAGCACCGTCTCTGGGACGCCGCCGACGATCTGCGCGCGAACTCCGGGCTGAAAGCCTCGGAGTACGGCACCCCGGTCCTCGGCCTGATCTTCCTCCGCTTCGCCGACGCCAGGTTCGAGGCGGCGCGCGAGCGGGTCGAGGCCAAGGCCTCCGTACGCCGGAGGGTCGGCCCCTCGGACTACCAGGCCGAGGGCGTGATCTACCTCACCGACGCGGCGCGGTTCGCCTACTTGCTTGAACTCCCCGAAGGCACCGACCTCGGCCGAGCCGTCAACGAGGCGATGCGATCGGTCGAGGAGCACAACCCCGAGCTGGCCGGCGTCCTGCCGCGCACCTACACGGCGATCGACAACTCCACGATCGCCTCGCTCCTGCGGCATATCAACAGCTACACGAAGGATCTCGAGGGCGACGCCTTCGGGCTCATCTACGAGTACTTCCTCGGGGAGTTCGCCATGGCCGAGGGCGCAGGCGCCGGCGAGTTCTTCACGCCGATGTCGATCGTGCGGCTGATTGTGGAGGTCCTCGAGCCCTTCCACGGCAGGATCTTCGACCCCGCCTGCGGCTCGGGCGGCATGTTCGTGCAGTCCGCGCGGTTCGTCGAGCGCCACCGTCACTCGCCCGGCGAGGAGCTCTCGATCTACGGCCAGGAGAAGACCGGCGAGACCGTGCGCCTGGCGAAGATGAACCTCGCCGTCCACGGACTGTCGGGCGAGATCCGCGAGGGCAACAGCTACTACGAGGATCTGCACGACAGCGTCGAGCGCTTCGACTTCGTGATGGCCAACCCGCCGTTCAACGTCGACCGCATCGACAAGGCGAAGCTCGAGGACGATCCGCGCTTTCCCGATCTGCCCAGGGCCGACAACGGCAACTACCTGTGGATACAGCTCTTCGCGACGTCGCTCAACGAGGCGGGGCGGGCGGGGTTCGTGATGGCCAACTCCTCCTCCGACGCGCGCCACAGCGAAGCCGAGATCCGCCGCAAGCTGATCGAGGATCGGCTCGTCGACGTGATGGTGGCCGTCGGCCCGAACTTCTTCTACACCGTGACCCTGCCGGTGACGCTGTGGTTCCTCGATCGCGGCAAGCGCGAGACGGATCGCGCCGACAAGGTGCTCTTCATCGACGCCCGGCAGACCTTCCGCCAGATCGACCGCGCGCACCGCGACTTCACCGAGGAGCAGCTCGAGCTCCTGGCCAGCATCGTTCGCCTCTACCGCGGGGAGGAGCCGGAGCTCGCGGCCGGGCGGAACGAGCTCTTCGAGCAGCGTTTTCCCGAGGGCACCTACACCGACGTGACCGGCCTGTGCAAGGTCGCGACGGTCGAGGAGATCGAGGCGCAGGGGTGGAGCCTAAACCCGGGCCGCTACGTAGGGACCGAGGTCGAGGATCTCGAGGACGAGGTGTTCGAGGAGAAGCTTGCGGCGGCGCAGGTCGAGTTGCGCGAGCTCTCTGCGCGCGCGACGACGCTGGAGGCGGGCGTCGACAAGGTGCTATCCGAGCTTCTGGCCCGGTCTGGGGCCATCGCCGGCGAACATGCCGAGCCGGCCCCGGTCGACTGGATCAGCCGCGACCTGAGCCCGCCCCTCGTGGACCTCGAGGACAAGGAAGCCGTCCGAGCAGCGCTCGATCGAGACCCGTGAGCGTCACCGTTGACGCCAACTCCCCGTCCTCGTCTTCCCGGAGGAGCCCGAGCTGCCGGGACGGACGGAAGTGGGGCATTCTCAACGGCTATCAGTGGCGGCGCTACTGGGACTCGGCTGTCGACCGGTGCGGAGGCCCGACGGCGAATGTAGATTGAACGTCGTGACGCCTGTCCACCACATGCCTCCCCGCGGGCGATACCTCGCCGACGAGGCGGGCCAGCTCGCGGGCGTGTCGGGTAAGCGGATCGGCCAATGGGCGCGATCCGGCTATATCCGCTCCTCGCAATCCGCCGGTCCGCCGCGGATCTACAGCTTTCAGGATGTGGCGGAGGCGATGGTCGTTCATGAGCTGATCGAGCGCGGAGTGCGCCGAGCAGACATAAAGCGAGCTGTGGACGCGCTGCGTTCGGAGTACGGCGACTGGCCGCTCACGCACGCCCCGCTTTCCACTGGGACCGGCCCGGGTGCCGAACGCGCCTCGGTGGTCGTGGAGAGGGGAGACTCCCACTACGACATCGGTCAGCAGCGGTGGCAGCGAGTGATCAGCGTCGAGTCGCTCCGGCGAATCGCGGAGGACCTGCATCGGGGCGGATGGGTTGTCCGAGACGTGCCTAACCTCGAGTACATCGAGGTCGATCCAGACCGGCTGAGTGGACAGCCCACCATTCGGGGGCGCAGACTCGCGGCGGAGGACGTGGCCGAGATCGCCGAGGGTCCAGACGGACTCGAGTTGCTCAAGGACGGCTACGACCTCAGCGATGAAGAGATCGACGACGCCCTTAGGTGGTGGCGTGCCAGCCAAGCACTGACCATGGCGGCGTAGAGATCCCCGGACCCGCCGGCTGGACCCTCGTACTCGACGAGAGCCTGAACAAGCGTCTCGCGGCGGAGCTCTCTCAACGAGGCCGAGATGCCTGGACCGTTTACTCCCTTCAGTACGCGGGCCTTAATGACCCAGATCTGCTCCATCGGCTCACCGAGCGAGTTCGCAACTGGATCTTGGTCACGGCCGATGACCGCATGCCGGCCGACCACGGGACCACCATTGCAGAGTTCGGGGCGACGATCGCCACCATCGATCCGCGAGCTCCGGCCTCCTACTGGCCGGACCAGTGGCGGCGGGACGTCGTCCACCGGTGGGCGCACGTGATGGGAGGGCAAGAGGGCGGAAGCATTCGCCGCTATTCCTTTCGCTGGCATCGGCTCTGGACGCCCCGACGCCGCGGCCGGAGGATGTCGTAGCGAGCCGCGAGCCGCGCGGGTTCGCCCGAAGTTCGCGCGAGGCGATGAACTCGCGCCTGACCCGAACGATGCCGTAACGGTCGAGAGCTGTCTCTAACGTAGATTCTATCTTGCGTTAGAGACGCTGGTAGGGTTCCGGCCGTGGATTCGCAACGCTACGCATCGACTCCGTTCGGCGAAGCGCGTCGGACGATCGGTCCCCACGGCTACGTCGCCTACTTCCCGGCACCGATCCCGCGAGTGGTCGAGCTGCCGGCATCGACCACGCGGCTTCTCGCGGACGCCGAGGCTTCGCTCGGGCGCCTGGCCGGGGTGGGCCGGTTCCTGCCGGGTCCCGATCTCCTGGTGCGTCCGTACCTCCTGCGCGAAGCGCTGTCCTCCACGCGCATCGAGGGCACGCGGGCGACGATGGCCGAGGTCTTCGAGGTCGATGCCTCCGGCGAGACGCCGAACCCCGATGTGGAGGAGGTCGTGGCCTACGTGGATGCGCTCGGGTGGGGGCTCGAGCAGGTCGACAGCCTGCCGCTGGGGACGCGGCTGATGCGAGGTATGCATCGTCGCCTTATGGCGGGGGTGCGCGGGCGGGGTCGCACTCCCGGCGAGCTGCGCACCACCCAGAACTGGATCGGAGCGCCAAGCTCGACCATCGAGACAGCGGACTTCGTGCCACCTCCGCCGGAGGAGCTGCCTGGTCTCCTCAGCGACTGGGAGCGCTTCGCCAATGAGCGCGCGGAGACGCCGCTCCTCATTCAGAACGCGCTGCTCCACTCGCAGTTCGAGACGATCCATCCCTTTCTCGACGGCAACGGACGCCTCGGACGTCTGCTGCTGGTCTTCTTCCTCGTCTCCCGCGGCCGGCTTCCCGCGCCCCTGCTCTACCTCAGCGCGTACCTCGAGCGCGATCGCCAGCGCTACTACGGCGCGCTCCAGTCCGTGCAAGAGACCGGCGACCCGATCCCGTGGATCGAGATGTTCCTCATCGCCGTCGAGACTCAGGCGAGCGATGCCGTGTCGCGCGCCGAGACGATCATCGAGCTGCGCGAGCGCTACCGGGGGATGGCGGCAACGATGGGGACCGCGAACGGCCCGGCGTTGGTCGACCTCGTGTGCGAGAACCCGCTGGTCACCACGCGGCTCGTGGAGGAGCGGCTCGGCGTTAGCCGTCCCACGGCGGTGCGCCTGCTGCGCCAGCTCGAGGAGCGCGGGGTGCTGAGCGAGGGAAGGAGCGGTATCCGTGGGCAGCGCCGGTACGTTGCCCGGGAGTTGATGGCGGCGGTGACGGAGGAGTCGGGGGACGGACGGTGAGCGAGTGGACGGAGATCAAGCTCGGCGATCTCGTAGCTCGCGGGGTTGCGGAGATTCGGACGGGACCGTTTGGCACGCAGCTTCGCGCCTCGGACTACAGCAGCGAAGGGGTCCCCGTTATCAACGTTCGAAACCTCGGATACGGAACGGTTCGAACGGCCGAAATCGAAAGGGTCGGATTCGACGTTCAGGAGCGACTACGGGGACATCTGCTTGTGGAAGGGGATGTCGTCTTCGGGCGGAAGGGCGCCGTCGATCGGCACATTCTCGTCACCCAGAAGGAAGCCGGCTGGATGCAGGGTTCTGACTGCATCCGAGTGAGGCTGCTGGAGGGCAGTCCGATCTCGCCGGCGTTCTTGTCCAAGGCGTTGCTGACCCCAAGCCACAAGGTGTGGATGGAGGCTCAAGGTTCGCACGGGGCGACTATGGCTTCTCTCAACCAGGCGATCATTGGCCGGATATCCGTGAGTGCGCCGGAGCCTCCGCGTCAGCATCGCATTGCGGCCGTCCTCTCCGCCTTCGACGAGCTCATCGAGATCAACGAGAGGCGGATTGAGCTGCTCGAAGATCTCGCTCGATCGCTGTATCGCGAGTGGTTCGTGCGCTTTCGCTTCCCACGCCACGCGGAGGTCGATTTCATGGACTCCGAGCTCGGGTCAGCTCCAGCGGAATGGGCGGTACGCCGCCTGGGCGACGTGGCCAGCCTGAACAAGCGGATCTTTCGCGCGACCGATCTCCCTGATCCTCTCCGGTACCTCGACATCTCGAGCGTCGGCGTCGGTCGGCTGAATGAGCCGACGGTCATCGACGCGGCCCGGGCGCCGGGGCGCGCTCGGAGGAGTCTCCACGACGGCGACGTACTTTGGGCGACCGTTCGGCCGAACCGACGGGCGCACGGTCTTGTTCACGATCCTCCTCCCGACCTCGTTGCTTCCACGGGTCTCGCGGCTATGAGTCCCGAAAGCGTTCCGGCGAGCTTTCTCTTTCTACATGTGTCTGAGCCGGCGTTCACCGAGTATCTGGTGAGTCGGACGACCGGTTCTGCGTACCCGGCGGTTCGCCCCATCGACTTCGAAGAGGCGCCGATCGTCGTGCCGAGCGCGCCGATCTTGGATGCCTTCGATCAAGTGGCCGCGCCGAGCCTGCGGCTTGCCAGCGCCCTCGTAGAGCAGAATCGCTCGCTGGCACGAGGCCGCGACCTGCTCCTCCCACGCCTCGTCACCGGCCGCCTCGACATCGCCGACATCGACCTCGGCGAGCTCCTCCCAGCCGAAGCCACATGAGCCCCAAGGACTTCTCCGAGGCGGGCCTCGTCGAGAAGCCCACGCTCGCCCGCCTCGAGCAGCTCGGCTACGAGATCGCCGACGGCTACACCGAACACTTTGGCGCCGGACACATCGGAAACGGTGGCCTCGGCCGCGACGACCAGTCCCAGGTGGTACTCCACCACCGCCTCCGCCCGAAGCTCGCCCACCTCAACCCGGACTTGACCCCAGCCGCGCTCGACGCCGCCCTCGAAAAGCTCACGCGCGACCGCTCCGCGATGGACCCCACCCGCGCCAACCACGAGGTCTGGCAGCTGCTGCGCGACGGCGCCAAGGTCACCGTCACCGACGACGAGGGCGCGCGGATCACCGAGACCGTCGTCTTCCTCGACTGGCGCACGTCCGCCAGCAACGACTTCCTCGCGGTCAGCCAGCTCTGGGTCGTCGGGCCGCTGCACACCCGCCGCACCGACATCGTCTGCTTCGTCAACGGCATCCCGCTCGTGCTGCTCGAGCTCAAGGCCTCGCACAAGTCGATCGAGCACGCCTACCGGAAGAACCTGCGCGACTACCGCGACGCGATTCCGCAGCTCTTCGTCCCAAACGCGTTCGTTCTCCTCTCGAACGGCTCGGAGACGAGGGTCGGGTCGACCTTCGCGCCGTGGGAGCGCTTCGGCGAATGGAAGCGCGTCGACGACGAGTCGGAGCCAGGCCTCGTTTCGCTCGAGACGGCGATCCACGGGCTGTGCGAGCCGGGCCGGCTGCTCGACGTGGCCGAGAGCTTCGTCGCCTACCTCGAGCGCCCGGGCGGCTTGACCAAGGTGCTCGCGGCGAACCATCAGGTGCTCGGGGTGAACGCGGCGATGCGCGCTCTGCGCAACGAGCGCACGCGCGACGGAAAGCTCGGCGTCTTCTGGCACACCCAGGGCTCAGGCAAGAGCCTCTCGATGCTCTTCTTCACCCAGAAGGTGCTGCGTCGCGAGCCGGGCAACTGGACGTTCGTGATGGTGACCGATCGCGCCGAGCTCGACGATCAGCTCTATGAGGAGTTCAAGGACGCCGGCGCGGTGGAGGGCCACCTCCAGGCCACCTCCTCCGAGCACCTGCGCCGGCTGCTCGGCGAGGACCATCGTTACGTCTTCACGCTGATCCACAAGTTCCGCCCCGAGCACGGCCACGAGATGCCGGTGTGCTCGGAGCGCGACGACGTGATCGTGATCACCGACGAGGCGCACCGCAGCCAGTACTCGGCGCTTGCGCTGAACATGCGCCGCGCGCTGCCGAACGCCGGCTTCCTGGGCTTTACCGGCACGCCGCTGATCAAGGGCGAGGCCGAGCGCACGCGCGAGGTGTTCGGCGACTACGTCTCGACCTACAACTTCCG
>JBBSNG010000025.1:0-17839 GCA_038232755.1 Solirubrobacterales bacterium | reverse complement strand
TTCGAGTGAAACGGTCGAACCGTTCGGCGAGCCTGCCGGGCTCGGGGCGCTCTTCGCGGCGATGGGGAACGGCGATGCCCCGTCCGTGAAAGCCTTGCAGGCCCTCACGCAACATCGGCCCGTCCTGCTCGTCCAGGAGTCGTCTCGCAATGTGCACGATGCCTTCGGGGTCGATGCCCAGGAGATTACGGTCGTAGGCGAGATGATGGATGGCGCATAGGGCGAGGCCGTTCACGACGGCGGCGACTCCGCGCTCGCTGCGATCCTCGACGATATGAGCGGCCTGAACGAGAGCGGACTCCCGGAGTGCGCACACAGTGCAGCGGTGTTTGTAAGCCCGTAGGACGTCCTGCCGGAAGCGTTGCTGGTGGAGGCGAAGGCGGACCTCTGCGAGCGCGTACTCCCGCACATCCGGCGTCGAGACAAGCCCCTCGCCGCGCACATCGGCTGCAGGCAGCCCGACCTCGAGGAGCACGCTTGCGCTGCCGGGATCGTCTCGGGTGATGAAGACCGGTTGCACGAGCATGTACTGACCCGGAGCGATCCCGTGGAGGTAGATCAGCGGTGCCTGCATCTCGAACGCCGCCCTGAGGGCTCGGTTGTCTGCTTGATCGATCGACCCGGCCCGGTAGCGGTAGACAATCGCGCGATTGGCGATGTCAACCTCGTCTTCGTACGCCGGTCGTTTGCCGGGAACACGCGCCGCGGTCACGAGCGTGAGCGCGGCTGGACCCCTCATCTGCCTCGGGCGATGGATCCCCTTGTAGAGCGATCCGAAGCTGATCCGTTCGCCGCCAAACACGAAGCCTTCGCGCAGTGCTGCGATCGGAACGAGGTCATCGAAGCGCTGGCTCAGTTCGCGAGCACGTTGGTTGGCACGACTCTGAGCTCGTGATCTGGGTCGAACGGCGGCATGCGGACCAAGCATCCTCGATCGACCAAAGGCACGCAAGGCGCTAGCACCGGATTCGCGGTGCCCGCCGCTCATCGTCGGGCGTGGCGGAGCTTCAGTCTTCGCGGTTGGCGCTTTGCGTCACCCCAGCCCGATCCGCGGCACGGCGGCTCAAGGTCGGGGTCGTTCCGGCAGCCGGCCGGTGAACGTGGCGGGCGACACCACGGCCGAGCTCGCCGTGACCGAGCCAGCACGATGCTAGCATCAGATGTATTGCTGCCACCCGCCGCACGACCCTCGCCGCCGCGCCCGACGACCTCTCCGTCCTCGAGTCCGAGGCGCGCCGGCGCGGCGTATCTCTCGCCCAGCTCCTGCGCGAGACCGTGGCTCGAGAGGCCGCCGAACTTCGTGACCGTCACCGACCGCGTTTCGGCATCGCTCGGAGCGAGTCAGGGGCCGCCCGCGCGGCCGCGCGCGACGAGCACGCTCCGGTACGTGAGCGCCGGCCTCGTCGCTGATGGCCCTGGTCCTCGACACGGGGCCGATCCTCGCGCTGCTGGATGCCGGTGATCCCGACCACCAACGCTGCGTGTCGCTGGTCGAGAGCATCGGCGAGCCGCTCGTCGTCCCTGGGTCCGTGCTCGTCGAGGTCGACTACTGGGTCATCAAGCTGCTCGGTCACGAGGCGTGGTCGGTCTTCCTCGAAGACCTCGCGGGGGGTGCGTACCGGCTCGAGAACCTCGCTGAAGGCGACCTGTTGCGCGCAGCGGAGCTCGAGCGCGCCTACGCCGACCTCGACCTCGGTCTGGTCGACGCTTCCGTGATCGCCCTCTGCGAGCGGCTCGATGAGCCCAAGGTCGCCACCCTCGATCGGCGGGACTTCGCGGTCGTCCGCCCTCGCCACCGCGACGTGTTGGAGATCCTGCCGGAGTGAGAGTCAGGCGGCAGCTGCGAGCGCCGCTGCCGCCGTATCGACCGCCGCGGGACCAGACAGGATCTCCCCCGCAACGGCGATCGCCGGCAGCACACCGACCCCCCGCTTCACCGCCTCCGCGCTGGCCGCCGTCAGACGCTCCGCCACGGATCGACTCTCGATCGCCTTCAGCACCGCCCGCGGATGCAGCTCGCACGCCGCCGCGGCGATCAGAACGTTGTCGACCTGAGACAGATCTCGGCCCGCCGCGAACGCCTGACGCAGCGCGGCGAGCGAGAAGGCCACGACTCGCCCCGACGCGGCGGCGAAGGTCGCGGCCCTGAGCGCCACATCAAGGTCGTCGCCCGGCCATGGATCCGGAAGACGCATCGCTGGTAGCCCGTGCTCGGCGCCGCGGCGGTCGAGGTCGGCCAGCTCCTCGGTCGAGGGCGAGCGGCCCGAAGCATCCACGCGTACCGGCACCCAGACAGGTACCACCCCAAGCTCATGGTTCACCCGCTCCGCCGCGAGCCAGCACTCCGGCAACGCGAAGTCGAAGTAGAAGATCGGCCGCTCGGAAGGTTCCGGGCGCTCGGGCTCGAGCTCGAGGCCCGTGTCGTCTTCCACGCTCAGCCGTGGATCAGCCATCCGTCCGTCGACCGCGCGGCCTCGAGCGTGGCCTCGGAGAACGTCGGGTGGGGATGCACGATCCGCGCCACCTCGGCGAACCCGCCCTCGAGCTCGTGCACGGCCACCAGCTCTGAGATCAGATCGGTCGCGCGCGCGCCCGCCATGTGCGCGCCAAGGATCTCGCCGTAGCGCTTGTCGCCCACGATCTTGATCATGCCGGTGCGGTCGCCGTAGACGGTCGGCGCGCCGACCGCGCCCATCGGGACCTTGCCGATGACGACGTCGTAGCCGGCCTCGCGGGCCTGTTTCTCGGTCATCCCGAAGCTCGCGACCTGCGGGTGGCAGAACGTCGCGGCGGGGATCGCGTGGTAATCGAGCGCGTGCGTCTCCATACCGGCGGCGTCCTCGACCGCGATCACGCCCTCGTCGGAGGCCTTGTGGGCCAGCGCGGGCCCGTGCACGATGTCGCCGATCGCGTAGACGCCGTCGACCGAGGTGCGCATCCGCTCGTCGATCTCGATGCGGCCGCTGTCGTCGAGCTTGACTCCGGCGTCGTCGAGTCCGAGACCCTCGACGTCGGGCGCCCGGCCAGCCGCGATGGCGAGGTAGTCGAAACGCTCGGTCTCGCCGTCGCCGTAGGTGAGCTCGACCCCGTCGTCGGTGACCTCGGCCGACTCGACGTTGGCCTCGGTGACGATCTTCACGTTCTGCTTGCGGATCTCCCGCGCGGCGGCCTTGGCGATCTCCTCGTCCTCGAGCGGGAGGATCTGGGGCAGGGCCTCGAGCAGCGTGACCTCGACGCCGAGGCGCCCGTAGGCCGAGGCGATCTCGGCGCCGGAGGCACCGGCGCCGATCACCGCCATCCTCTGCGGGAGCTCGCGCAGTGCCCAGGCCCGCTCGGTGTCGAGCACGCGCTCGCCGAACTCGAGCCCGAGCAGCGGCTTGGCCACCGAGCCGGTGGCGAGGATGACCGTGTTCGCCTCGATCTCATCGTCGCCCACGCGCACGTTGCCGTCGCTCGTGACCGCGCCGAGGCCCTCGATCACGTCGATCTTGTTGCCCTTCATGAGCGAGCCGACGCCGCCGGTCAGCGTCTTCACGACCTTGTCGCGGTGCTTCGAGGTGGCCTCGAAGTCGATCGTCGGCTCGGCGCCGTTGAGCTGGATCCCGAACTCGCCGGCGTCCTTGACCTCGGAGAAGACGTCGGCGGCGCGCAGCACGGCCTTGGCGGGGATGCACGCGTAGTTGAGGCAGCGCCCGCCGAGCTTGTCCTTCTCGACGATCGCGGTGTTCATGCCGACCTGAGCGGCGCGGATGGCCGCTACGTAGCCACCCGGCCCGGAGCCGACGACGACGCAGTCGTAAGAGGATTCGGCCATCGCCAGTAGAGATTACCCGGCGCAGATCGGCGAACCTCGACACTCTATCCTTATGTAGTCAGATGACCATGGTAATATGGTCATATCATGACCAACCGCAGCATCCCCGCCAGCCGCTTCAAGGCGGAATGCCTGGCTCTGCTCGACGAGGTCGCCGCGACGGGCGAGACGCTCGTGGTGACCAAGCGCGGGCGACCGGTCGCCCGCGTCACGCCGACCGAGGCGCCGCCCTCGCTGACCGGCAGCGTCAGCTATCTGGTCGATGACGATGAGCTGATCGCTCCACTCGACACCGATTGGGACGCCGCCCGCGGGTGATCTTCCTCGACACGCACGTGTGGCTGTGGTGGACCGCGAGTCCGGAGAAGCTCGGAGCCGACGCCCGCGCAGCGCTTGACCGCGCCGAGCGGCTCGCGGTGTCCACAATCAGCTGCTGGGAGGTCGTCATGCTCGCGCTGCGCGGGCGCATCGCCCTCGACCGCGAGGTGGAGTCCTGGATCGAGCTCGCGCTCGCTCACCCTCGGGTCGAGCCGGTCGCCGTCTCGAGCGCGATCGCCGTTCGTGCCGCCCTGCTCGACGGGGAGGGCTTCCACGGCGATCCCGCCGATCGGATCATCTACGCGAGCGCTCGGATGGTCGGGGCGCGGCTCGCGACCCGGGACCCCGCCATCACGGCCTTCGACCCCAGGACCACCGTCTGGTGAGCCTGGAGGGCTACGTCGCGAAGCTTCCGGCCGGCCACGGCGCGCCGGAGTAGCGCTCGATCACCGGCCCGGGCGGGGCCGGGACCTCGCCGAACAGATCGGTCCGGACCAGCGTCGCCGGGAAGATGCGCGCGAACGGATCGGCGCGCAGGCCGCTGGGGTCGCGTACCACGGTGATCGCGCCGCCGTAGCCCACGGCGTCGAGCGACAGCGTGGTCAGGCACACGAGCGAGTCCCCGAGCAGCGGAATCCACCAGGCGAGCGCGTCGGCGCGCACGCCCTGGACCTCGGGCTCGTCGTAGGGAAGCCTCGCCTGCTCGTCGGGCAGCGCGCACACGTGGGCCCAGGCGCCAAGGACCGGCTCCGCCTCGAACGGGCGCGGATCAGCCCCGAAGCGCCGCGCACCGGGGACCTCCTCGAGCGAGAGCGACTCGCCGTCGAACCACAGAAAGCGGTGGTTCGCCCCCCCGCTCACGAGCGGTCCTCCCAGCCCTCGCGCACGGCGCGGGAGATCGCGCGCATGTCGAGGCGCAGCTCCTCCATGGTCGCCCGGCCCCAATACCAGTCGCCGCGGTAGATGGCGTGGACGGTAAGGTCGGGATAGAGCGTGAAGACGGTCGGCCGGTACGGGAGGTGAACCGTGTCGGAGGACTCGAGCAGGCCGAGCCGCGGCAGCCAGCGGCGCTCGGCGTCCGAGAGGAAGAGAAAGCGCGCGCCGAGCCCAGCCCGGAACGCCGTCTGCACGGCCGGCGGGTCGACGCTCACCGCCACGAGCCGTGCGTAGGCGACCTCGAACTCCTCCTGGATCCGGACGAGCTCGCGCAGGTAGCGCTGCTCCTTCGGACACCAGGGCCCGCGGAAGAACACGAGCACGACCGGGTCCCCGCCGGCGACCTCGGCGAGCGAACGCGGGCGACCGGTGTGGTCGGGCAGGTCGAGGTCGGGGAACGGGCGGCCCGCGGAGAGCTCGACCGCCCCGGCAACCTCGCCGCCGCCGCTCATGTGGCAGGGCCTCGCGTTCCAGGCAGGCTGAAGCGCAGTCGCGCGCCGCTCGATGACCCCGCCACCCAGATACGTCCGTCGTGAACCTCGAGGATGGCGCGGCAGATCGTCAAGCCGAGCCCGCCGCCACGGCGCGTGCGCGGCGACTCGCGACCTCCGCGATAGAACGGATCGAACACCTGCTCGCGCTCGGCGGCGTCGATCCCGTCGCCGCTGTCGGCGACCTCGATCTCCACGCCTCCGTCCTCCGCCGGTTCAGCCGCGACGGTGACCTCTCCGCCTCGCGGGGTATGCCGGATCGCGTTGTCGACCAGGTTGAAGAGGACGCGCTGGAGCTTCTCGGGGTTGCCGCGCACGAGCGGCAGCTCCGGGTCCACGTCCGCCGTGACGACGATGCCCTCGGCCTCGCCGTGGGCGCCCATGGCCTCCACGGTCTCCTCGACGAGCTCGCCCAGCCCCAGCTCGCTCATCGGCCATTCGATCTCGCCGGCCTCGATCCGCGAGAGCTCGAACAGGTCGTCGATCAGCCCCTCGAGCGAGCCGACGTGGATGGCGAGCTGTCCCAAGTAGCGCCGGCGGGTCGCTTCGTCGAGTGCATCCTCCTCGCTCCCGAGGGCCTCGGCCAGGACTCGCAGCGAGGCGAGCGGGGTGCGCAGGTCGTGCGAGACCGCCGCGACCAGATTCCGCCGCGCGGCTTCCGCGGCGTCCCGCTCGGCCTCGCGGGCAGCGAGCTGCTCGATCATGCGGTTGCCGGCCGCCGCCAGCTCGGCGACCTCGTCCGCCGCGCGGGTCTCGAGCCGCACGTCGCGCGCCCCGTGGCCCACGGCCACCACGCCCTTATGAACGACGCCGATGTCCCACATGACCTCGCGCGCGAGGATCGACGCCGAGTAGACGGCGAGCACGCCCGCGGCGACCAGCAGCAGCATGAGGATGACCGCGTCGTGAGTCGACACGAACATCAGCCCGGCGACGACCGCCACGCCCGCCAGTGCGAGGCCGACGACCAGCGCGATCGCCAGGCCGAACTGGCGCGAGAGCGAGCCGACGCGCGCGCGCCGGCGCGCCAGCAGGTGCGAGAGCACGAGGATCGGGGCACCGCTGCCGAGCAGCAGCGCCGTCATGACCAGGCCGTCGTCCGAACCGAAGGCAGCGGCGGTCACGAGACCGCCCGCGAGGGCGATCCCGACGACGAGTCCGGCTCCGCGCCAGCCGCTCACGGCTGAAGCCGGTAGCCGTGGCCCCAGACCGTCTGGAGCAGCCGCGGCCGCGACGGGTCGGCCTCGATCTTCTCGCGCAGGCGCCGGACGTGCACGGTGACCGTCGAGGTGTCGGTGTAGAACGAGAAGTCCCAGACCGCCTCCATGAGCTCGTCGCGCGAGAACGCCCGGCCGGGATGGCGCGCGAGAAAGAGCAGCAGGTCGAACTCGCGCGCGGTCAGCGGCACCTCGTCGCCGTCGGCGACGGCGCGCCGCGCGTCGGCGTCGATCGTCAGCCCGTTCAGCACGATCGGCTCCTCGCGGCCGAGCGCCGGTCGCGCGCGGCGCAGGACGGCGTCGATGCGAGCGACGAGCTCCGCGGGCGAGAACGGCTTGACCACGTAGTCGTCGGCGCCGAGCTGAAGGCCGGTCACTCGCTCGCTCGGGTGATCTTTGGCGGTGAGGATGACCACCGGCACGCGCTCGCGCTCGCGCAGACGGCGCAGGAGCTCGAGCCCGCCGACGCCCGGGAGCATGAGGTCGAGTACCACGAGGTCCGGGGGCTCGTCGCGCGCGAGCTCGAGCGCCTCCCGCCCGTCGCTCGCGGCGCGGATGGAATAGCCCGCGCGCTCCAGGTAGCGACCCACCACCTCCGCGATCGTGGGCTCGTCGTCGACGATGAGGATCGAGCCCTTGTGCTCCGAGGTCATGTGACGATTGTCGCGCGCGCCGGTCCGCAAGGTCGCCTCAAGCGGTGAGCGTAAGGCTTTCGTCACCGCCACGGCGAGTGTAAGAAGCCGGTAAGTCACCTGTAACTGCGCCGTTATCTGCGCCCCCTAGCGTCGCTGATGACCCCGAGGGGGGAGCAAGAGTGGCAGGAGGCGCACGTCGACCCCGGCTCTCCCAGGTTCGACGGAAAACCCACTCAGGAGGCAGTTCATGGAAGGTGCGCGCCGGGCTCGATCGGGCTGGCCGCCGAGTAGCCGGAGGCGGCGAGCGAAGGGGTGGGCGCTTACCCTGGCGCCTGCCCCCGTCCGTTCGCTCTGGCCCCTGGCTGTAAGCAGGACGGCGATTCAGAGCGCGGGCACGAGCGCCTCGAGCGGCTCGACGACCCAGGGATCGTCTCGGCTGCCAAGCCAGTGGCGAGCGTCGTCCGCGCCGAGCTCGGTCAGTGCCGCGATGAACTCCGGGTCGGAGAACAGGTAGCTGAGCAGCTCTCCGTGCGCCGGCCCGTCGCGGCCGAGCAGACGCCTGATGAGCGCCAGGTCGGGAGAGCGCAGGGACCGCAGGCCCCGGTAGCGATCGTTGAAGACCTCGAGGGCCAGCTGGCCGATGGCCCCTCTCTGTCGAGGCCCGATGAACAGGTACGGAACCTCTCGGTAGGGCGGCTTGCCGCGAGCCTCGCGATAGCGCTTCGCCCCCGGCGCCCGAGCGCTCAGGAACGAGTTGACGTTCCCGAGCATGCGAAGGTCCTCGATGAGCGGGTCCACGAGCGCTCCGTTGAGCAGGTGAAGGGCGCCGTCGCCGAAGTCCGGAGGCGCGCACTCGTGGCGCCCGTCGTCCTCGGGCAGGGGGGTTATCGCGTCGGTGCCGATGACCACGAGCCGTTGCGCGCCGTGGTCGAGCGCGGGCTTGATCGGCGTGTTCAGCCGCGTGCCGCCGTCGAAGTACCAGCCTCGGGCGGGCTTCGGACGATCGACGCGTACGGGAGGGAAGAGGATCGGGATGGCCGCCGAGGCACGCACGTGGTCGGTCTCGAGCCGGGCGCCGACGTAGTCGACCACGTGCGAGCGGTGAGCGCTCGCGGGCGACTCGCCCTCGACGAAGGCGACGGCGCAGCCGCTGCGCGCCGCGGTTGCCACCACGGCGACCGAGTGGACCAGGCCCGAAGCGACGTTGTCGTGGAGGTCGCTCCAGTCGATCCAGCGGTCGAGCTCACGCGCCAGCGGGGCCGGGTCGAGCAGGCTCGTCAACCGTGCACCGGGGACCGAGAGGAGCTCGCCCAGGTAGCGCAGCGTGTTGCGCGGCAGCTGGTCGAGCAGGACGGGTCGCATCACGCGCCGCTCGCGGACCTCGCTCCAGCGCTCGACCAGGCCGGCGCTCGACTCGGAGGCGCTCAGGTGCTGGGTGGCACCTAGGAAGGCGACGTTGATCGCCCCCACGCTCGTCCCGACGAGCAGCGTGGGGCGCTGCCCTCGCCGTTCGAGCTCGGGCAGGAGGATCGACAGCGCACCGGCCTCGTAGGCGCCCCGGGCGCCGCCGCCGGCGAGCACCAGCCCCACTCGGTCTCCGTCGCCGGAGACCTCAGCCCGGCCCGGCGCCTGCCGGGCGTCAGGCACGTCGCGGAGGGCACGGGGGCGGGCGCATCGCTCGATCGTAAGAGTCGCCGCTTACGCAGATCTTACGGGCCTCTCGCCACGCTGAAGAGCTCGACCTCGTCGGTGATGCCGCGAAGGTGCTCGCGGCCCGCCGGGGACCACGCGTACGCGTCGGGCGCGGCCTCGCGCGCGCTCCGCGTGGCCAGGACGGTCCCCGGCTCGGCGAGGTCGACGATTCGGCTCGCGAGGTTCACGGTCGCGCCGAACCAGTCACCGCCGCGCGCGAAGGCCTCTCCGCGCGAGACGCCGGCTCGCAGCGCCGGGAGACCGTCGTCCGCTGCGACCCTCGCCGTCATCTCCAGGGCGGCATCGATCAGCGGCTGAGCCTCGGTCGAGACGAGCATCGCTCCGTCCCCCATCGTCTTGACGAGGCGCACCGGCGGGCTCGCCACGCTCGCCGCGATTCGCGTGAGCCCGCGGGCGAGGGCGTGGGCTCCTTCGGCCGGCACGCCGTCGCCGAGTCCCGTGAAGCCGACCAGGTCGACGAAGCAGACCGTCACGGTCCAGGTGTCGTCGATCCGCCCCGATCGGATCTCCTCCGGCGTGACGACCTCCTCGCGCACGCCTTCGCGAAGATGAGCGTGCATCGCCGTCTCGAGTAAGGGCCCCGCGACGGTGCCGAGCCGGCGGGCGGCATCGGCATAACGCAGGGCGAGATCGCGCTCGTTGCCGCCGGAGCCGGTGGCCGCCTCGTCGACGACCGCCAGCGTGGTCTCGCTGATCGTCCAGAGGCTGCGACCCACGGCTCCCAGCACCTCGAACATCCCGTCGTCGGGAAGCCGAGCCTCGCGCCGCAGGTTCCCGAGCTCGCGGAAGGTCTCGACGTCCGCCTCCCTGAACACCGGGTCGTCGGGGTCGGCCTCGGGGAGCCCGAGCGCCCGCCGCACGGAGAGGACGAAGGCGAGATCGAGCCCGCACAGACGGGCGAGCTCCGCCGACCCGACGCGCACGTCGCTCGCGAGTGCGCGCTCGACCGGGAGCATCGCCAGCCTGCCCTCGCCGACCGCGCGGGTCAACTCCGCGATGGTCGTGCCGTCCTCCAGAAGCCGTTCGAGAAGTTCGAGCCTCGCGGTTCTGGCGCCGCCCTCGAGGCCGTCGAGGAGTCCCTCTCGAGCGAAGTCCACCTCTCCGGTCATCGTCGGTCCATCCTCCCACGGCGATCCAGCCTCGGGAACGCCCACGCTGGTCGTCGCGCGACGCGGCCGCCCCGCCTGAAGCGGGACGGCCGCGCGCCTGCTCGCTCTGTGCCCCTACTAGTAGCCGGCCACCCCGATGGCGCCCCCGGGCGGCAGCGCCGCCGGCCGGCTCTGGATCTCCACGAGCTTTCCGTCCGACTGCACCTCGAAGGCGAAGATGTCGCCGTCGCGTGCATTACGCACGTAGAGGTACCTGCTGTTCTCGCTGAGGGTCAGGTCCTCCGATATGGCGACCGGCCGCGGTAGCTCGTCCGTCCGGCCGGCAATCGGCTCGAGCAGCGTCATCGTCCCGTCCGGGCGGACCCGGTAGCTCGAGATGTTGTTGCTCATCGCGTTCGACACGTACGCGTACTTCCCGTTGTCGGTGACGACGATCCAGCACGTGTCCGTCTGGGTGTTGCGGACGTCGCCGCTGACCGCGGTGAGGGTCGCGTCCTTCTCGATCCTGAACGAGGATGCGGCTCCCAGTCCTTCCGCCTGACCGTTGTTCTCGGTGCTCAGCAGCCGGTCGGTCTGCGTGAACGTGAATCCGAACGGGCCGATCCCCGGCGTCTCGTTGCGGATTGGCTGTGAGGCGAGGCCGTCACGCCCGACGCGGTAGGTGCTGATCACGTCCGCGTTCTTCTCGGTCACCGCAAGCACGTCGCCGCTCTTGTTGAACGACACCTGCGTGCAGCCCGAGAAGGGTGGGCCGTTGCCGGCGAGCGGGCGCGTCGACCCCGGAATGGGCGTGAGCCGGCCGTCCTGGTCGAGTGTGAACCCGGTGATGGTCGCGTTCAGGCTCGCGCACTGCGGCCGGTCGCTGTTCAATGCGTAGACGACGCCGTTCGAGACGGTCACGCTGATCGGCCGATTGAGCTGACCGCCCTCCTCGAGCTCGGCGAGCTCGAGGCCACCGGGCGTGACCCGGAAGACCGACACGCTGTCGCTGTTGGTGTTGGTGGTGAACAGGAAGCGCTCCGAGCCCGAGAAGTTGATCGGAGACGACTCGCCGCCGCGGTTGCCGAGCACGACGCTGTTGGCGGACTGCTCGAAGTTGCCGCTGCCGAGCCCGCCGGTCTCGAAGTCGCCGGCCGGGGTGAGCCGGCCGTCGCTGCGGCGGCTGAAGACCCGGATCTCGTTGCCGGCTGGGTCGTTGGTGGCGGCGTAGACGGCGCCCGGACGCGCCGGGGTGGTCTCCGGTGGTTGAGCGGCGGCAGCGGCCGGCAGAACGGCCGCCAGCAACAACGTCAGTGCAAGGATAGGTTGGGCAAGGGGACGACGACGCATGTTGGACCTCCCGTAGTCAGCGTCGTGGATAGGCGACCGCGCGGGCCGCCCTGGAAACCTGCACCCGACACCCTCGAGCGGACCGCGAGGGCGGTCAAGAGCCGTGGCCTGGCGGTAAGGGAACCGTCAGCGCATGGTCATCGTTTGGCAACATCGGCGACGAGGAAGACCCGCCCGGTGCTCCGAAGCTCTGACGCGGCCGAGGCCTTAGCTGCCCGGGCGGCACGCTCGGCGTCTCCGAAGTCCCACGGCACGACGCAGGACCGCATCGACCCGGGCCACCAGCTCCGTCGGTGAGAACGGCTTGACCACGTAGTCGTCGGCCCCGAGCTGGAGGCCGGTCACCCGCGCGCGGATCCGCAAGGTCGCCTCAGGTGATGAGCGTAAGGCTCCCGTCCCCCGCCGCGGTGAGCGTAAGCGGGGCGCGAGTCGCCGTTAAGCACCTCGCAAGCTCTGCCCCGTAGCCTCCAGAGAGAGGAAAGGGATCAAACGCCATGACCATGACCAACAAGACAGACGCAGAATGGACGCAGGAGCTCACCCGTGAGCAGTTCAAGGTGCTCCGAAAGCGCGGCACCGAGCGCCCCTTCACCGGGAAGTACGTCTACTCGAAGGACTCCGGCAGCTACCACTGCGGCGCATGCGACGCCGAGCTCTTCAGCTCCGAGGCGAAGTTCGACTCCGGCACGGGTTGGCCCAGCTTCACGGAGCCCGCGACCGCCGAGGCGATCGTCACGCGGACCGATCGCAAGCTGTTGATGACGCGCACCGAGGTCCTCTGCCGGCGCTGCGGTTCCCACCTCGGGCACGTCTTCAACGACGGACCGACCCCGACGGGGATGCGGTACAGCATCAACTCGGTGGCCCTCGACCTGAAGGAGGAGCAATGAGCACGGACGCAGCGATCGGCACCGGTGAGGTGAGCGCGAACGGCGCCTCCGAGCGGGCGGTCGCCGTTTTCGCCGCCGGCTGCTTCTGGGGCGTGGAGGCGACCTTCGACGCGGTCGAGGGCGTGGTCTCGACCCGCGTCGGCTACACCGGCGGATCGGCGGCCGACCCGACCTACAAGCAGGTCTGCCGGGGCCGGACCGGTCACGCCGAGGCGGTCGAGGTCGTCTACGACCCTGCCGTCGTCTCCTACGAGGATCTGCTCGAGGTCTTCTGGAGCACCCACAACCCGACGACCCGGAACCGTCAGGGCGCTGACATCGGCAGCCAGTACCGCTCGGCCATCTTCTTCCACGATCCGGAGCAGAAGGCCGCCGCGACTGGCTCGAAGGCGAAGCTCGCGGCCGAGCTCGAGAGCGCGCCCGGTCTTTTCCGGCGCATGAAGCCCAAGACCGTGGTGACCGAGGTCTCGCCGGCCGCGACGTTCTACGAGGCCGAGCCCTACCACCAGCGCTACTTCGACCGCCACGGGATCGCCTGCGGCCTGTGAGCCGCAGGCGCCGGAACCAAGCCGAGGCCGACGGGATCACGTTCGATGTCCAGTGACAAGCAGCGCCTACTCATCGTCGGCGGGGACGCCGGCGGCATGAGCGCGGCCGCTACCGCCCGCCGCCTCGCGCCCGAGCTCACCATCCGGGCGCTCGAGCGCGGTCCCTACACGTCGTACTCGGCGTGCGGGATCCCCTACTTCATCGGCGGCCTGTTCGACGACTCCGAGCGACTCATCTCACGCAGCCCGCAGGAGTTCGCCGAGAAGGGAATCGACGTCATCACCGAGGCCGAGGTGGTCGACATCGATCTCGATCGTCGCGAGGTCACGGTCGCTCGCCGCGACCGCGCGGTGGTCCGCGAGGGCTTCGACCAGCTCGTCTACGCCACGGGCGCAGAGGCCGTCGTTCCTCCCGTCCCCGGCGCCGAGGCGGTCGAGCCGGTGCGGACCGTCGACTCCGCGGAGCGCTTCCGGGCTCAGCTCTTGAACGGGCGCGGTGGGAGCTCCGCGGTGGTGGTCGGCGGGAGCTATCTCGGGCTCGAGATGGCGGAGGCCCTGGTCGAGCGCGGCATGTCGGTCACCCTGCTCGATCGCGCCGAGCAGATCATGACCACGCTCGATCCCGAGATGGCCGGCGAGGTGCAGGCCGCCGCCGAGGACAAGGGCATCCGCGTCCTGCTCGGCGTGGAGATCGAGGAGATCCGGCGCCATCCCGACGGCCGGGCGCGATCGGTGAAGCTCGCCGGCGAGGAGCTCGCGGCCGACCACGTCGTCCTCTCGACCGGCGTACGGCCGGCCGTGGCGCTGGCCGAGGCGGCGGGGCTGGAGATCGGCCCGAGCGGTGCGCTCGCAGTCGACGACCACCAGCGCTGCCTCGGGGCCGACGGCGTCTTCGCCGCGGGCGACTGCGCGGAGAGCTGGCACCGCCTGCTCGAGCGGCCGGTCAACGTCCAGCTCGGCACCCACGCCAACAAGCAGGGGCGGGTGGCCGGCACCAACGTGGCCGGCGGCGACGCCACCTTCCCGGGGCTGATCGGCACCGCGGTCTCGAAGATCTGCCGGTGCGAGGTCGCGCGGACCGGGCTGTCCGAGCGCGAGGCGGCCGACGCCGGCCTCGACGTCGTCTCCGCGAGTGTCGACTCGAAGACGCGGGCGGGCTACTACCCCGGCGCGGGGTCGATCCGCGTCAAGCTTGTGGCCGACGCGACGAGCGGCCGCCTCCTCGGCGGCCAGATCGTCGGAGTCGAGGGTGCGGCCAAGCGAGTCGACGTGCTCGCCGCGTGCGTGTGGTCGGGCATGGCCGTCGACGAGCTCGAGATGCTCGACCTCTCCTACGCGCCGCCGTTCTCGGGCGTGTACGACCCTCTGCTCGTGGCGGCGCGGGCGACCCACCGGGCGGTGCGCGAGGCGGGCTGAGCGCTGGGTTACTCGTCCGCGCGAGGTGGCGTTTCTCCGCCGCGGCGCCCGCGCGCGAGGCGAACGGCCAGCAGCGCCGCGGAGATCGCAAACAGCGCGAGCGTCATGAACAGGAAACGCGGCAGGTAGGGATCGGTGGAGAGGCTGCTCACCCCCATCAGCCCGCCCTCGGAGAACCCGAGGATGAGCGGGAAGAACACGAGCAGGGCCAGCAGCGCGAGCCCCGCGGGCACGCGCAGGTGGTTGAGCACGAGCAGGCGCACGCGCGGGATCGGGGTGCCCTCGCGGGCCGCCCGCCCGCCGATCACGTAGATCAGTCCGATCAGCACGGCCGAGTAGACGGGGATCAGCACCATGTCGTGCAGTAGGATCGCTCCCAGGAACCATTCGCCCTGAGGCAGCACCGGTCCCTTCGAGAGGGCGCGGAATCCCGCGTAGCCGGCGATCAAGAAGGCGGCGGCCGCGACGGCGAGGTGGAGCGGGCTCGATCCATAGGCCCTGGAGAAGGCGCGCATCGTTCTCTAGGCCGCCCGGAACACGAGCCGCTTGACCCACTTGGTGTTGTGCACGCCGGGCAGAGCCGGGACGATGACCCGCGCCGGATAGCCGTGGTTGGGCGAGAGATCGGCGCCGTTGACCTGGAGGGCGAGCAGTGAGCGCGGATCGGCGGCCTGGGCGGCGTTCAGCGTGGCCTGGCCGAGCACCGCGTCCTGGATTGACTTCACGAACAGCGCGCTCGGGTCGTCGACGCCCGCGAGCCGTCCCAGGTCGCGCAGCGGCACGCCGGTCCACGTCTGGGTCGTCGACCAGCCCTCGACGCAGCCGATGGGCAGGGTCTGCGTGGACATCGGCATGTTCATGAGGTCCTCGCGCGAGAGCTCGATCGTCTGCGCGCCCTGGAGCTCGAGCCGCCAGTTCGCGCCGGTGTCGGACGGGGTGATCCCCGCCCCCATCGCGGTCTTGTTGACCTGGAAGTCGTTGGGGCCCGTGCCGTAGGTCTGACCGCGCGGGGCGAGCAGGCCGAGCGGCCGAAACGCGCCGCCGATGGACTGTCCGGCTCCGATCAGGCCGAGGCCGACCGAGCCGGCCGCCACCGCGCCGACGAACCCGCGCCGCGAGATCGTCGCCGGCCGCGGCGCGGTCGGCGCGCTCTCGCTCGAGTCGGAGGGCTCGGGCTCCGTGTGCTCGACGTCGTCGCGCAGCGGCGCGACCACGCCCCGATCCCGGAAGGCGCGCGCGAGGTCGGGCGCCTTGGTGGCGATGTGGAAGACCAGCGCGGCGATGAAGATGAAGGCCGCGTAGTAGTGCGCCGGAACGAAGCCGAAGCCGAACGGGTAGTAGATCTGGATGTTGAGGACGCCCGTGGCGAAGACGAACAGGCTCGCGCCCACGAGCAGGGCCAGGCTGATGCGCTCGACGGCGTGCGCGAGCGAGCGCAGGGCGGGACGCTCCCACAGCTTGGGGATGACCGTCCACAGCTTCGCGAAGAGGATGGGGATGGCCGCGAGGCCGGAGGTCACGTGCAGTCCCTGGTTGATCGCGTACAGCCACGCGAAGCCGGCGGGCCAGTCGAGGATCGAGTAGACCGGACCCAGCAGCGCGTCGCCGCCGGTCACCGAGTTGCCGGGGTACTCCGTCTCGTAGGCGACGTGGGAGAGGAACCCCGTGAGCGCGCAGATGAGGATCAACGGCAGCAGGGCGGAGCTGAGGATCGAGGCGAGCCACGGCCCGCGCAGCGGGCTCTTCCAGAAATCGCGCCGGAACGGGCCGCGGTCGGGCGGCTGGGGGCCGGGCAGGCTCCGGGCCTCCGGGTCCATGCCGAAGGTTCTGTGCAGGAGGCGGGTGAGCATCAGGAGGGCTAGCGCATGATGGCGGGGAGCGGATCAGCGCGCGGACGTTGGGCACCTGTGTTCATCGAACCGTTAGGCGCGCCGACGATAGCCTCGCGGCTCGTCGCTCAGCGGCGTGTGGTCGGCATCTGGATGCGGGCCATGGCCTTGATCAGGTACCAGAAGAGCAGTCCGGCGCCGACGATCAGGGCGACGATGACGGCGCCCACGAGCACGCTGGTCGTGGTGACCAGCCAGAGCGACAGCACGAGGATCGTCAGCACGAGCAGCGCCTGCGTGCCGAGCACGGCCCAGTAGCGCGCCCGCCACAGACCGTAGGCGGTTACGAGCAGCAGGAAGGTGTAGGCGAGCAGCGGGGGCAGGGGCGGTGCACCGCCGCCGGCGAGCTGGACCCCGGCGAGGTAGGTGACCACGTTCAGGATCGCCTGGACCATCACCACGAAGAAGGCGACGGTGACCGGGCGCGGACGCTCGCCTTCGCCCAGGGGTACGAGCTGCGCTCGGGCCGCGGCGTTCTTGGCCTCGGTCCGGGAGGCGCGCGAGGGAGGTGCTTCACCGCCGGTGGCGGCGGCCGGCGCGGCCTGCGAAGGCGACGCCGCGGTGCGCGGGGCGCGCTCGGCGCTGCGCCGCCTAGCGCGCCGGCCCACCGGCGACCTCTCGTTCCCCCAGCGCCGCGCGGATCTCCTCCGCCGCCGTGCCCGGATCTGCGGCGTCGCGGATCGCCCGCACCACGGCCACGCGCTCGGCTCCGGCCGCCGCGACCCCCGGGGCGAGCACTGCGTCGATCCCCCCGATGGCGAAGAAGGGCTGTGCGGCATGGACCGCGGCGTGGGCGACGAGCTCGAGCCCCACGGGCGCGCGGCCGGGCTTCGTCGGGGTCGCGAAGACGGGCCCAACGCCGATGTAGTCCGCTTCGGTCTCGGCGGCCGCGGCGATCTGGTCCGGCGAGTGGGTGGAGAGCCCGATCAGCAAGTCGTCGCCGACCGCAGCTCGCACGTCCGCCACGGCCGCATCGTCCTGGCCGACGTGGACCCCGTCGGCGTGGCAGGCGCGGGCGAGAGCGGGCCGGTCGTTGACCACGAGCAGCGCACCGTGCTCGTCGCAGATCGCGCGCAGCCGCCTCGCCGCCGCGACGAGCGCCCGGTCACCGGCGTCCTTGTCGCGCAGCTGCACGACGTCCACCCCGCCGGCCAGCGCCGCCGCGACCACGGGCTCGGCAGGTCGGCCAGCCACCCGGGATTCGCTCACCAGGTACAGTCGCGCCGCGCGCAGACGGTTGCGGCGCTCTTCGCCCGTCGCCTTGCGAACCGCTCGTACCATCGCCCACTCATCCTGACAGAGACGCTGCGGGCGACGGAGCGGCCGTCCCCGCCGTTAGACTGCGCATCCACCGCGCGCGCCAAGGGAGACAGATTGAGACCAGCCACACCGATAGGCATCGGAACGTCCATCGTCCTGATCACGGTCGGCGCGATCCTCAAGTACGCCATCACCGAGGGGAACATCTTCGTCCTCGACATCCAGGCGGCGGGCACGATCCTGCTCATCATCGGCATCCTCGGTCTCGTGCTGG
>JBBSNG010000024.1:0-18017 GCA_038232755.1 Solirubrobacterales bacterium | reverse complement strand
GTGCGCGCCGGGCTGCTCGGCGAGCGGCGGGAGCTCCCGCCGCGGTGCCTCTACGACGAGCGTGGATCGGAGCTCTTCGATCGCATCACCGAGCTGCCCGAGTACTACCCCGCCCGCGCCGAGCGAGCCATTCTCAATCGCTACGCGCCTGAGATCGTCACGAGCATGGGCGCAGAGGAGCTGCTCGAGCTCGGCTCGGGCGTCGCCTCAAAGACCCGCGCCCTGCTCTACGCGATGGCCGGCGCGGGCACGCTGCGCCGCTACGTGCCCTTCGACGTCGATCCCTCGGTCGTCCGGCGCTCGGCCGAGGAGCTGACCGCCCTCTACCCGGGTCTCGCCGTCCACGGAGTCGTCGGGGACTTCAGCCGCCACCTGGGCGACCTCCCCCCGCCCCCCGGCCCCCGGCTCGTCGCCTTCCTCGGCGGCACGATCGGCAACCTCGATCCTGGAGCGCGCAGGGAGATACTGCGCGGCCTGCGAGCCTTGCTCCGCAGGGGCGACCGGCTCGTGCTCGGCGCCGACCTGGTCAAGGACGAACGGGTGATCGTCGCGGCCTACGACGACGCGCAGGGCGTGACGGCGGAGTTCACCCGCAATGCGCTGCGCGTGCTCAACCGCGAGCTCGGCGCCGACTTCGACCTCGACGCCTTCGAGCCGTTCGCGCGCTGGAACCCCGACGAGTCGCGGGTCGAGCTCGGCTTGACCGCGCGCTCGGCCCAGCGAGTGACCATCGAGGGCCTCGACTCGACCCGGGTCGAGTTCGCCGCCGGCGAGGAGGTTCGCACCGAGGTGAGCTCGAAGTTCACGCCACAGCGGCTCGAGCACGAGCTGCGCGAGGCGGGGCTGGCGCTCGAGCGGCTGCTGCGCGACGAGCAGGGGCTGTTCTCGGTGGCGCTCGCAGGGCCCGCCGGCGCCCGGCCCGAGGACAACGGCAGCGGCGAGGCGCCGGCGGGTTCCGCTTGAGGCTCGCGGGAGAGGGCGCGCTCGTCGTGGGCGGCGCCTCGGGCCTCGGGGCGGCCACGGCGCGTGCGCTGGTGAGCCGCGGCGCGCGCGTGGCCATCGTCGACCGCGACGGCGAGCGCGCGCAGGAGCTGGCCCGGAGCCTCTCGGAACCGGGCGGCGTGCCTGCGCCGGCCGCGATCGGTCTAGCGGCCGACGTGACCGAGGCGGAGGAGCTCAGAGCGGCGATCGCGAGCGCCGTCGAGGCCCTCGGCGAGCTGCGCTTCGCGGTCTCGTGCGCGGGAATCGGCTGGGCCGAGAGGGTCGTCGGGCGAGAGGGCGCGGCCGGACTCGGAGCGTTCGAGACGGTGATCGGGGTGAACCTGACCGGCACCTTCAACGTGCTCCGCCTCGCGGCGGCGGCTATGAGCGCCAACGCTCCGGACGCCGAGGGCGAGCGCGGGGCGGTCGTCATGACCGCGTCGATCGCCGCCTACGACGGCCAGATCGGGCAGGCCGCCTACGCGGCATCGAAGGGCGGGGTGGTCGCCCTGACCCTGCCGGCCGCTCGCGACCTGGCCGGTCGCGGCGTGCGGGTGTGCACGATCGCCCCGGGGACCTTCGACACCCCGCTGCTCGCCGGGCTGCCGGAGGATGCGCGCAGTGCCCTGGGTGAGCAGGTGCCGTTTCCGCAGCGGCTCGGCCGGCCCGAGGAGTACGCGGAGCTCGCCTGCCACATCGCCGAGAACCGGATGCTCAACGGCGAGACCATCCGCCTCGACGGCGCCCTGCGCATGCCGCCACGTTGAGCGGGTAGTGCGCGCAAGCTCGTGCTGCGGCCCAGAGCGACGCTGCGCTCGCCGGCCCTTCCTCGCGGCTGGGCCTAAGATCCCCGTCCGCGCCGCGGACTCGGCGCCCCGCCCCGCGATCCAGGAGAGCCGAACCCATGCCCGAAGCCGTCATCGTCGACGCCGTCCGCACCCCGATCGGACGTGCCTTCAAGGGCTCGCTGACCGGAATCCGCCCCGACGACCTCGGCGCCTACGTGGTCGACCAGCTGCTCGAGCGCAACCCCGACGTCCAGCCCGAGGACGTAGAGGACCTGATCTGCGGCTGCGGGCTGCCCCAGGGCGAGCAGAGCTACAACATCGGGCGCATCATCGGCCTGCTCTCGCGCCTCCCCGACACCACCACGGGCACCACGGTCCACCGCTACTGCGCCTCGAGCCTTCAGGCCATCCGCATCGCCGCGCACGCGGTCAAGGCCGGCGAGGGCCACACCTTCATCGCCGCCGGCGTCGAGCACGTCTCGCGCGTCGGGCCGTGGAGTGAGGACGGCCTGCCTCAGCTCATGGGCGCGATCGTCGCCAACGCTCCCGACGAGGTCAAGGGGCAGATCCCGACCCCGGAGTTCAAGAACGAGAAGGTCGACGGACGCGACGGGCGCACCGACGCCTACATCTCGATGGGCGACACGGCAGAGAACGTCGCTGACAGGTACGACGTCCAG
This sequence comes from Solirubrobacterales bacterium, assembly GCA_038232755.1. Classification (GTDB taxonomy): domain Bacteria; phylum Actinomycetota; class Thermoleophilia; order Solirubrobacterales; family Thermoleophilaceae; genus JACCUC01. The sequence goes on along the minus strand of JBBSNG010000024.1, from coordinate 15,568 downwards.
CGCGACGACATGGACCGCTACGCCCAGCGCTCGCAGGAGCGCGCGGTCGAAGCCCGCGACTCCGGCTTCTTCGACCGCGAGATCGTGGCCGTCGAGCTCCCCGGCGGCGGGACCGTGGACAAGGACGACGGTCCGCGCTCCGACTCGACGCTCGAGCGCCTCCAGTCGCTCAAGCCCGTCTTCCGCGAGGACGGCCGCGTGACCGCCGGCAACTCGTGCCCGCTCAACGACGGCGCCGCGGCGGTGATGGTCATGTCGGACGAACGCGCGAACGAGCTCGGGCTGAAGCCGCGGGCGCGGATCGTCGCCTCGGCCACCAGCGGCCTCGAGCCCGAGATCATGGGCGTCGCCCCGATCGGCGCCATCCGGAAGGTGCTCGAGCGCGCCGGGATGTCGATCGGCGACGTCGACATCGTCGAGCTGAACGAGGCCTTCGCCGCCCAGGTCATCCCGATCGCCGACGAGATCGGGATCGACTACGAAAAGCTCAACCCGCACGGCGGCGCGATCGCCCTCGGCCACCCGTTCGGGATGACCGGCGCGCGGATCATGACCACGCTGCTGAACGGGCTCGAGTCGAGCGGCGGGCAGGTCGGCCTCGAGACCATGTGCGTGGCCGGCGGGCAGGGGATGGCGATGGTGGTGGAGCGGCTGAACTGAGGGCGGCGAGCCGCAGAGACGGTCACCCGAGGCGTCGCTCGCCCCTCAGGGCACCGAGATCGTCGGCTCGGCCGACGACAGCCCGTCGGGGTCGTTTACCTCGACGCCCGACGGCGGCTCGACCCGGCCGCGGAGGAGCGGGTCCTCGGTCTCGGCCATCCACCGCTCGAGCCGGCCCCGCATCTCCTCGAGCACCGGGCCCACCCGCTCCTCGCCGGCGGGTTGAGCGACTCGCCGGATCGAACACGAGGTCGTAGAGCTGCTCGGAGGGCACGATCCGCTCGCCCCAGCCGTGACGCAGCAGGTAGTCCTTGCTCGGCCCGTCGTCGGTCTTGTTGCTCGGCCCGTCGTCGGTCTTGGGCAGCACGGGGCGCTCGCGGGCCCCGAAGCGGCGGATGTACTTCCAGCGTCTGGTCCGCACCGCGCGCTGGGGCTCGTAGGCGGCGTGCCAGGTCGAGCCGGCGAAGATCGCCTCGTTGACCTCGTCGGCCTCGCCTCGCACGAGCGGCATCAGCGAGGTGCCCTGGAGGAAGTCTGGAAGCTCGGCGCCTACGAGATCGCACAGGGTCGGGTAGATGTCGATGTGGGAGACGAGGCCCTCCCGGACGTGACCGCCCATGAAGCCGCCCGGGCCGCGCATGATCAGCATCACGCCGAGGCCGCGGTCGTAGAGGGTGGCCTTGGCGCCCGGAAAGGGGATGCCGTGATCGGTGGTGAAGACGATCAGGGTCCGCTCGGACAGGCCGTAGGCCTCGAGCGAGTCGAGCACCTCGCCCACGCCCTGGTCGAGCGCGCGTGCGCTGGCTCGGAAGGCGGCCCTGTCGCGACGGGTCTCAGGGGCGTCGGGGAGGTTGGGCGGTGGCAGCGCGTAGAGCGTGTCGCGCACCGACTTCGGGCCGAGGAACTCGCGGTGGGTCTCGAAGAAGCCGACCGAGAGAAGAACGGCTCCTCGCCCTGCCGGCTCAGGAACTCCTCGGCGGCGGGGGCGATCTGGTCGGCGTGGTTGGTGTCGATCCTGACCACCTCGTCGTAACCGATCACGTCGGGCTTCTTGGAGATGTGCTGCTCTCCGATCAGCGCGGAGTGGTAGCCGCGGTCGCGCAGCGTGTGGACGATGTGGTGCGTGTAGTCGTTGAGCGACCACCCACGGTGGGCCAGGCCGAGCATCCCGTTGGTGTGTCCGTACTGACCGGTCAGTAGACAGGCCCGGCTGGCCGAGCAGGTCGGGGCGGCGCAGAAGGCCTTGCGAAAGAGGATCCCCTGGTCGGCCAGGCGCTGGATGTTCGGCGTGGGGGTCGAGTAGCCGTAGGGCTGCACGTAGCGCCCGGCGTCGTGCGAGTGCATGTAGACGATGTTCGGACGATCGCTCACGCCGCCACCACGTCGTCCGGCGACGGTGCGGTCGCATCGGCCGACTCGGCATGGAGCCGCCCGGCCGGCACCGAGACGAGCTCGAGCTCGGGGTAGCGCAGCGCCGTGAGCCGGCCGCCCTTGGCGCAACCCGTGTCGATGTCGATCGTCCGGTTGCGCCAATGCGGCTCCCGCACGCGCGTATGCCCGTGCACGACCAGTGCGCTGCCTCGGTACTCCGCCGCCCAATCGCGGCGGATCAGCCGGCCGCCGGGCTCGGCGCCTGTGTGCTCGCCGAATATCGCGACCCGGCGCGAAGAGTCCGAGAAGTCTCCGTGCAGGGACTCGCGCAGCCCGGCGTGGGCGACGATCAGCCGTCCGCCGTCGAGGCGCAGGTGGCCCGGCAGCCCCCCGAAGAAGCGCGCGACGCGGGCCCGGAAGGACGGCGGCTGGGCCTCGACCTCCTCCAGCCCCCGCGTCGTCCGCCCGTCCGCTTTCCGGGGGTCCATGAGCAGTCGCTCGGCCAGGCGCAGGTCGTGGTTGCCGGGCACCGCGAGCGCCGCCCCCGCCTCGACCATCCGCATGACGAGGCGCAGCACCTCAACGCTCGAGGGGCCACGGTCGACGAGATCGCCGACGAACAGCGCTATCCGCCCCTCGGGATGCTCGGCCCGCTCGGATCGGACGTGCCACCCGAGCCGGAGCAGGATCTGGTCGAGCTCGTACCCGCAGCCGTGGACGTCGCCGACGATGTCGAAGGGCCCGCTCAGGCCGGGACGGTCACCGCTCACGCTCGCGAGCGTACTCACCGCGCCGGTAGCGCTCCACCCATTCGTCGGAGGTCGAGTCCGACTGCCGCGACGTCGGAAGCTCGGGCGCGCTGCGTTCGGCTTCCGGCACTCCGAGGAAGGCGAGCGTCGCGTCGAGGGCTCCTCGTAGGCGGCGGTCAGATCCTCGTAGACGATGGTCAGCGGCTCGATCCCGTTCTCTCGAAGTACTGGGTCCAGGCGACCTCCTGGACGCTGATCTGACGCTGCAGGTAGTCGATGGCGTCGAAGGAGAACTGCGGCTTTCGACCCTCGGGCGGTTCCTCCGCGCCGGAGCGCCCGCGCTGGGCCCGCCAGGTCGCGGTCTGGAGCGCCTTCCAGAGCGAGACGGCCTGGCGCAGCCTGTCGCGGCGGAGGACCCGCACGTAGCGGAGCGCGGGGAAGGCCTGGGCGAGCATCCTCGGCACCGGGATTCTGTTCACTCACTCAGTGCACAAAGGCGGTCCGCCACGGTACCACCGAGGAGGCGGGCAGGGACGCACGCTCCGGTCGGCAGGCTGCGACTAGGCGATCTCCAGCACGACCTTGCCGAGCTTGCCCCCGGCCTCGAAGTGATCGTAGGCCTCGCCGACGCGGTCGAGGGCAAAGGTCTCGGCCACCGGGACCTCGACCAGGCCGGAGTCGAGCAGCGGCAGCGCGCGTCGCTCGACCGCCCGGGTCACCAGCGCCTTTCCCTCGAGCGGGCGACCGCGCAGGGTCGAGCCCATGATGCGGGCGCGCTTGCCCATCAGCGAGAACAGGTTGAACTCGTCGAGCTTGGGCCCGCCCCCCACGCCGATGACGACGATCCGCCCGCCGGTCGCGAGCGCCTTGAGGTTGGCCGGGAAGTTGGGCGCGCCGACGAGCTCGAGGATGACATCGAAGGGTCCGTGCTCTTCGAACCCTTCGGGATCGATCGCGGCCTCGGCGCCGAGGCGCTCGACCTCGGCTCGAGCCTCCGCGCGGCGCACCGTCGCGGTCACGCGAGCGCCCGCGGCTCGGCCGAGCTGCACGGCGGCCGTCCCCACCCCCCCGGCGGCCCCGTGCACGAGCAGCCGTTCGCCGGGCTCGAGCCCGGCCTGGGTGAAGAGGGCGTCGTCGGCGGTGGCGAAGACCTCGGGTGTGCCTCCGGCGTGCGTCCAGTCGAGCGCCTCGGGGACCGGCATGGCCCCGCGCTCGTGCACGCAGCAGAGCTCGGCCTGGCCTCCGCCGCCGACCACGGCCATGACCCGGTCGCCCTCGGCGAACCGCTCGGCTCCGGGGCCGAGGGCCACGACCTCGCCGGCCAGCTCGAGGCCGGGGATGTCCGGCGGCGAGCCCGGCGGCGCGGGATAGCGGCCGCGACGCTGGAGCATGTCGGCGCCGTTCAGGCCCGCGGCGCGGACTCGGACCAGGACCTCGCCCGCTCCGGGCTCCGGATCGGCGTGGTCGGCGACGACGACCTCACCGTCGCGGATGGTGGCGGCGCGCACGGCGGAGATGGTAGTGAGCGCCGCGTCACACGGACCGGCCGAGGTGGTCATTAGGGTGCAGAGCACCCGAGCGGTTCCAGACCGTGCCCAGCGGGTTACAAGGCGGCATCGTGAAGCTTCCCGACCTACTCGAACAGCCTCCGATCTGGCGCGAGGGCCTGTGGGGCCTCGAAGCGGCGCGCCTCGTGCGCGATCCGATCTTCGGCGGGCAAGGGGTCGCCGACGCGGGCGGGCAGCCCGTGCTGCTGGTCCCCGGCTTCCTGGCCGGGGACAGCTCGCTCGGGCTAATGACCGGTTGGCTGCGGCGAACCGGTCACCACACCAGCCGCGCCGGGATCCGGGCCAACGTCGACTGCTCGCAGGTGTCGGTCGAACGTCTGCTCGAGCGGCTCGAGCGCTTCGCCGAGCGGCGCGGGGCCCGGGTGGCGCTCGTCGGTCAGAGCCGTGGCGGCTCGCTGGCGCGCGTCCTCGCCGTGCGCCGCCCCGACCTCGTCTCCGGCATCGTCACGCTCGGCTCGCCGGTGCTCGAGCCGCTGGCCATCCACCCGCTCGTGCGTCTCCAGGTGGAGGCGGTCAGCCGGCTCGGAGCGCTCGGTGCGCCGGGCCTGTTTCGCACGGCGTGCCTGGACGGCGAGTGCTGCGGGCCCTTCCGCACCGACTCGGAGGCGCCCTTCCCCGCGGGCGTCGGCTTCGTCTCGGTCTACTCCCGCCGCGACGGCGTCGTCGACTGGCGATCCTGCCTCGACGCGGCCGCCGAGCTCGTGGAGGTCGAATCGAGTCACGTCGGCATGGCGGCGAACGCCGCGGTCTACCGGGTCGTGGCCGCGGCGCTCGAGCGATTTCGCTCGGCCGAGGTGGCCGCCTCGCGGGCGCCCGCGCCGGCGCGGGCCCAAGCCGCCGCCTGAGCCTCGCGCCGAGGTTGGCCGCGTACCCGTACACGCTGCTCGACGTCTTCACCTCGACGCCGCTCGAGGGCAACGGGCTCGCTGTCGTCCACGACGCCGACGACCTCGACGAGCCCACCCTGCTCGCCTTCGCCCGCGAGACGCGACTGTCGGAGACGACGTTCGTGCAGGCGGCGACCGTCGCCGGCGCCGACTACCGAAACCGCATCTTCACCGTGGCCGGCGAGCTGGCCTTCGCCGGCCATCCCTCGCTCGGAACCGCGGTGGCCGTCGCGCTGCGCCGTGGCCTGGACCGGGCTCGCTTCGCCCCGCAGACCGCCGCGGGGACGCAGGTCGTCGAGGTGGAGCTCGACGGGCGCCGGGCGCGCGCCTCGATGCTCCAGGAACCGGCCTGGTTCGGGCCCGAGCCGCCGGCCGGCGATGTGCTCGCTCCGGCCGGCCTCAGCGCGGCCGACGCCGACCCGGAGCTGCCGCCCCAAGTCGTCGCGACCGGCATCGCCCATCTGCTCGCCCCGGTGGCGAGCGCCGATGCGCTCGCGCGCATCCGGATCGATCCGGATGCTCTGGCAGCGGTGCTCGAGCCGCTCGGAGCGACCGTGCTCTACCTCGCCTGGTGCGATCCGAACACCGGGCGCGCCCGGGCGCGCGGCTTCTTCCACGCTGGCGAGGACCCGGCGACCGGCTCGGCCGCGGGACCGCTGTGCGCCTACCTGTCCGCGCGCCGAGGGCACGACTCGGTCGAGATCATCCAAGGGGGCGAGATGGGGCGCCCCAGCCGCCTCGAGGCCGCGGTCGAGGGCGACCGCGTCCGCGTGGGCGGCGACGTGGTCGTACTCGTCGAGGGGACGCTCTCGCTCTAGCCCGGCTGCGGCGCGGTCGGGTGCTCGCGCGCCCAGGCGACGATCCGCTTCGACTCCGCGACGACCTCGCCGTCCTCGGTCACGAGCACCGGGACGGTGTTCGAGCCGGTGAGCCGCTTGACCTCCCGGCGCCCCTCCGTTCGGTTGAACACCTCGGGCAGGATGCGCAGGCCGTGCGCCTTGACGACCTCGGGTTCGTGGCCCGCCTCGCGAAGCGCGTGGTAGGCGTTGCCGCACGGATGACCCCACGGCCCGCGCTTGACGTTCCAGCACACGTAGAGCTTCACGCGTGGGATCGTCCCAGGCGAAAGCTCCGCGGCGTCCGCCCCTCGCGCGACCATCCCGATCCCATGCCCGACTGCCAACGACGATGATCGGCCGCCGGCGCGGCGAGGCCTCCGGTAGCGACCTGCCCTCCCGAGCGCAGGCCGCCGTCCGAGGCATCAGCGAGGGATCTCGGCCGCGAGGCGGACTGACCGGGATCCTGGCGCGCGCGCTGCGCGGGCGCCGGCCTCAGCCGGACGCTGCCGTCCCACCGGCCGAGGCGGCCGATGCCGCCGAGGTGCAGGCTCTGCGCGCGGAGCTGACCCGCGAGCTCGACCGGGTGGCGGCCCGGCGCGCGGAGCAGGCTCAGAGCGGCTCCTCGGCGGTCGCCGACGCTCAGGCCGACGCCGCCGGCTGAGGCTCGGCGGGTCGGCTCAGCGCCGCGACGCCGCCGAGGAACAGCGCCGTGGCGAACCGCGCCGCCCCCTCGACGTCCGGCGGCCGGCGCGTGAGCATGCGGACCCCGATCTCGAGTCCGGCGCCGGCCATCGCCGCCGCCATGTACTCGGCGTCGAAGGAGGGGACTTCGCCGCTGGCGATCGTCGCCCGCAGATCACCGAGCAGGTCATCGACGCCGCCGGCGAGCGCGGGCTCGCCGGCGACCGCGCGCACCGCTCCGGAGTTGCGCCGTAGCAGCTCGGCCATGGCCGGATCCTCGACGAGGAAGCCGAAGTAGACCCGGTAGGCGTCGCCGACGAGGCCCTCGAAGTCGCGCGCGCGGGCGCGCGCGAGACGGAGCCGGCCACGCAGCTCGCGCGTGCGGTCCTCGAGCAGCGCGAGCAGGACCGACTCCTTGTCCGGGAAGTAATTGTAGAAGGTCCCGGCGGCGAGCTCGGTGCGCCGGACGACGTCGCGGATCGAGCTCGCCTCGTAACCCGACTCGGCGAAGACGTGGCGGGCCGCGTCGAGGATGGCGGCGCGGTTATGGCGCTTGGTCCGCGCGCGCCGGCCGGCCGCCTGCGCCGCCGCGGCGGGCGTCGCGCTCACGCCGCCGCGGCGACCTCGCCGCCGGCCCGCGGCTCGATCGGGAGCGGCGAGCCCTGCTCGCGCGCCCGCTGCGCGCCGCGCCTCGACTCGCGCTCGAGCTCGAGCATGAAGTCGTCGTAGTCGACCTGCATGGTGTGTCGCTTGGAGCGTACGTAGCGCCGGAACATGCGCTCGCGCTCGCGCTCGATGTCGGCGCGCCTGGCGCCTGCGGGAGGCAGGGCGTAGCGACCGCTCAGGTGGTCGGCGATCCACGTCCCCTGACGCTCGGCGATCGGCATGATCGCCCCGAGCGGCTGCATCAGCCCCACGAAGAACACGCTGTCGATCTCCGGGTGGAAGGTCCGCTTGTAGAGCGGCAGGTCGTTCTCGGGGGCGGAGATCAGATCCTCGTCGAAGAACGGGAAGGTCACCTTGTAGCCCGTGCAGTAGACGACCACGTCGGCGGGCTCGACCGTGCCGTCGGCGAAGCGGACGCGATCGCCCTCGAGCGCGGCGATGTTCGGCTTCGGGTGAACCTCGCCGTGGGCGACGCGGCTCAGGAGGTCGGCCGACACCGTCGGGTGCGCCTCGCCGAAGCGATGGTCGGGCTTCGGCAGCCCGTAGTTCTCCATCCGTCCCTGGTGGACGCGGAGCATCGCCTCGATGATCCGCCGGCGCACGGCGAAGGGGATCAGCGGCGACCCGCCGATCTGGTCGATCGGCCGGCCGAAGATGTACTTGGGCACGACGTGCGCGCCGCGCCGCGCGGCCAGGAAGACCTTCTCGGCCACGTAGCTCGACTCGACGGCGATGTCCATGGCGCTGTTGCCCATGCCGAGCACGACGATCCGCTTGCCGTGCCAGTCGTCGGGGTCGTTGTAGTGGTGCGAGTGCATCTCGACCCCGTCGAAGGACCCGGGGAACGGAGGCTCGGGCCAGCGTGGGTCCCAGTGGTGGCCGTTGGCCACGATCAGCGCGTCGTAGCGGCCGGTCTCGGTGCCGTACGGGCCGGAAAGCTTCACCTCCCAGACGCCGTCCGGTCTGCGCGCTGCGTGCTCGACGCGCGTCTTGAAACGGATCCGCTCGCGCACCCCGAAGCGGTCGACGTAGGAGTTGAAGTACTCGGCGATGTGGGTGTGCTTGGGGAAGTCGGGATACGACTTCGGCATCGGGAAGTCCGAGTACTCCATGCGCTCGCGCGAGGTGTTGATGTGCAGCGAGCGGTAGGCCGAGGAGACCCCGTTCGGGTTGTCGATGGCCCAGTTCCCGCCGACGCGGTCGCTCATCTCGATCACCTCGACGGGGATGCCGCGCTCGTGCAGAGCCTTGGCGGCGGCGATGCCGCTCGATCCGGCCCCGATGACGCAGGCGGTCGGGAGGGTGCTCATCCGGCGGTGCTCCTCGTCGTCGAGAAAAGTGACGAGCGCGTCATCTTCGCATCGAGGCAGGCGCGTGTCAAGCTGCGCGAGCGACATGCCGACCGCACGAAGAGACGACCTCCGACTCCACTACGAGCTCACCGCCGACGGCACGAGCGAGCCGAACCTCCCCGTGCTCCTGGTCATGGGGCTCGGAGTCAGTGCCACCGGTTGGTGGCGGACCATCCCGGTCCTCGCCGAGAGCCGCCCGGTGATCGCCTTTGACAACCGCGGGGTCGGGCGCAGCGACCGCCCGCCCGGTCCCTACTCGACCCCGGAGATGGCCGACGACGCGATCGCCGTGCTCGACGCCGCCGGCTTCGAGCGCGCGCACGTCTACGGCATCTCGCTCGGCGGGGCGATCGCCCAGGAGATCGCTCTGCGCCATCCCGACCGAGTCGCCGGGCTCGTGCTCGGGGCGACCCTCCCGGGCGGGGAGTGCACGGTCATGCCCGACCAGGCCACGCTCGCCTTCTTCCGCCGCCGGGCTGAGATGCCGGCCTTTGAGGCGGTCTGGGCCTCGGTCCCCTACTCCTACGGGGAGGCCACCCGCCGCGAGCACGCGCAGCGCATCGCGGACGATCTCGAGCAGCGCCTGCGCTTCCCGGTCGAGCCCGAGCCGTACATGGCCCAGCTCGCCGCGTCGCTCGGTCACGACGCGGGCGACCGGCTCGGGGAGATCGCGGCGCCGACGCTGGTCGTCCACGGCGACGCGGACGGGCTGGTACCGGTCGCAAACGCTCAGGTCATCGCCGACGCGATCCCGGGGTCGCGGCTCGAGCTCTGGCCTGGGGCCTCGCACCTCTACCCCACCGACGAGCCCGAGGCCGACCGCTCGGTGGCGCGGTTTCTCGCCGAGGTGGACGCCTCGAACTAAAGCGCCGTCCAGCCCTGGTCCATCGTCACCGCCGAGCCGGTGAACGAGCGGCCCCCCCCCGCCCGAGCAGAAAGGCGCCTCCGCGACCTCCGACGGCTCGATCAGCTCCTTGATGGCGTGCGGGGCGAGGAGCCCCCCTGCTCACTCGACCGAGCCACCTTCGGAATCGCCCGGGCCGGGCTGGGCACCGAACGTCACTCCGTCGAGTCGAGCAGCTCGCTCCCATCTGAACACCTCCGCCGGCAGCCGAGGTCGTCCCTCGATGTGCAGCCCGACGTGGCCGACGCGGCTCAGCACGCGCGTGTCGAGCAGCAGGCGCCGGGCCTCTGCCTCCGCGTGTGGGCCCTCAAAGAGAAACACGACCTCGTTCTCGCCGAGGAACACCTCGTGGCGCTCGAGCGACGTCTCCTCGATGTCGAAGGGCGGCCCGGACCGCAGAAGCTCGGCGACCTTCGGGCCGGATCCCTCGCGCAGCCGCGCGGTCACCACGAAGCGAGACATCGCGACGAGCCCCGTGGCTTCAGACGCCCGGCGGCCGAGGGTCTTCGCCGCCGACGCGCATCGTCGCCACGGCCCCGCTCACCGCCGTGCGTGCTCGGCTGCGTTCTCGCGAGCGTCGGCCTTCTCCTCGAGGGTCAGCGCACCGGGATGGCCGGTGCCGGGCCACGGGGTGAGGAGGAGTAGGAGTCGAGCATCGGCCTGAGCGGTGACCTCGTGGCGCTCGCCCGGATCGAACTCGAGCGTCAGCCCCGGTCCTCCGGCGACGCGCGCTCCCGTGCCCACGGCGGTCACCTCGACCTCGCCCTCGACCACGACGACCCACGCGCGCTCGTGAACCTCGTGCTCCTGTAACTGCTCACCCGCCGGGAGGTGCAGAACGATCGCGCGCGCGTCATCGCTCGTCGACAGGATCAGCGGCAGGTGCGGCTGCACGTCGATCGACGTCAAATCCCAGGTCCTCATGTATGTCCTCTCGGGTCGCGGTCTTCGGGCCCTACTCGTCGGCCCCATCGCCGCGCTCGCGCACCTTTTCGGCCAGGTCGTCCATGACCCCCGGCTCGCGCAGCGTCGAGACGTCGCCCGCCTCGCGCCCCTCGGCGATGTCGCGCAGGAGCCGGCGCATGATCTTCCCCGAGCGGGTCTTCGGCAGGTCGTCGGCCCAGATGATCCGCTTCGGCCGCGCGAGCTTGCCGATCCGCTTGGCCACGTGCTCGCGGATCGAGTCCTCGAGCTCGTCGTCGGGCTCGGAGCCGCCCTCGAGGGTGACGAACGCCGTCACCGCCTGGCCCGAGTCCTCGTCCTCCTGACCGATCACCGCCGACTCCGCCACGTGCTCGAAGGAAACGATCGCGCTCTCGATCTCGGCCGTCGACATCCGGTGGCCCGAGACGTTGATCACGTCGTCGATGCGCCCGACGATCCAGAAGTAGCCGTCCTCGTCGCGGCGAGCGGCGTCGCCCACGAGGTAGGTCTCGCGACCGAACTTCTCGAAGTAGGTCTCGACGAAGCGCTCGTCCTCTCCATAGAGCGTGCGCAGCATCGCCGGCCACGGGCGCTTGAGCACGAGGTAGCCCTGCCCCTCCTCGATCTCCGAGCCGTCCTCGTCGAGTACCGCGGCCTCGATCCCCGGCAGCGGCGTCGTGGCCGAGCCCGGCTTCGTGGGCGTGAGTCCCGGCAGCGGGGAGATCATGATCCCGCCGGTCTCGGTCTGCCACCACGTGTCGACGATCGGGCAGCGGCGCCCGCCGATGACCGTGTGGTACCAGGCCCACGCCTTGGGATTGATCGGCTCGCCGACGGTTCCGAGCAGCCGCAGCGACGACAGGTCGTGGCGGTTCGGGTACTCGACGCCCCACTTCATGGCCGCGCGGATCGCCGTCGGGGCGGTGTAGAAGATGGTCACCCCGTAGCGCTCGCAGACCGCCCACCACGCGTCCTTGTCGGGGTAGTCCGGCGCGCCCTCCCACATCACCGAGGTCGCGCCGCACGCCAGGGGCCCGTAGACGATGTAGGAGTGGCCGGTGACCCAGCCGACGTCGGCTGAGCACCAGAACACGTCCTCCTCGGGCTTGAGGTCGAACACGAGCTTGGTCGTGTGCGCGACGCCGGTCAGGTAGCCGCCGGTGGTGTGGAGGATTCCCTTGGGGCTCGCCGTCGAGCCCGAGGTGTAGAGGATGAACAGCGGATGCTCGGCGTCGAGCGCCTCGGCCGGGCACTCGTCGTCGGCGGCCTCGAGCAACTCGTGGTACCAGACGTCGCGACCCTCGCTCATCGGGCAGTCGGCGCCGGTGCGCTTGACCACCACGATGGTCTCGATGTGGTCGAGGTCGCCGATCCCCTCGTCGTCGACCGTCGACTTGACCTCGGCGGTCTTGCCCTTGCGCCGCGCCCCGTCGACGGTGATCAGCGCCTTGGCCTCCGAGACCTTCATGCGCTCGGATACCGACTCGGGCGAGAAGCCGCCGAAGACCACGTTGTGCACCGCGCCGATGCGCGCGCAGGCGAGCATCGAGATCACGACCTCGGGGACCATGGGCAGGAAGATCCCGACCACGTCCTCGCGGCCGATGCCGCGCTCCTTGAGCCCGTTGGCCAGCTTCTGCGTGTCGCGAAGGAGATCGGCGTAGGTCCAGTCCTCCTCCTCGCCCTCCTCGCCGCGCCAGTGGAAGGCGACCCGATCGCCGTTGCCGGCCCAGACGTGGCGGTCGAGGCAGTTGTGGGAGGCGTTGATCTTCCCGTCGGCGAACCACTTGAAGAAGGGCGGGTTCGAGTCGTCGAGCGACTCGCTCGGCTCGGTGAACCAGTCGAGCTCGCGGGCCTGCTCGAGCCAGAAGCCGTTAGGGTCCTCGGCCGCGCGGCGGTGCAGCGAGTCGTCGCTGACGAGCGCGTGGCGGACGAACTCCTCCGGGGGGTCGAAGCGATCCTGCTCGAGCAACGACTGCAGTTCCGCGTCGAGCTCGCTCTGGCTCTTCTCGTCGGTAGCCATTCGGTCAGATTCTCCCTGGTCCGAGTCCATTAGTCGAGCTCCTTCACGGGCAAGACCTTCTGACGGAAGGACTCGTTGGTGACGATCGCGAACGACGCGTACCACGCCGCCAGCGCCGCCGCGATCCCGACGAAGCCCCCGATCCGGGTGACGATGTCGGTGCCGGTCACGTCGCCCAGCCCGAGCAGGTAGAAGGTCGCCGCGAGCAGCAGGAAGACGACGTTGACCGCCCCGGTGACCCTGAACGAGGCGACGTACATGTAGCTCGTGAAGATCGCCCAGGCGATCAACGTCCAGCCCAGGTAGAGGTCGAGCTCGGCCTCGGGGATCCGGTCGGCGAAGAACACCTCGAGCAGGGCGAAGGAGATCCAGAACGCCCCGAACGACGTGAACGCGGTGGCGCCGAACGTGTTGCCCGTGCGGAACTCCCACATGCCGGCCAGCAGCTGCGCGAGCCCGCCGTAGGCAAAGGCGAGGCCGAACACCACCGGCTCTCCGGCCTCGGGCAGGAGCCCCGAGTTGAACAGGCTGAGCACGAAGGTGGTGAGGGCAAAGGCGGCGAGCCCGAGCGGAGCCGGGTCGGCGGTGATCGGGGCGGTGCGCGTGGGCCGTGCCTGCGAACCGATCTCGCGCGCATGAAGCGCAGAGTCCGGACCACCGCCGCCGTCGCTGGACGGCGGCAGCGCCGAGCGCGCGTCAGCGGCCATCGGCGCGGGCGGCGTGGGCAGCGCCTGCTCCGCGGACGGCGTGGGGGACGGCCCCGCCGCCGGCGAGGCGGTCCGGTCGGCCGTTGTTGCCCCGACTTGAGATCTCTCTTCTACGCCGTTCTCCGCCCCAGGCGGAGCCTCGGGGCCCGGCGCCGCTGCGGCTTCCGCCGCTCCCTCTCCGGCCTGAGGCTCGGGGCTGCGCGAGGATCCGAGCCTCCCCAGCAGTCCGGCCCGCCTCGGACGGGCCACTAGCTCACCCCAGCCCCTCGACCGCTCGCGATAGCGCGACCGACGAGGCGGCACGCGACGATTCGGTCGAACTCGGGAGGCAGGCGCTCACTCCCCGTGGAGCGCGTCGGCTCGGTCTGCATGTCGTTCCATCCTCCAGGACGGGCTCGCTACGACTTATCCCCGCCGGCGCCGTTCGGTACACGCGCGCGCTCCTGCCGCCGGCTGTGGGAGAATCACGGGATCTTCACACTCCCGGCGGCGACGCTGCCGGGGTCATCGAAGTGACCACTCCAGAGAACCCATCCACCCCCGGCGAGACGGCGCGCAGCGCGAGCGAGGCCGCCACGCTTGAGTTCCGTGAGGCTACGAAGCGCTATCCCGGCCAGGACGAGGCGGCGGTCGACGGCCTCTCTCTGACCGTGCCCGCCGGGGAGATCCTCGTGCTCGTCGGCCCCTCGGGCTGCGGCAAGACCACGGCCATGCGGATGGTCAACCGCATGATCGAGATCACCGAGGGCGACATCCTGCTCGAGGGTCGCAGCGTGCGCGACCGCGCCCCGGCCGAGCTGCGCCGCGAGATCGGCTACGTCATCCAGCAGATCGGGCTGTTCCCGCACATGACGATCGCCGACAACGTCGCCGTCGTCCCGCGGTTGCTCGGCTGGGAGCGCGACCGCATCGACACGCGCGTCGAGGAGCTGCTCGACCTCGTCTCGCTCGAGAAAGGCACGGGCGAGCGCTACCCGAGCCAGCTCTCGGGCGGCCAGCGACAGCGCGTCGGCGTCGCCCGAGCGCTCGCCGCCGACCCGCCGCTGATGCTCATGGACGAGCCCTTCGGGGCGATCGACCCGATCAACCGCGAGCGGCTTCAGAACGAGTTCCTGCGCCTTCAGGGCGAGCTGCGCAAGACGATCGTCTTCGTCACCCACGACATCGACGAGGCGATCAAGATGGGCGACAAGATCGCCGTTCTGCGCACCGGCGGCAAGCTCGCCCAGTACGCCTCGCCCGCCGAGCTGCTGATGTATCCGGCCGACGAGTTCATCGAGGACTTCGTGGGCGCCGACCGGGCGCTCAAGCGGCTCGCCCTCCAGCGCGTGCGCGACATCGACCTGTGGACCGCGGCCACCGTCCGCGCCGGCGAGCCGATCGAGGAGGCCCGGCGCAAGGTCGCCGACGCCGACATCGACATCCCGCTGCTGGTCGACGACCAGGGCCGTCCCCAGGGATGGCTGTCGGAGCGCGGTATGGCCGGCGAGCGGGTGCGGGCCGAGCTGCGCTCGCGGGCCGAGCCGACCGTCGAGCTCGACGACGTGCTCCGCGACGCCCTCGCCGACCTGATCGAGTCCGAGGTCCACTACTCGCCCGTGGTCGACGCGAAGGGCTGCGTCGCCGGTGTGCTCTCCATCGAGGTCATCTCCCAGACGCTCCACATCCCGCCGGAGCAGGTCCGCACCGGACCTGACCTGGTCCCCGGCGACGAAGCGGTCGCCGGCTCGGAGACCCCGTCGCGGTGAGCGCGCTCATGCTGCCTCTCGCCCAGCTCGAGATCCGCAGCCGCACCGGCGGCACGTGCGTGTCCGAGGACGGCTTCTGCCCGGGCTGGATCGTCGACAACCTCGACCGCTACGTCCAGCCGCTGCTCGAGCACATCTACCTGACCGTGATCTCGGTCGCCGTCGGCTTCGCCATCTCCTTTGCGCTCGCCCTGCTGGCCCACCGCAGCGGGTGGCTGACCGCGCCGGTGACGGCGCTGACCAGCGTCCTCTACACGATCCCGAGCATCGCGCTGTTTCTGATCCTCGTTCCTGTCACTGGTCTCACGGCCCTGACCGCGATCATCGCGCTCGTCGCCTACACCCAGGTCTTCCTGTTCCGCAACATAATCAACGGCCTCGTGAACGTCCCCGAGGAGACCAAGGACGCCGCGCGCGGGATGGGACTGACCGACCGCCAGGTCCTGTGGCGGGTGGAGATGCCGCTCGCCGTCCCAGAGATCCTCGCAG
>JBBSNG010000023.1:0-18577 GCA_038232755.1 Solirubrobacterales bacterium | reverse complement strand
GGGGTCGTCGATCGGCATCCGGCCCGTCCCGAGATAGAAGTCGGCGGCCGCGGCGCCGACTCCGCGCAGCGACGGTCCGCGGTTGGGCACGCCGCGCGCATCCGCGCCGTGGCAGGAGGAGCAGCCGTCGACGAAGAGGCGCCGGCCCGCGGTCACGATCGCCGGGTCGGCGGGCTCGAGGCCCGGGGCGGGACGCTCGACGGGGCCGGCGGTCGGCTGCTCGTCCGCGCTCGGCCCTTCCGGCCGCGCCTGTTGGAGCCCCGGGAGCTCGCCCTGGGCCGGCGCGTCCTCCTCGAGCGCGAGGCTCGCGAGCGCGCCGACGGCGAGCACGAGGGCCGCGCCGGCGCGGAGGCGACGGGGCAGCCGCGGGCGGCGCGAGCCGCTCACCCGCCGTTTCCCGAAAGGGCAGCCGGAGCTCGCGGCCCGGGTGGCGAAGCGGTGGCCGCAGCGCGGTCGGCGTAGCGCTCGCGCGCCACCGCCCGTCGCTCCTCGCGCAGCAGCGCGCGCATGCCGAGCCCGACGACCGCCACGACGAGCACGAGCGACCCGCCGAGCCACATGATCGCGCCGGCGGAGCCCTGATCGGCCAGGGCCGAGACCTCGAGCTCGCGCCCCGCCGCGACGTGCGCCGGGTAGAGCACGCTCGTCCAGGAGACGAGCGCGACCCCGACGAGCGTCATCGGAACCATGGCCACCAGCAGATAGGGGACCGCGCCCAGCGCGGAGAGGCGGTGGCGCACCGGGTTCGTGCCCAAGAGCGGTAGCCAGAAGAGGACAGCGGTAGCGAGCAGGACGATGTGCTCGACCGCGTGCAGCGGGGCGGAGCGCAGCGCAGCCTCGTAGACGACCGGCACATGCGTGGCGAGGGTCACCACCGCGAACAGGGTCCACGCCACGGCCGGACGCGTGACCCACTGCGCGGCTCGACTGCGCACCGCCTGAGCCAGCCGCGCGTGCGGGGCGCCGTGCAACGCGCGCAGCGCGAGCGCAACCGGCGCCCCGGCCACGAGCAGCGGCGCGGCGACCATGGTCACGAGCAGGTGCTCGACCACGTGAGCCGACAGGAGCGCCTCCGCGCGGAACGCCAGGCCAGACCCGAGCGCCGCGGCGAGCACGACGAGCCCTACCAGGAAGGCCACCGTCCGACGGGCGGGCCAGCGCGAGGCAGTGCCTCCGCGCGCGCCCGGCGTGCGCGCCCCGAGGCGCCGGAGGGCGAACACGTAGGCGCCCCCCAGCGCGACGGCGAGGAGGAGCGGACCGGCCACCTAACCGTCGCCTCCACTCGCCTGCGCGGCCGCCCGCCGCGTGGCCCGCGATTCGGTCGAGAGCGCTCCGATGGCCACCCCGAGGCCGCCCGCGCCGATCAGGATGAGCCAGGGGCCGAGCTCGAGGCCGAGGGCCATCGAGGCCAGCGAGATCGCCGCGAGCACGGTGGGAAAGCTGAAGTCGGGGATCGCCTCGGGGGCCGCGTTCCTGCCGGCGCGCAGACGGGCCCGCCACGCCCCCGCGCCGGCCACCGCCGCCATCCCGAGCGTGACGACGATCGACATCAGGAAGGTGGCGACCGGGACCCAGCCCTCCACGGGCCCGAGCCCGATGATCGCCCAGAGGACGGCGAGCGACACCCCGAGGAAGATCGCCCACAGCACGAACACCGACCACGGCCGACCGAGCATCAGGAGCCCCCGGACGGCGGGAAGCCGCGCGCGGCCGCCCCGGCGCGCTCGCGCTCGGCCAGACGTTCCTCGCGCAGGTCGAGCAGGGGCGCGTACGAGCGCACGGGCGGCAGCGCCTCGAAGTTGTGGCGTGGCGGCGGCGAGGTCGTCGCCCACTCGAGCGTGTGACCATCCCACGGGTCGTCGCCGGCCACCCGGCCGAGGCGCAGCGAGCGCGCCACGTTGACCAGGAAGACGAGCACGCCGGCGAAGATGAAGAAGGCGCCGATGGTGGACAGCGTGTTGAGCCCGCCCCAGCCCTCGTAGGCCGGATAGTCCGATATCCGCCGCGGCATACCCTGGCTGCCGAGGAAGAACTGGGGGATGAAGGTCAGCAGCGTGCCGATCACCAGCAGGAGCCAGTTGATCTTCCCGAGGCCCTCCCCCAGGATGCGTCCCGTGACCTTCGGGAACCAGTGGTAGATCCCGGCGAACATGCCGAACACCGTCCCGCCGATCACCGTGTAATGGAAGTGGGCCACGATGAAGTACGTGTCGTGGAGGTTGTAGTTGAGCGGCGGCGAGCCGATCAGGACCCCGGTCAGCCCGCCGATCAGGAACAGCATCAGGAAGCCGAGCGCGAACAGGAACGACGTGCGCACGACGATCCGCCCCCGCCACATCGTCGCCAGCGCGTCGAAGTACTCGATCCCGGCGGGAACGATCAGTGCCGTCGAGACGAGCGAGAAGTAGCGGTTCGAGACCGCGCCGGTCACGAACATGTGGTGCGCCCACACGCTCATCGACAGCGCCGTGAAGAGCAGCAGCGAGAGCGCCATCGCGTGATAGCCGAAGAACCGCTTGCGCGAGCAGACCGCGATCGCCTCGAGGGCGGCAGCCAGGAAGGGGAAGAACACGACGTAGACGACCGGGTGGCCGTAGAACCAGAACAGGTGCTGGTAGACGATCGGCCCGCCCGGCGGGGTGAGGACGCCGCCGAGGTGGCGGTCGATGTAGAGCAGTGTCATCGCGACCAGCAGCGCCGGAAAGGCGGTCAGGACGAGCAGGCAGGTGGTGAGCATCGCCCAGGTGAAGACCGGGATCCGCAGCATGGTCATGCCGGGCGCGCGGCGGCGCACGATCGTGGCCAGGACGCAGGCGGCCCATATCATCGTCGCGACCGTGGCGAGGACCACGCCGATGATCCAGAAGTCCATCCCGGTCTCCGGCGTGGCCACCGAGTCGGACAGCGGATCGAACGCGGTCCACGCCGCCTTGGCCGCCCCGTCGGCGGTCAGGAAGCCCGCGTACATGATCAGCCCGCCGCTCAGGAAGAGCCAGTAGCCGAACAGGGCCAGCCGCGGCCAGACGATCTCCGCGGCGCCGATCTGGAGCGGCACGAGGTAGACGCCCACCGCCACGGCGAGCGGGGCCGCGAAGAGGTAGAACATCGTCGAGCCGTGCATCGTGAACACCTGGTTGTAGGTGTCGTCTCCGAGCACCTGGAGGCCCGGCGAGGCGAGCTCGGTGCGCATGAGCAGCGCGAGCAGCCCCGCGAGCAGGAAGAAGGCAAAGGCGGTCAGGCCGGTGACGAGCCCGATGTGCTTGTGGTCGGTCGACCCGAACAGGCCGAGCAGGCTGAGCGCGCCTGGTCGGCGGCGCGGAGGACCGGCGACCGTGGTCACGCGGGCGGCCTCCCGGCCGCCGCCGCTCGCTTCGACTGCGCCCAGCGCTCGAAGGCGGCGCGGTCGAGCACGCGCACATTGAACTCCATGTAGGCGTGGCGCAGGCCGCAGTACTCCGCGCACTTGCCGCCGCCGCGGATGAACGTCGGGCGCGCGAAGCCGAGCGTGAAGCGGTTGAACCGCTCGGGGAAGGCGTCGCGCTTGTAGCGCTGCTCGGGGATGAAGAAGGAGTGGACGACGTCGATCGAGGTGAGGGCGAAGCGAACGTTGCCGACCGGCACCACGAGCGTCGGCGTGTTGTTGCCGGTCCCGACCTGGGTGATGCCGTAGCGCGGATAGTCGAAGCGCCAGTTCCAGCGCGCCGCGGTCACGTCGATGTCGATGGTCGGCGCCCCGCGGGAGCTCACCTCGCCGGTCGAGACCGCGTCCGCGCGACCGCCCGCCTCCTGCTCGGACATGACCGAGAAGGTCAGGACGACGAGACCCGCGGCGACGACCGTGAGCACGGCCGCGTAGATGCCCTCGGCCACCGGTGCGCGCGAGCGACCCTCGGTCGGCCGATCGTCGGAGCTGCGGTAGCGGACCACGACGAACAGCAGCAGGACGAGGATGAGCACGAACACCCCGCCGGCGATCGGCAGGTAGATGGAGAGGAGATCCTCGTACTGCTGTCGAGTGTTCACCATCGGCCGCCGCTTACCCTCCCCGGTGGAACGTATGGCACGGGGCGGCCGTTCGTGGCGCACCGGCGACGGCCGGAGCAGGAGCGACGGCTACGAAGCATCGCCCCGGCGGCTCAGTCGGCGGGCGGCCAGGAGCCCGAGCGTCGTGCCGAAGATCCCATGGGCGACCCACCAGGTCCACTCCGGCGCCGCGCGGTAGACGACGTCGGGGGTCTGGGTCGCGTTGACCGCGAGGTTGAGCACGACGATCTCCAGGAAGAGTCCGAACGCCGCGCCGCACAGGCCCGCGCCGAAGGAGCCGGGCCGGTAGCCGAGCACGTACACGAGCGCGGCCACGCCGGCAACGCCAAGCGCACAGGCCACGACGAGGTGGACAACCAGCCCGGTGGCGATCGAGCCGACGGCGAACGAGCCGGTGAAGGCCTCGGTCCCGAGCACGAACGAGGCGATCGCCGTGAGCGGCGTCCAGGTGTCCGAGGCGATTCCGGAGACCGAAGTCGGCTCACTGGCGATCTCCGCCGCGAGCATCTCCCAGGCGATCATCGCCGCGCCGGCGGCAAGGCCGGCGCGTACGCCGACTCCGGCGACCGCCCGCGCGGGCAGGGCCGGTGCCGGTTCGGCGGCGAGGTACCCCTCCCCCGCGCGACGGTCGACCGTCGCGGTCTCCACCCGTCAGGCCTCCACGGCGCCCGTGCCGGTGCCGGGCCGGGCCTCGGCGCCCGGCCGCGCCGGGCCGGCCGGCCGCGCCCCGCCGGTCTCGCCTCGCTCCTCGAGCCGCCGGCGCTGCGGCTTGACCGTGTACTTGGGATTGCGAGCCGACGCGAAGCCGGCCTTGAAGATGGCCCAGCGCTCGCACGCCGCGCCGGCCAGCGTGGCCGCGCCGCCGACCATCGCGGCGGTCCGGCTGCGCCGCCCCGTCGTAAGCATCACGAGCACCCCGATGGCGGTCAGCGCACCCGCCGCCAGCTTGAGCTTGTGGACGGGACCCTCGCCGTAGGGCTCGCCGAGCTCGCCGAGACGGTGCTCCATGACCTGCGCGACCCCGAGCTCGACGACCGCCCCGACGGCCGCGAGCCGTCGAGCGGGGCCGGCGTGCTGCACGGGCGTGACCATCGCCGCGGCCGCGCCCGCACTCGCCATCGCGCCGCCGGCGAAGATGAACGGCAGCTCGCGCCGAGCCTCGTGCCAGACCGGAACCGCCGTGTCGGAGACCAGCAGCGCGGTGTAGGTGGCGAGGATCGTCCCGAGCGCCCCCGCCCCGAGATCGGCGGCCACGCCCGTGCGCGGGGCGCGGCCGGTCGCCTCGCTCAGGCCGGCCAGGGTCGCGGCGCCGCCGTGGGCGGAGAGGATCCAGCTCCCGACGCTCATGGGCGAGGTCACCTTGAACATACGGAGCATGTTCAGGAAGCGCGCGGGGCGACCGAGGTCCATGACGAGCAGCACCGGGTTGACGAAGGTCATCGCCGAGGCGGTCAGCGTCGCGCGCCGGGCGAGCGTGTCGTGGCCGGCGATCCGAGCCGCCGCGGCGAGGGCCGACGAGGCGCCGGTCAGCCCGCCCGTGAAGAAGTACCAGGGGATCTCCCAGGTCCAGACCGGCTCCTTGATGATCGGGCGGCCGTAGTAGGAGCGGAACTCGGCCCGCTCGGTCATCTTCCCGCGGCCGTTCGAGTGCGCCGCGTCGGGGGAGATAGCGGTCGCCCCACCGCGGCGGGGCGGCCGGGCGCTCAACGAGAGCTCCCGGCGAAGACCGCGAGAGCTCCGGCGGCGATCGCCCCCGCGGCGAGGCCCGCCGCCTTCCACATCTCCCCGAGGTCGCGCGTGGTGTCGACCGGGTCGGGCGGCAGTCCGTAGACCTCAGGCTCGTCGAGCAGGAGGAAGAACGCGCCGGCGCCGCCGACCCCGTCGCCGGGGTCCTCGCCGTAGAGCCGGGCCTCGGCCAAGCCGTCGGCGCGCAACCGCTCGACGCGCTCCTGCGCCCGGGCGCGCAGCTCGTCGTGCTCGCCGAACTGGATCGAGTTCGTCGGGCAGGCCTTGGCGCAGGCCGGCTCGAGGTCGTCGCCGAGGCGGTCGTAGCAGAGCGTGCACTTCCAGACGCGGCCGTCGCCCTCGCGTCGGTCGAGCACGCCGAAGGGACACGCGGGCACGCAGTAGCCGCAGCCGTTGCAGACGTCCTGCTGCACGACCACCGTCCCGAACTCGGTCCGAAACAGTGCCCCCGTCGGGCAGACCTCGAGGCAGGCGGCGTGAGTGCAGTGCTTGCACACGTCGGAGGCCATGAGCCAGCGCATCCCCTCGCCGTCGCGCTCGGCCTCGATGCCCGAGCGCTCCAGGATCTCCTGGCGGTGGGCCTCGGCCACAAAGGAGTCGGGCGCGCCCTCGGCCACGCCGCCGACCGGCACGCGCTGCTCGACAAAGGCGACGTGGCGCCAGGTGTCGGCGCCGAGGTCGCCGGTGTTGTCGTAGGACTGGCCGGTGAACTCGTACGAGGTCGCGGGCACGTGGTTCCACTCCTTGCACGCCACCTCGCACGCCTTGCAGCCGATGCAGATCGAGGTGTCGGTGAAGAAGCCGACCCGCGGCCTGGCGTCTTCGCCGTAGGTGCTCGGCCACGCGGGCGTCTCGATGACGGTCACCTCGGGAGAGCTCACGACGGGCCCGCCCGGTCGGCGGTCTGCGCTCGATAGCCGTCGACGAGGTCGAGCCGTGCCTGCCCGCGCGGGCGCCGGCCCGGTCGGATGTCGCAGGTGGCCGCCTTGTACTCGCCGATGTGGACGTTCGGATCGAGCACGATCGAGAGCAGCTCGTTGGCCGAGTCGCCGGTCACCTCCCCCTTGGCGCCCCAGTGATAGGGCAGGCCGACGGTGTGAATGCGCCGTCCTTCGATGGTCTGGGGAAGCATCCGCTCGGTGACCATGACGCGCGCCTCGATGGCCTGGCGCATGGTCACCACCGTCGCCCACCCTCCGTGCTCGAGCTCGCGATCGGCCGCTAGCTCCGGCGAGACCTCGCAGAACATCTCGGGCTGAAGCTCGGCCAGGAACGGTAGCGTCCGCGACATGCCGCCGGCGGTGTGGTGCTCGGTCAGCCGGTAGGTGGTCATCACGTACGGGAAGGACTCGGCGCCCGGCTGGCCGGCAACGGGGTTGTATGCGTTCTCGGGGCGAGGGAACTCCTCGCGCGTCGGGTTCACCTGCTGCCCGTAGAGCGGGTTCGAGAGCGGCGACTCCTGAGGCTCGTAGTGCGTCGGGAACGGGCCGTCCTGAAGCCCGGCGGGCACGTAGAGCCACCCCACGCCGTCGGCCTGCATGATGAACGGGTCGTCGCCGCGCAGCGCGTGCTCGGCCTCGGCTCCCTCGGGCGGCACGTAGTCCGGCCGCTTGGTCGCCACGAAGTCGGGGATGTCGTGGCCGGTCCAGCGCTCTGAGTCCTCGTCCCACCACACGAGGGCCTTGCGCTCAGACCAGGGCCTCCCCTCGGGATCGGCGGAGGCACGGTTGTAGAGGATGCGGCGATTGAGCGGCCACGCCCAGGCCCACTCCGGCGCGACCCAGTTCTGTTCGGAGCCCGGCTTGCGGCGCGCGGTCTGGTTCACCTCGCCGGCGTAGGCGCCGCAGTAGATCCAGCAGCCGCTGGCCGTCGAGCCGTCGTCGGTGAGCTCCATGTAGCCCGACACGGCCCCGCCGTCGGCCACCCGGTAGCCCGAGATCTCCTTGAGCACGGCCGCGGCGTCGGGGTCCTCGTAGGGGCCCTCGGTCGGGTACTCCCAGGTCAGGTTGAGCACGGGTCGATCCTTCGGATCCTGCGAGCCGGCGAGCTTCTCGCGGATGCGCAGTCCGAGGTGGTACATGAACCACAGCTCGGAGCGGCAGTCGCCCTTGGGCTCGACCGCCTTGTGGTGCCACTGGAGTAGCCGCTGGGTATTGGTGAAGGCCCCGCTCTTCTCGGTGTGGGCGGCCGCGGGCAAGAAGAAGACCTCCGTACCGATGTTCTCCGGAGCGTTCTCTCCCGAGTCGATCTCCGGCGAGTCGTACCAGAAGCTCGCCGTCTCGTTCTCGGTGAAGTCACGGATGACAAGCCACTTCAGCTCGGTCAGGGCGAGGCGGTGGAGCTTCGAGTTCGCGGTGCCGACCGCGGGGTTCTGACCCATCACGAAGTAGCCGTCGACCTTGCCGTCGCGCATCTCGAACGAGGTCGCGTAGTGCGAGTGGTCTCCGGTCAGGCGCGGCAGGTGGTCGAAGCAGAAGTCGTTCTCAGGGGTCGCGGCCTCGCCGAACCACGCCTTGAGCAGCGAGACCGTGTACGAGCGCGTGTGGCCCCAGAACCCCGCCGGAGGCCGGTGCTCCTCGACGTAGTCGTCAAGCGTGTCGTGACCCTCGGCCTGTGGCATCGGCAGGTAGCCGGGGAGGAGGTTGTAGAGCGTCGGGATGTCGGTCGAGCCCTGGATCGACGCGTGCCCGCGCAGGGCGAGGATGCCTCCGCCGGGCCGGCCCACGTTGCCCAGCAGGAGCTGGATGATCGCCGCGGTGCGGATGTACTGCACGCCCACGGTGTGCTGGGTCCACCCGACGGCGTAGGCAAAGGCGCTCGTGCGCTCGCGGCCCGAGTTGGCGCACATCGACTCGGCGACCTCGATCAGCTGGTCGCGCGGCACCCCGCAGATGCGCTCGACCATCTCCGGCGTGTAGCGCGAGTAGTGACGCTTGAGCAGCTGAAAGACGCAGCGCGGGTGCTCGAGCGTGCGGTCGGTCGAGGGCGGGTTGCCGCTCGAGAGGCCGGCGCCGTGCGCCCCGTGGGAGGCCTCGCCGCCCTCCGCCTTCCCGCCCTGCGCGCGGCTCCCCGCCGCCGACTTCGCGGTCATGCCCTCGTACTGCCAGCTCGACGGGTCGTAGTGGCCGCCCTCGGCGTCCCAGCCCGAGAACAGGCCGTCGAGATCCTCGGTGTCCGCGAAGTCCTCGTTGATGATCGTCGCCGCGTTGGTGTACGGAACCACGTACTCGCGGAACGCACGCCCGTTCTCGAGGATGTAGTTGACGATCCCCCCCAGAAAGGCGATGTCCGAGCCGGCGCGGATCGGCACGTGGAGGTCGGCCATCGCGCTGGTGCGGGTGAAGCGCGGATCGACGTGGATGAGCTTCGCCCCGCGCTCCTTGGCCTCCATGACCCACTGGAACCCGACCGGGTGGTTCTCGGCCATGTTCGAGCCCTGGATGACGATGCAGTCGGAGTTCTGGAGGTCCTGCTGGAAGTCGGTGGCGCCGCCGCGCCCGAACGAGGTCCCGAGACTCGGCACCGTGGAGGAGTGTCATATCCGCGCCTGATTCTCGATCTGGATCGCACCGAGCGCGGTGAACAGCTTCTTGATCAGGTAGTTCTCCTCGTTGTCGAGCGTCGCCCCTCCGAGGTGGGCGAAGCCGAGCGTGCGGTTGAGCTTCGCCCGCTGTCCCTCGATCTCGGTCTCGTGCTCCCAGGTGCGCTCGCGTGCGGCGATGACCCGGTCGGCGAGCATGTCCATGGCCTCGTCGAGCGAGAGCTCCTCCCACTCGGTGGCGTAGGGGCGGCGGTACTTGAGCTTATGCTCGCGCATGGAGCTGTTGACGAGCTGCTCGGAGGCCGCGCCCTTGGGACACAGGCGCCCGCGCGAGATCGGGCTGTCGGGGTCACCCTCGATCTGGATGACCTGGCCCTCGCGGTGATAGACGCGCTGGCCGCAGCCGACGGCGCAGTACGGACAGATCGACTGGCTCATCTCCGCCCCCCGGAGGCGCGAGACGAACGACTCCGAGCCCTTCGACTTGGCGGCGCGTCCGAGGCCGCGGCGATCGACCGTGAGCTGTCGCGCGAGCGGCAGCGACATCAGCTTGTCACGGACGGTCATGCAGCCCAGTCTCCCCCGCTCTCGGCTCTGGCAGCGACGACCCGCACAATACCCTCCTGGACGCCTCGAAACGACGTTGGCCCAAGCGGGCCCGCGCGGATCGGCGGCTCAGCCGCCGGAGAGGTCCACCACCGGCACCTCGGAGGTACCCTACGCCGCCGCCGCGGCCGCCGCGGCCGCCGCGCCGTCGTCCTCTGCCGCCGCCGCGAGCCGCGCCAGCGAGCGGCGGATCAGGCGTGAGATGTGCATCTGGGAGACGCCGATATCCGCGGCGATCTGCGACTGGGTCATGTCCTCCACGAAACGCAGGTGGAGGATGCGCCGGTCGCGCTCCGGGAGGTCGCGCAGGGCGGGCGCGATCGTCGCCCCGAGCTCGACGAGCTCGAAGCGGGCGTCCTCCTCGCCGAGGGTGTCGCCGAAGCGCGAGTCGTCGGGGTCCTCGCCCCCGGGCCGCGGGGCGTCGAGCGACAGCGAGTCGTAGGCGAGCCCGGCTTCGAAGGCCTCGAGCACGTCCTCCTCGGCCAGGCTCAGCTCCTTGGCGATCTCGGCGGCCGACGGTGAGCGCGCGAGCTCCTTGGAGAGGCGGGTCACGGTGGCCTGGACGGCGACCGTGCGCTCCTGCATCCCGCGCGGGACGTGCGCCGCCCAGCCGAAGTCGCGGAAATAGCGCTTGAGCTCGCCGACCATGGTCGGGACGGCGTAGCTCGAGAATGCGGTGGTGCGGACGGGGTCGAAGCGGTCGATGGCCTTGACAAGGCCGACGCTTGCCACCTGAACGAGGTCGTCGAGGGGCTCGGGCCCGCGCTGGTAGCGCCGGGCGAGCTGGCGTGCGAGCGGGAGGAAGCGCACGACGAGCTCGTCCCGCGCCCGGAGGTCGCCATCACGGTGGTAGCGCAGCAGCAGACGACGATCCTCGCGGGCGGCCGGCTTGACCCCGGGGGGCGGAGTTGGGGGTGCGGCGACAGCCATGTCGTCTCCTTCGTCATTGGTGCTCGACGGAGGAGCCGCCCGCGGCTCGTAGGCATCCGCGGGGCGTCTCGTTCCTATCCCATGCCCTGGCGCGCCGCCGGAAAAGGCAACTCACCCTAGCTGCAGATCACGCTATCAATGGTTCAACAAATTGTCGAGGTTCGCTCAGTCATCACGATGACGAAAACGACCTATGTGCGCCGGTTGCGCTCGCCGCGCCCGCACGGCGAAGCCCTGATTTCGGCGTCGTCCTCGGCCGGGTCAGGCTCCCGGGGCTCGCCGCGGGGGCTCCCGGCCCGGCGGCTGTCCGGGCCGCGGGAACTCAGCCGCCGGCGGGATCGCGCGAGTCGCGGGACTGCCGGCGGCGACCTCGATCGACTCTCCGTGATGGGTGAGCGAGAGCGCCGGCTCGCCCTGGAGGCTGTAGGTCGCCGCGTCGGGGCGGACCTCGACGCGCAGGCACCGCCCGCGCACCCTCAGGGCAAAGGCGAGGCGGGTCAGGGCGGGCGGAAGCCGCGGGCGGAAGGTCAGGTTCCCGTCGTGGTCGCGCATGCCGCCGAACCCGCCCACCAGCCCGATCCAGCCGCCGGCGAGCGAGGCCATGTGGACGCCGTCGCGGGTGTTGTGCTCGAGGTCGTGGAGGTCCATGAGCGCGGCCGCGCCGAGATAGTCGTAGGCCAGCTCGAGGTGCCCGACCTCGGCCGCCACGACCGCCTGGGTGCAGGCCGAGAGCGAGGAGTCACGCACGGTGCGGGCCTCGTAGTAGGCGAAGTCGCGCGCCTTGTGCTCGTCGCTGAAGGCATCGCCGCGGACGTGGAGGGCGAGGACGAGGTCGGCCTGCTTGACCACCTGCTTGCGGTACAGGTTGAAGTACGGGAAGTTCAACAGCAGCGGATAGTGAGCGGGCGTGGTGGCGGCGAAGTCCCACTCCTCGTGCTCGGTGAAGCCCTCGGACTGGGCGTGGACGCCGAGCGCCTCGTCGTAGGGCACGACGACCGCCTCCGCGGCGCCGCGCCAGCTCGCGATCTCGTCGTCGTCGACGCCGAGGGCGGCCCCGAGTTCGCGGTGGCGCTCGCCCGCGGCGGCGGCGGCCCGGAGATTGCGCTGGGCCATCAGGTTCGTGTAGACGTTGTTGTCGGCGACGGCGCTGTACTCGTCGGGCCCGGTGACTCCGTCGATGCGAAAGCCGCCGCGATGGTCGCGGTGGCCGAGCGAGCACCAGAGTCGCGCCGTCTCCAC
Organism: Solirubrobacterales bacterium; assembly: GCA_038232755.1. Classification (GTDB taxonomy): domain Bacteria; phylum Actinomycetota; class Thermoleophilia; order Solirubrobacterales; family Thermoleophilaceae; genus JACCUC01. The sequence continues at coordinate 6,471 of JBBSNG010000023.1, read as the reverse complement.
GAGCAGGTCGAGTCCGCACTCGCGCTCGAACTCGGCGTCTTCGGTCGCATGGCCGTAGCGCGCGACCGCGTCGGCGATGTCGGCCCCGATGTGGAAGGCCGCCGTGCCGGCCGGCCAGTATCCCGAGCTCTCCTCGCCCGCGATGGTCCGCCACGGGAACGCCGCGCCGGCCAGTCCGAGCTGGCGCGCCCGCGCCTTCGCCGCCGGCATCGTGGCGTGGCGCCAGCGCAGGGCGTCGCGGACCGCCGTCGGGCGCGTGTAGGTGAGCACCGGCAGGACGAACGACTCGGTGTCCCAGAAGGCGTGGCCGTCGTAGCCGGGGCCGGTCAGGCCCTTGGCGGGGATCGCCCGCCCTTCCGCCCGCGCACCGGCCTGGAGGACGTGGAAGAGGCCGAAGCGCACGGCCTGCTGGATCTCCGGGTCGCCGTCGACCTCGACGTCGGCGCCGTCCCAGAACTCCTCGAGGTACTGGGCCTGGCTCGCCACCAGCCCGTCCCAGCCGGTGTGCCGCGCCTCGGCGAGGGCCGCGGCGACCTGGCCGCGCACCGCCGGGAGCGAGCGCGCGGCCGACCATCCGTAGGCCAGGAACTTGACGACCTCGAGACGCTGGCCGGCCTGGAGGTTGGCGGCCACGGTGATGCGCCCGAGGTCCCCGGAGGTCTCCGCCCCGAGGCCCGTGCCGTCGGGGCCGGCGACCTCATGGTCCATCCCCGCCGTCATCCGCAGGCGGCTCGAGCGCGTTACGTGCGAGAGCAGCGCCGATGTCTCACCGTGGCCCCACGACTCGGCCTCGAGCGGCGCGCTCAGCGCCGCGGCCGCGCGCGGGTCGCCGTTCGAGGCCGGGAGCGGCTCGTTGGCCACGAGCTCCGACTGCACGACTACGCGAGCGTCGGCCTCGAGCGCCTCGACGACGTAGCGGATGGCGGCGACCCCGCGCTGGACGAAGGAGACGAGCCGCACCGAGGAGACGCGCACGGCCTGGCCGGCGGGTGAGACCCAGTCGACGTCGCGGCGCAGGACGCCGGCGCGCAGGTCCAGCTCGCGCTCATGCGAGCGCAGCTGCCCGTAACGGACGTCGAACGGCTCGTCGTCCACCAGCAGGCGGAGGATCTTGCCGTTGGTCACGTCGACCACGGTCTGGCCCGATTCCGGATCGCTGTAGGCCGCCTCGGCCTTGGGCAGCGGCCGCAGCTCGTGGAACCCGTTGAGGTAGGTGCCGGGGAGCGCGTGGGGCTCGCCCTCGTCGAGGTTGCCGCGCAGGCCGATGTGGCCGTTGGCCAGGGCGAAGACCGACTCCGTCTGGGCGAGCGCATCGAGGCCGAGCGTGGTCTCGCGCACGGCCCAGGGGTCGACGGTGAAGCGAGGGCCGCTCACGGTTCGGGGAGGAGCTCGGCGAGATCGGCGACGACGCGGCTGGCTCCGTGGGCGGACAGCGCCTCGGCCTGGCCGGTCCGGTCGACGCCGATGACCGCCGCGAACGCACCGGCCCGTCCGGCCTCGACGCCCGCGAGCGCGTCCTCGAACACCGCCGCCTCCTCAGGTGCGACGCCGAGCGCCCGCGCACCCGCCAAGAAGGTGTCGGGCGCCGGCTTGCCACGCAGGCCGTCGCGCTCGGCCACCTCCCCGTCGATGCGGGCCTCGAGCAGGTCGGCGATCCCGGCGGCCTCGATCACCTGCCGACAGTTGGTGCTCGAGGAGACGACGGCGCGTCGCAGACCGGCATCGCGCGCGGCGTGGAGGTAGCGCACCGAGCCCTCGTAGGGGTCCACACCCTGGTCCTGGATCAGCCTCAGCACGAGCTCGTTCTTGCGCAGGCCGAGGCCGCGCACGGTCTCGGTGCCGGGCGGATCGTCGGCGTCGCCGTCGGGGAGCTCGATGCCGCGGGCGGCGAGGAAGGTCCGCACGCCATCGGCGCGCGGAAGGCCGTCGACGTAGGTGTCGTACTCGTGGCCGGCGTCGAAGGGGACGAACCGCTCGCCGGTGCGCTCGGCGCGTTGGCGCAGGAAGGCGTCGAACATCTCCTTCCACGCCGCCGCGTGGACCTTCGCGGTCTGGGTCAGCACCCCGTCGAGGTCGAAGAGGCAGGCGGAGACGCCGTCGGGGAGGCCAAGCACGCGTCCATCCTGCCCGATGGAGCCTTGCCAGACTCTTACGCCGATGGCGATCGACCTGCGCGTGCTCGACGATCCGGCCGCCGAGACCGCTCGGCGCCTGGTTGCGGCCGCCCGCGCCGGCGGCCACCTCTGCCTGACCGGCGGGACGACTCCACGGGCCGCCTACGAGCAGGCGCTCGCGCTGGGCGGCGACTGGGGTCGCGCGACGCTCTGGTGGGGGGACGAGCGCGGTGTCTCCCCCGACGATGCCCGGTCGAACTACGGGCTCGCGCGCGAGTCCCTCCTGGCTCATCTCGACCCCGCGCCGACGGTGCGGCCGATCGAGACCCGGCACGGCGTGGACGCCGGCGCCGCTCGTTACGAGGAGGCTCTGCGCGCCGCCTTCTCCGGCGCCGCTCCCGCCTTCGACCTCCTGCTGCTCGGGCTCGGCCCCGACGGTCACTGCGCCTCGCTCTTCCCGGGCGCGCCCGGGCTCGAGGTCGCCGACCGCTGGGTCGTCGCGGTCGAGCGACCTGGGCTCGAGCCCTTCGTGCCGCGGATCTCACTCACGCTTCCCGCCCTGACCGCGGCCCGCGAGACCGTCTTCGTGGTGACCGGAGCGACCAAGGCGGAGGCGGTCCGCCGCGCCTTTGGCCCGGGCGGTGACGACCTCCCCGCGCGTCGGGTGGCGGAGGGCGCCGCCGGCGTGACGGTGCTGCTCGACGAGGCCGCCGCCTCCGAGCTCTGAGGCGACGATCCGGAGATCTAGCGAGACGGTGAACTCGTCCCCGCCTTCGACCGGTGGCTCCAGCGGGTCATCTAGGGTGCGCAGCGTGACCGCCGACATGGACGAGCTCGCCATCGCCACGATGCGCACGCTCTCCATGGACGCCGTCCAGAAGGCGGAGTCGGGCCACCCGGGGACGCCGATGGCCCTCGCTCCGGTGGCCTACGAGCTTTGGGTCAACCACCTGCGCTTCGATCCGGCCGACCCGATCTGGCCGAACCGCGACCGCTTCGTGCTCTCGAACGGGCACGCCTCGATGCTGCTCTACTCGCTGCTCTTCCTGGCGGGCGTCAAGGCCGTCGACCCGGACTACGAGATCCCGGGCGATCCCGCGATCACGCTCGACGACATCACCCGCTTCCGCCAGGTCGACTCGAAGGCGCCGGGCCACCCCGAGTATCGCCTGACCTCTGGGGTCGAGACGACGACTGGGCCGCTCGGCCAGGGCGTGGCCACCTCGGTGGGCATGGCCATGGCCCGCGAGTGGCTGGCCGCGCGCTACAACCGTGAAGGGCACACCGTCTTCGACTTCGACGTCTACGCCATCTGCGGCGACGGCGACATGATGGAGGGCGTCTCCGGCGAGGCCGCCTCGCTGGCCGGCCACCAGCGCCTCGGCGGGCTCTGCTGGCTCTACGACAACAACCGCATCACCATCGAGGGCCACACCGACCTCGCCTTTTCCGAGGACGTCGCGGTGCGCTTCCTCGGGTACGGCTGGAACGTCCTGCGCGTGGGCGACGCCAACGACCGCGAGCGGGTCGCGAACGCGCTCGAGACCTTCAAGGCCACGAGCGATCGCCCGACCCTGATCGTCGTCGACTCGCACATCGCCTGGGGCTCGCCGCACGTCCAGGACTCCGAGAAGGCGCACGGCGAGCCGCTCGGCGAGGACGAGGTGCGCGCGACCAAGCGCTTCTATGGCTGGCCCGAGGAGGAGCACTTCCACGTCCCCGACGGCGTCCCCGGGCACGTGGCCGGACGCATCGGCGGGCGCGGCGGCGAGCTGCGACGGGCCTGGGAGACGGGCTTCGAGGAGTACCGCGCCGAGCACGGCGACCTCGCCGACGAGGTCGAGCGCATGCAGCGTCGCGAACTGCCCGAGGGCTGGGACGACGGCCTGCCCGAGTTCCCGACCGACGCCAAGGGGACGGCGACGCGCTCCTCGTCGGGCGAAGTGCTCAACCTGCTGGCGAAGAACGTGCCGTGGCTGCTCGGGGGCGCCGCCGACCTCTTTCCCTCGACCAAGACGCGCCTGACCTTCGACGGCGCGGGTGACTTCTCCCCCGGCGACCACGGGGGGCGCAACCTCCACTTCGGGATCCGCGAGCACGCCATGGGCGCGGTCCTCAACGGGATGTCGCTGGTCAAGGTCCGGCCCTACGGCGCGACCTTCCTGATCTTCTCCGACTACGAGCGCGGCGCACTGCGGCTCTCCGCGTTGATGGAGCTGCCGGTCATCCAGATCTTCACCCACGACTCGATCGGGCTCGGTGAGGACGGGCCGACGCACCAGCCGGTCGAACAGCTCGCCTCGCTGCGGGCGATCCCCGGGCTGGTCGACCTGCGCCCGGCCGACGCCAACGAGGTGATCGAGGCCTGGCGGGTGATCATGGAGCTCAGCTACGGGCCGGTCGCCCTCGTGCTCTCGCGCCAGAGCCTTCCCACGCTCGACCGCTCGCGCTACGGGAGCGCCTCCGGGGTGCGCCGCGGGGCCTACGTGCTGGCCGACCCGCCGGAGGGCGAGCCGGAGGTCATCCTCATCGCCACCGGCTCCGAGGTCTCGCTGTGCGTGGCCGCGCACGAGGAGCTCGTGGCCGAGGGGATCCGCACGCGCGTGGTGAGCATGCCGTCGTGGGAGCTGTTCGACCGCCAGCCGGCCTCCTACCGCGACGAGGTCCTCCCTCCGCACCTGCGAGCCCGGGTCGCGGTCGAGCAGGCCTCGGCGCTCGGCTGGGAGCGCTACGTCGGCCTCGAGGGCAGGATCATCGCCATGCACACCTTCGGGGCCTCGGCGCCGCTCAGGGACCTGGCCGGGAAGTTCGGCTTCACCCCCGATGCGATCGCCGAAGCCGCCCGCGAGCTCGTGGCGGGGAGGGCGGCGGCGTGAACGCGCTGCGCCGGCTGCTCGAACACGGGCAGAGCCCGTGGTACGACAACATCCGCCGCTCGCTGATCGAGAGCGGCGAGCTGGCCCGGATGGTCGAGGGCGACGGCCTGCGCGGGGTGACCTCGAACCCGGCGATCTTCGCCAAGGCGATCACCGGATCGACCGACTACGACGCGGCCCTGGCCGAGATCCGCGCCCGCGGACCGATCGAGGCCGCCGACGCCTACGAGGAGCTGGCGATCGCCGACATCCGCGCCGCCGCCGACGTGCTGCGTCCCGTCTGGGAGCAGACCGACGGCGCGGACGGGTTCGTCTCGCTCGAGGTCTCGCCGCGTCTCGCCCACGACACCGAGGGCTCGGTGGCCGAGGCCGAGCGGCTGTGGGGGCGGGTCGGGCGACCGAACCTGATGGTCAAGATCCCGGCGACCGCGGAGGGGCTGGCGGCGATCCGCGCGGTCATCGGACGCGGCATCAACGTCAACGTCACGCTCCTCTTCGCCCGGTCGCGCTGGGAGGAGGTCGCCGGGGCCTACCTCGCCGGCCTCGAGGATCTGGTCGCCGCAGGCGGCGACCCGGCGCGGGTCGCCTCGGTGGCCAGCTTCTTCGTCTCGCGCATCGACTCGGCCGTCGACACTCAGCTCGACGCGCACGGCGACGAGGTGGCCCGCGGGCTGCGCGGGCGAGCGGCGATCGCCAACGCCAAGCTCACCTACGCACGCTGGCACGAGCTCTTCGCCGAGGAGCGCTTCGGAGCCCTGGCGGCGCGGGGCGCCCGGCCGCAGCGCCTGCTGTGGGCGAGCACGGGCACGAAGGACCCCGCGTACTCCGAGACCATGTACGTCGAGGCGCTGATCGGGCCCGACACCGTCGACACCATCCCGCCCGCGACCTGGGACGCGTTTCGCGACCACGGGGTGGTCGAGGACGCCCTCGAGCGCGACCTCGACGGGGCTCGTCTCGTGCTCGAGGCCCTCCCCGAGGCCGGAGTCGACCTCGACGCCGTCACCACGAAGCTCCTCGACGAGGGCCTCGAGAAGTTCGCCGAGCCCTTCGAGGCGCTGCTGGCCACGATCGCCGACCAGTGCGGGCCGGAGCCTGCACCCCCGGCCGGACGGGCCGAGCTCGAGCTCGGCGAGGAGCTCCAGGGCGCGGTCGAGGCCGTGCTCGACCAGTGGCAGGACGGCGGCAAGGTGCGGCGGCTGTGGTCGCGCGACGCGACGCTGTGGACCGGCGCGGACGAGGCGAGCTGGCTCGGCTGGCTCGGCATAGCCGACGATCAGCTCGAGCACTTCGATCGCCTCGAGGCGATCGCCCGAGACGCGCGCGAGGGGGGCTTCACCCACGCGCTGCTGCTGGGCATGGGCGGCTCGTCGCTGGCGCCGGAGATGCTGGCCCGCAGCTTCGGAAGCGTCGACGGGGCACCGGAACTGGTGGTGCTCGACTCGACCGATCCCGCCCAGGTCCGAGCCGCCGAGGAGCGG
>JBBSNG010000022.1:0-18819 GCA_038232755.1 Solirubrobacterales bacterium | reverse complement strand
CCGTGCGGTCTGGTCGAGTCGCTGGCGGTCATCGTGGGCCTCAGGAGCATCCTACGACGCGCTACAACGATCGGTCATGAGCCTGGTCGAAGAGGTCCGGACCGCCTGCGCCTGGGTCGCCGAACGAGCGGTCTCCGTGCGGATCGAGGCCGGTCGCGTCGAGGACTACGCGCGCGCGCTTGCGGTGACCGCGGCCGACCTCGGGCCGGATCCCCGGCTCGCCATGGACACCGGGCCCGGTGAGGCTCGCGCCGCATTTGCCCTGACCCTCGACGCCATTAACTTCGGCTCCGGCTGGTGGTCCGAGATCCGCAAGCGGGCCGGCGTCTCCGGCTTCACCACGATGGCCCTCGGGCTGCGCGAGCGCTTCGACGCTCACGGGCCGTGGAGCGCCGGCGAGCTGGCGGCGGTGTCGAGCTCCGACCTGGCCACGACGCTCGGCCAGGCCCCCGACCACGAGCTCATGGGCCTCTACGCGTCCTCCCTGCGCGATCTCGGCGCCCACGTGGCCGAGGACTACGCCGGAAGCTTCGGCGCGGTGGCGGACGCCGCGGGCGGTTCGGCGCTCGCGCTCGTCGAGGCTCTGGCGGGCTGGAGCTGCTTCGCCGACGTCTCGACCTACCGCGGGCGGCGGGTCCCCTTCCTCAAGCGAGCCCAGCTCGCCTGCGCCGATCTCCACCACGCCGGCGTCGCGCGCTTCGACGACCTCGACCGCCTGACCCTGTTCGCCGACAACCTCGTCCCCCACGTCCTGCGCGTCGACGGCATCCTTGCCTACGACGCCGAACTGCTCGCCCGGATCGACGCCGGAGAGCTGCTCGTGCCCGGCTCGCCGGAGGAGGTCGAGATCCGGGCCTGCGCGGTGGAGGTGGTCGAGCGCATGACCCGAGCCCGACCCGAGCTGAGCGCGCAGGAGCTCGACCACGTGCTGTGGAACCGGGGCCGCGGCGAGGGCTACAAGTCGCGTCCGCGCCACCGGGCCCGCTGCACGGCGTACTGAGCGTCCGGGCCGCCCGTCCGCCGGGGGGCTCTGCGAAACTCACCGCCGTGGCCAAGCAACGCCAGACCAAGGTCCAGATGCAGGCCGGGACCCTCCAGGCCCTGCCCCAGCTCGAGGACCGCAGCGACGAACAGCTCATGAGCGAGTCGAAGCACCGAGCGGCGGCCCGGACCCTGCTCGGCGCGCGCGCGGCGGAGCGCTACGACCCGCAGACGGCGCGGCGCTACTTCAACGAGGCCCTCGCGGCCTGCACGCCCCAGGAGCGGCCCTACCTGCGCCAGATGATGAAGGCCTCCCTGGCTCAGGCCGAGCGCCGCCCGGACGAGCTCAAGGAGGCGATGGAGAAGCTCGGCCAGGCTCCTCCCTCGGGGCGACAGCTCTTCATCCTCCGCCTCATGGGGCTCGTCTCGCCCGCGCCGGGCGCGAGCACGCTGGCGCGGGTGCGCGGTTTCGCCATCCTGCTGGCGATCGTCGTCGTGCTGATCGCCGTGGGGTACGGACTTGCGGAGCTGGTGGCGCTGCCGTTCGGCGGCGTCGGCCTCCTCGGCGGCCTCCTGGTCGGCCTGCTGATCGTCGTCGCCGTCCTCGGCGTGCTCACGCTGCTCGGACGCCGGCGCCAGGCCAAGGCGAAGGCCAACGCGCGTGCCGGGCCTGCCGCGAAGGCCTAGAGAGCCGGACCTCTAGGAGATCGCGGCCGACAGCCGCCGGCGATGCTCGCGGGCGAGTGGATCGTCCGGCCCGAGCTCGGTGAAGATGGCGACCATGGTCTGGCGGATGGCGTCGCGGTCGTCGCCCTCCTGCGCGGCGGCGAAGGCGGTCTGCAGGTCCTCGAGGGCGGTGGCGTGGTCGCCGCGGTCCCAGGCGGCGAACGCGTTCTCGAGGCCGTGCCCGTTCTCGGACAGGCGTGCGCGTGCGGCGAGGCCGGCGGCCACGAAGTCGTGCGGGAAGGGCTCGACGGTCGCGAGGGCCAGATCGGTCTCCCCCCGGGCGAGCAGCAGCCGGGCCAGCTTGCCGGCCGCGGTGGCCTGACGCGGATCGAGCTCGAGGGCGCGGCGCAGCGAGGTCTCGTCGTCGGACCCGGCGAGCTCGTCGGCCTCGGAGGGCACCAGGGCGTCGAAGAAGCGCTCGACCGGTGCGGGCGGGACGGCCCCGGTGAACTCGCTCGCGACCTTGCCCTCGCGGAAGGCCTTGACGGCCGGGATGCCCTGGACGCGGTAGGTCTGCGACAGCAGCGGGTTGGCGTCGACGTCGACCTTGGCCAGGTCGATGCGGCCCTCGCGGGCGCCGGCGGCGCTCTCGAGGGCCGGGGTGAGCTGGCGGCACGGGCCGCACCACTCGGCCCAGAAGTCGACGACCACGGGCACGGTGGCGGAGCGCTCGAGGACGGCCTCGCGGAAGGTGGTGTCGTCGGCGTCGAAGATCATCGCCGCAGAGGATATTCACCGGCGACGGGCGCGCTCACCCGGTCCGAGCCGTCCGGGCCCCTAGGATGCCGCGGCCGTGGCCCTCTCCGAGCGCATCGCCGCCTACGATCAGTTCATCCTCGACCTCGACGGCTGCGTGTGGGTCGGCGAGACGGGCACCCCGGACGTGGCCGAGGCCATCGACGCCCTGCGAGCGGGCGGCAGGCGCGTCGCCTTTGCGACCAACGACCCCCGCCGCGCCGACGAGGACTTCGTGACCAAGCTGTGGTCGATCGGCGTGCGGGCGTCGCTCGGCGACGTCGTCACCGTCGGCGGCGCGACCCGGTACTTCCTGCACGAGCGCCACCCGGGGCGGACCGCCTTCGTGATCGGCTCGACCTCCTTTCGCCGCCACGTCGCCGAGGCCGGCCTGCACGTGCTCAACGGAACCGACCTGGCCTCACGGGCCGAGGTCGTCGCGGTGGCCGGCACGAGCGGTATCGACGGCGACGACCTGCGCCTGGCCATGCTCGCGTTGCGCCGCGGGGCCGACCTCGTGGCCACGAGCCGCGACCCGGTCTACCCGACCGCCGACGGGCTCGCCCCCGGCACCGGGGCGATCGTCGCGGCCGTCGAGTGCTGCTCCGGGGCCGTCGCGACGATCGTCGGAAAGCCCGAGGTCGGCCTCTTCGAGACCGCGCTCGACCGCCTCGGCGAGGGCGACACGCTCGTGGTCGGCGATCGCCTCGACTCCGACGTCGCCGCCGCGGCGGCCGCCGGCCTCGACTCGGCCCTCGTGCTCACCGGCGGAACTTCGGCCGAGGAGGCCGCGGCGGCCGTCGATCCGCGGCCCGACCTCGTCGCGGCCAGCCTGGCCGCCCTCGTCCTCGCCGAGCCGCCCTACTCGTAGACGACGAACTCGGCCGAGCCCGAGTTCACGCTCGCCGAGCCGCCCTACTCGTAGACGACGAACTCGGGCTCGGGGCGCAGGCGCATCACCTCGGCCGGCGAGAGCATGTCCGTGTCCTCTTCGTAGAAGACCTTGAAGCCGTTGCGGGCCCAGTCGCGCTGCTGCATGAAGGCGTTGTACTTGTCGATCTTGAGCTTCGGGTCGCCGACGCCGTCGACGTTGAGCACGAGCTCCACCCCGGGATAGCGCTTGAGCTGCGAGCGGTTCTCGATCATCTCCAGGGTGAACTGGTGGACGACCAGCATCTTCTCGGGGAGACGGTTGCGCTGGACTACCCGCGACAGGTGCGCGGAGACCTCGTTGACCTCCTCGGCGGTGACCGAGCCGATGGTCTGGCCAGGGACCTCGCCCTCGGCCATGTGCCACTCCGGGTCGAGCGCGACGCTCACGTCGGGCTGGGCCAGGAACTTGTCGAACTTTCGCACCTCGGGCAGGAAATCCGCGCGGCCGGGCTGGATGTCGAGCAGGAGCAGGGCGCCGGCGCGACGGGCGCCGGCCAGGTAATCGCGTACGACGCGGTCCTCCTGGCGCGTGCGGTACTTGCCGTCGTCGCCGGGATCGGCGTTGGCGATCACCGCGATCAGCTCGAAGGCGGGCAGCACCGGCGGCCGGCGCGGGCCGCGCGCGTAGGGCCGGGCCTGGCGCTCGAGCTTGCGCGCCGCCTGGTCGAGCGACCCGACGCCGAGCTCGCCGAGCGCCTCATCCTGCGGCGCGCCGGCGAAGCCGACGACCCGAAACTCGGGAAACACGCTGCGCCCGCCGCGCGGAAGCTCGGGCGGCGGCTTCGGCCGGGCTGCGGCGCGCTCGCTCTCGGCGTCGCCCCCGGTGCCCCAGGCGGAGACGAGCACGATGACCACCAGTGCGAGCACGATGCTCCCGCCGGCCGCGACCACGACCCGCCGTTGGTGAGCCTCGGAGCGGCGCCGGGCCTCTGCGCGCCGTTCGCGTCGGGCGGTGTCGTCCACGCGAGTAAGCGTATCCGGGGTCGATCCTCTTTCCGCCGCCATCATGGGAGACGGTCATGGCTCGCAGAACCCACCACAAGCACTCCTCGACCAAGGGCTACCGCCGCCTGCTCGACGGCCTGGCCGACCTCGAGGGCGTCCACAGCGTGGCCACCGGCCGCGTCAAGCCGCGGATGGGCTCCGGCCGGCCGGTGGCAGCGATCTCCAAGGTCCGCACCACGGAGTCGGGCCTGTCGATCACCATCAACGCCGACGGGGCCATCGTCGACGCCTACGTGGTCACCGATCGCCCGGCCGAGGTCGCCGCGGCGATCGCCGAGCGCGGCTGGAGCGCGCCGTCGTAGCGACCGCACGGGCGGCTTAGACTCACCGCCCGTGCCCGACCGCGCACTCGCCCTCATCGCCAACCCCGTCGCGGGCGCAGGGCGCGGACGCAGGGCGCTCGAGGCCGCGTGCGCCGAGCTCGAACGACGGGGGACGCGTTACCGAGCGCTCAGCTCGCGGAGCGCCACCCACGCCGTCGAGCTCGCCCGAGAGATAGCCGAGGCCGGCGGAGAGACGGTGGTGGCGGTCGGCGGTGACGGGCATGTGGCCTCGATCGCCGGGGCGGTGCGAGGCACGCAGACCGAGCTCGCGATCGTTCCCGCGGGCCGGGGCAACGACCTCGCGCGCGTGCTCGAGATCCCGAGCCGGCCCGTCGAGGCGGTGGCGGTGGTGCTCGAGGGGCGCGCGCGAGCGATCGACGTGGGCGAGGTGAACGGCGCGCCGTTTCTGGGGATCGCCAGCCTCGGCTTCGACTCGGAGGCCAACCGGATCGCCAACGAGTCGCGCCTGCGCGGCAACGCGGTCTACCTCTACGCCGCGCTCAAGGCGCTCGCCTCGTGGCGCCACGCCCACTTCGACGTGACGGTCGACGGACGGTCCCATGGGTTCACCGGCTACTCGGTCGCGGTCGGCAACTCGAAGGCCTACGGCGGCGGCATGATGCTCATCCCCCACGCCCAGCTCGATGACCGCCTGCTCGACGTGCTGCTGGTCGAGCAGCACTCGCGACTGCGCTTCCTGCGCATGATGCCGAAGGTCTTCCGCGGTACCCACGTCGGCGAGCCGCAGGCGGTCTTCCTGACCGGCCGGACGATCGAGATCCGCGCCGACCGTCCGTTCGCGGTCTACGCTGACGGCGACCCGATCGGTGAGCTGCCGGTGACGGTGCGACTGGGCGAGCGCCAGGTGCGGATCGTGGTGCCGGAGCGCGCAGGCGCGAGGCGGCGGTCTTGATGAGGGCGCCGCGAGTGCGAGCCCGCTCCTCCTCTCCCCCGTTCGACCTCGACGTGGCCTGGCACGACGTCGAGTGCGGCGGCTACGAGGCCGACCTGCCGCTCTGGCGAGAGCTGGCCGGACGCGCGGAGGGGCCGGTCCTCGACCTCGGCGCGGGCACGGGACGTGTCGCCCTCGACCTCGCCGCGAGCGGACACGAGATCGTCGCCCTCGACTCCGACCCCGCCCTCGTCGAGGCCAGCGCGGCGCGCGCCCGCGAAGGCGGCCTCGACCTTGAAGCCGTGTGCGCCGACGCGCGCGCCTTTGCCCTCGAGCGCCGCTTCGGGCTCGTGCTCGCCCCGATGCAGGTGGTCCAGCTGCTCGGCGACGCCGCCGGCCGCGACGCCATGCTTGCCCGCGTGGTCGACCACCTCGAGCCCGGCGGCCTGTTCGCCCCCGCGCTGGCCGACCCGTTCGCGGGCCTGCCCGCCGCTGACTCCTTGCCGCCGCTGCCCGACATGGGCGCGCGCGAGGGGTGGACGCTGGCCAGCACCCCGTTCAGCGTGCGCGAGCTCGACGAGCCCGACGACGAGCGGACCGTGGCCATCGACCGCCTCCGCTGCGCCACGGCGCCGTCGGGCGAGCCGGTCGAGGTGGCGGCGACGATCCGCCTGTCGGTCTTCCCGCCGGCCGAGATGGCCGCCGCCGCGATCGCTCGCGGCCTGCGCCGACTGCCCGACCGGCTCGTCCCCGAGACCGAGACCTACGTCGGCTCGACGGTCCTAATGCTCGAGGCTCCAGCGTCGTGAGTGCGAGCCTGCGCGTCTGCGCGCTCTACCCGGAGCTCATGAACATCTACGCCGACCGCGGGAACATCCAGGTCCTGCGCGCGCGATGCGGCTGGCGCGGCATGGGCTTCGAGCTCTCAGCGAGCTCGTTGGGCGAGCCGCTCGATCCGGCCGCGCATGACCTGTTCTACATGGGAGGCGGCCAAGATCGCGACCAGATCGCCGTGGCCGAGGACATGGTCGCGACCAAGCGCGACGCCCTCCACGCCGCGGCCGAGCGCGGGGCCGTGGTGCTCGCGGTCTGCGGCGGCTACCAGCTGCTCGGTCGCTCCTATCAGCTCGGCGAACGGACGATCCCCGGCGTCGGCCTCGTCGGTCTCGAGACGGTGCGCGAGCCGGGGCCCCGGCTGATCGGCAACTGCGCGATCGAGGCCGATCTCGGCACCGGGCCCCGGGTGATCGCGGGTTTCGAAAACCACGGCGGACGGACTTATCTGGACGCGGACGAGGAGCCGCTCGGGCGCGTTCTCTCCGGCCATGGCAACAACGGTCGCGACGGATTGGAGGGCGTGCGCCGTGGAAGCGTGATCGGCACCTACCTGCACGGGCCGCTCCTGCCCAAGAACACCTGGCTCGCCGATCGGCTCGTGGAGCTGGCGCTCGGAATCGCGCTCGAGCCGCTCGACGACGCCATGGAGGACGCCGCCCACGGGAGCGCGCGCCGGGCGGCGGGGGTCTGAGACGGCGTTCTCCAGACCGGCGCCTCGATCGCCGTGTGCTACCTCACCGCCCCGTCGAGCCGAACCCGCCCAAGCCGCGCGCGGTCTCGTCGAGCGACGGCACCTCTCGCAGCTCGGGACCCGCGAGCGCGACCAGCAGGAGCTGGGCGATCCGATCCCCGATCCCGACCTCGAACGACTCGCGCCGGTCGGTGTTGAGCAGGAGCACCCGCAACTCGCCACGATAGGCGGAGTCGATCAGGCCGGGGGCGTTGACCAGCGCGATCCCGTGACGCATGGCCAGGCCCGAGCGCGGCAGTACGAGCCCGGCGAGCCCGGCGGGGATGGCGAGGGCGAGACCCGTGCCGACGCTTGCGCGCTCTCCCGGCCCGAGCGTCGCCGACTCGGCGGAATGCAGGTCGTAGCCCGCGTCCCCCTGATGAGCCCGGACCGGCGGCCGCGCGTCCTCGTGGAGCCGCGTGTAGGCGAGGATCACTCGCGGGCGGCGCGCGCCGGCTCGTCGCCGAGGGGACCGTCGGAGGCCGGCGCTGAGCCCGCCGGCGGGGAGATCCCGTCGCCGTCCGCGGCGACGAGGAACCGCTCGAAGCGCGCCGCCACCGCCGCGGGGACGCGCGCGTGGACCCGCGCGCCCTCGGGGGTGTCCTCGCGCTCGAGCGCGCCGGCGAGGTCGTGCAGCTCGCCCAGGCGCCCGCCCTCGCTGTAGGGCACGAGCAGGTCCATCGGGCGCAGGGTGCGCAGGAACTCCGCCTCGATGGCCGCGCGCAGCTCGTCGAGCCCCTCGCCGGTCGCGGCCGAGACCTGGGTGGCCCGTGGGTGACGAAAGGAGAGCTCGCGCCGGCGCTCGACCTCGAGCATGTCGACCTTGTTGAGGGCGAGCAGCTGCGGCCGCTCCGCCGCGCCGATCCCCGCGAGCACGTCCTCGACGGCGTGGATCATCTCCTCCATCTCCTCCTGCGGCGCCGAGGCGTCGACCACGTGCACGATCAGGTCGGCGCGCAGGGTCTCCTCGAGCGTCGCCCCGAAGGCCTCGACGAGCTGATGGGGGAGCTTGCGGATGAACCCGACGGTGTCGGTCAGCAGGTAGTCGCGGCCCGAGATCGCGAACGAGCGGGTCGTGGGGTCGAGGGTGTGGAAGAGCCGATCGCGCACTCCGGCGGTGGCGCCGGTGAGCGCGTTCAGCAGGGTCGACTTGCCGGCGTTGGTGTACCCCGCGAGAGCGACGGTGGGCAGGTGCGCGCGCTCGCGCTCGCTGCGCATGGTCGAGCGGGTCGCCCGGGTGCGCTCGAGGCGGTGCTTGAGCGCGGTGATGCGGTCGCGGGCCAGCCGGCGGTCGGTCTCGATCTGGGTCTCCCCCGGCCCCCGGGTGCCGATGCCGCCGTCCATGCGCCCGGCACCGAGGCGCTCGAGGTGGGTCCATAGCCCCCGCATGCGCGCGAGGTTGTACTCGAGCTGGGCGAGCTCGACCTGGAGCTTGCCCTCGGCCGAGTTGGCGTGGTCGGCGAAGATGTCGAGGATGATCGCGGTGCGATCGATCACCGGCACGCCGATCTCCTGCTCGAGGTTGCGTTCCTGGCGCGGCACGAGCTCGTCGTCGCAGGCGATCAGGTTGGCGTCCGCGTCCTTGATCGCCGCCTTGAGCTCGGTGAGCTTACCCCGGCCCAGGTAGCGGTCGGGATCGGGACGGGGGCGGCGCTGGGTCAGCTCGCCGGCCACCGCGACCCGCGCGGTGCGCAGCAGCTCGCGCAGCTCCGAGAGGTCGGGCTCGTCCGGCCCCGCGGCGATGAGCAGCGCCCGCTGGCGCGCACGCGGATTGCGGATGCCCTCGCCGCGACGAGCTTGCGCACCGTTGGGCCCGCCCGTGTCGGTCATCTCCGCTGAGTGTAGGCGTCTCACGCGGCTGCGAGGAGCGTCCGCCCGGACGGGCTCGTGGGACTGCGCCCGGCTACCGTGCGACCTCGATGCCCGCCACCACCGAGCCCGTCGAGATCTCCACCGACCCTGCCCGCCTCGATCGCGAGGCCGTCCACGGCTTCCTGAGCCGCGAGTCCTACTGGGCGCTCGGCATCTCCCGCGAGGTCGTCGACCGCGCCATCGAGGGGTCGATCGCCTTTGGCGCGTACCTGGCCGGTGGCCAGGTCGGGTTCGCCCGCGCCGTCACCGACGGGGCGACCTTTGCCTGGGTGGCGGACGTGTTCGTGCTGCGCAGCCACCGCGGCCGCGGCATCGGGACCCAGATCGTCGAGGCGGTGCTCGCGCATCCGCGGGTGAGCGGCGCGCGCAACGTGCTCCTGGGCACGGCCGACGCGCACGACCTCTATACGCCGCACGGGTTCGCCCCTCTGCGCCACCCGGAGTGCTACCTCAGCCTGCGCCGGCCGGGCCGCGAGCCGTTCGCCCCGGCGCCCGCCCCTTCGAGCTGATCCGCGAGCCCGGGCCGGTGCGGCCGGCTACAGCGCCGGCTCGTCCGGAGCAGGCTCCGGCGCGCCGGGCTCATCCGGCGCCGGAGCGGCCTCGGCGCGACGGGCGGCCAGCCGCCGCCGGGGCACGCGCGGGATCACGCCCTCGCTCGAGAACACCCCGGGCGGGCGGAAGCCCGGCATGACCACGACCCCCTCCTCGGGGTCCCCCAGCCAGGCGGCGTGACCGACCGCGTAGCGGTGTGCGCAGAGAGCCGCCGCCGCCGCCTCGATCTCCTCGATGCGCCGGCTCCAGAGGTCGCCGCCGGGGTCCTCGACGCGGTCCTCGGTCAGCTCGTCGATCCGGGTCAGCACGCCGAGCGGGTGGCGGCGCGCGGGCACGCGACGGCCCTGGAGCGCGCAGAAGACGGCGTCGACGTTGACCTCGAAAAGCGCAGCCTCGCGGAACATGCCCTCGTCGACGGTTCCCTCCTGCTCGCCGTCGGGGCCGGGGTCGGCGTCGAGGGCGGAGTCGGGCAGGAAGAGGTTGAGGTCCTCGAGCGCGTCAAAGAGGGCGAGACCGGCCTCGACCACCGGGCGGGGGGCCACGCCGCGGCGGCGCAGGGCCGCGTCGCACACGCGCAGCTCACGGTCCTCGATCGGCTCGCCCTGCGGTGCTCCGACCGCGACCACGACGTCGCCCAACGAGGCGATCTCCTGGACGACCTCGGCCGGCGAGCCGGGCTCGTAGAAGGTCGCGCGCAGGCGGATCGGGGGATCGTCGGTGCGCATCTCCTCGACCCGACAGAGCTGCTGGAGCTCGTGCCCGACCGCTATCCCGCAGTAGTTCATGCCGCCTGCCCTTCCGCGCCGCCGAGGCTCGAGCGCAGCCGCTCGACGGCCTCGCGCAGACGGTCGTCGTCGATGGTCAGCGAGATGCGGAAGAAGCCTTCGCCGTTCGGCCCATAGGCGCCGCCCGGGGAGACGACCACGCCCGACTCCTCGAGCACCATCTCGCAGTACGAGGCCGAGCTGTGGCCGGCCGGCACCGGCGCCCAGATATAGATCGTCCCCTTCGGCCGGGTGACGGCCACGCCGATCTCGGCCAGCGCGTCGCAGACGAGGTCGCGGCGGCGCTCGTAGACCGCGCTCATGCCCCGCGCCGCCTCGTCGCCCTCGGGCCCGAGGGCCGCCACCGCCGCGAGCTGGACGGCTTCGAACATGCCCGAGTCGATGTTGGTCTTGAGTCGCCAGTAGCTCTCGAGGGCGTCGGCGTTGCCGACGATCGCGGCCGTCCGCCAGCCGGTCATGTTGTAGCCCTTGGAGAGCGAGAAGACCTCGACGCCGACCTCCTTGGCGCCCGACGTGGCCAGGAAGCTCGGAGCCACGTAGCCGTCGAAGGTCGTCTCCGTGTACGAGGCGTCGTGGACGACGAGAAGATCGTGGGCGCGCGCGAACTCGACGACCTCGGCGAACAGTCCGTCGGGGACGACCGCGCCGGTGGGGTTGTTGGGGTAGTTGAGGTAGAGTAGCCGGGCTCGCTCGCGGGCCTCGGCGGGGATCGCGCCCAGGTCGGGCGCGAAGCCGCGCTCGGGCACGAGCGGGACGAGGAAGGGCTCGGCACCGGCCAGGAGCGGTCCGCCCGTGTAGACCGGGTAGCCCGGATCGGCGGCGAGGGCGAGATCGCCGGGATCGAGAAACGCCAGACTGAGGTTGAAGATGCACTCCTTGGCCCCCAGCGCGGGCACGACCTCGGTGGCGGGATCGAGCTCGACGCCGAAGCGGCGCGCGTAGAAGGCGGCCACGCCGTCGCGGAACTCCCCGCGGCCGCGGTTCGAGGGGTACTGGTGGGTTCCCGGGTCGGCGGCGCCCCGGGAGAGCGCGTCGACCACGAACGACGGCGTCGGGGTGTCGGGGTCGCCGATCCCGAGGCTGATGACGTCGACGCCCTGGGCGCGCTTGTCGGCGATCTTGCGCTCGAGCTCGGCGAACAGGTACGGCGGGATCCGACTGAGGCGCTGGCTAGGCCGCATGCAGCTCCTCCACCAGGTCGTCGCTCAGCTGACCGCGGTAGACCGGCACGGCCCAGCCCGTCAGCCTCACCCCGAGGTCCTCGCCCACCTCGACCTCGAGCTCGCCGCCGTCGAGGCGCACGGTCACCGGGCTCTCGGCGCCACGCAGGACGGCGGCCACGGCCGCGCCGCACGCGCCCGTGCCCGAGGAGAGCGTCTCCCCGACTCCGCGCTCGAAGATCCGCGCGCTGAGGACCGAGTCCTCGTCGCGGCGCCAGAAGGAGACGTTGGTGCGATTCGGGAAGAGCTCGACGTTGGCCTCGATCGGCGGCCCGAGGTCTCCCAGGTCGAGCGCCTCGAGCGCCTCACCGCCGGTGACCTCGATCGCGCACTGGGGGTTGCCGATCGAGACGTGCTGGAATGCCAGCTCGCGCCCGCCCGCGCTCACCGTGCCGAGCCCGTCGTCGCCGCCCGAGGGGAAGTCGCGCGAGCGCAGGCGGGCGCGGCCCATGTCGACCGTGCAGGTGGTCTTCCCGGTGATCTGCGGCCGGATCTCCCCCGCTGCGGTCTCGATCGAGAAGACGTCGTGGTCGACCCAGCCCGAGCGGCGCAGGTAGAGGATGGCCTCGCGCGCCCCGTTGCCGGAGAGCTCGGCCTCCGAGCCATCGGGGTTGAAGATGCGCAGCCGCGCCACGTAGCCGCGCTCGGTGGGTTCCGAGAGCAGGAGGACGCCGTCGGAGCCGACTCCGGTGTGCGGGGCGCACAACCGGCGCACACGCTCCGCGGTCAGCTCGAAGGGGAGCTCGCCGTGCTCGACGATCAGGTAGTCGTTGCCGAGGGCCTGCCACTTCTCGAAGGTCATGGCACGGGGTGGGCGTGAACGGATGTCGAGATGGAGGGCGGCAACGTTCTGAGGGCCTCGCGGCGGCGCGGTCGGCGCCCCTGGGCGTGGTCGTCGAGTGGCCGGGGTGCGGACGTCACCTGACGGGCGCTCGCTCGTTCGGCGCGGCACTATAGAGATGCGCCAACTCGGCCGCCACCTCGTCGGGTTCGCGTCGGGCGACCTCGACGGTTTGAAGGCCGCCGAGCTTGCGCATCCAGGTGAGCTGACGCTTGGCCAGGTGGCGCGTGCGCCGCTTCATTCCCTCGACGTCACCGGCCAGCAGCTCGTCGAAGCCGAGCGCCGCTCGTGCGGTCACAGAGGCGCCGGCCTCGTCCGCGCGGCGAACCTCGTCGATCGCCCCGGCCGCCACCATGTCGTCGACCCTGCGCCCTATCCGCTGGTACATAGTCTCGCGATCGGCCACGAGGCCGCAGAGCAGGGTGGGACGGCGGGTCTCGGTGGTCCAGAGCTGCGACCCCTCTCCCGGGCGCTCGGCGCGCGGATCGAGGCCGGAGGCGAGCAGCTCGAGGGCGCGCACCACCCGGCTGCGATCGGCCGGGTCGATGCGGGCGGCCGTCTCAGGGGCCTGCGCCTCGAGGTCGGCGTGCAGCGCAGCGACGCCGTGCGCGGCCAGCCGGGCTTCGAGGCGCTCACGGACCCCAGCCGCGGGCGGCGGGCGCAGATCCAGGTCGGTGAGGGCGGCGCGCAGGTAGAGCCCCGTGCCTCCGACCACGATCGGGCGCCGTCCGGCCGCGAGCGCCGCGTCGATCTCGCGGTGGGCGAGCGGCATGAACTCGCCGGCCGAGAAGGTCTCGGCGACGTCAAGCCAGCCGACCAGCCGGTGCTCGAGGCGTGCATGGTCGGCCGCGGTCGGCGCCGCGGTGAGGATCTCGAGCCCGGCGTAGACCTGAAGGGCGTCGGCGGAGATGGCGACCGGGTGTTCTCCGGCCTCGCGCAGGCGATCGGCGAGCGCAAGGGTTACGGCGGTCTTCCCGACGCCCGTCGGACCGAAGATTGCCAGAACCTCGGCGCGCGGTCGGCCCCTGTCGGCGGCCTCGCCCGTCAGCGCGCCCCGGCGAGCGATCGGGTCTCGCCGGCGAGCGTGGTGCTGGTGGCGCTGAGAATCTCGACCTCGGCGAGCTCTCCCGGCTCGGGCTGGGCGCCGGGCTCGGCCGCGAAGTGGACGGTCTTGTTGTGGCGCGTGCGCCCGCGCAGCCGGTCGGGGTTCTTGCGCGACGGACCCTCGACGAGGACCTCCATCGTCCGTCCCACGAACCGCTGGGCCCGCTCGGTGGCCCGCCGTTGCACCGCCTCGACGAGGCGGTCCATCCGCTCGCGCTTGACCGCATGCGTGAGCTGACCGTCGAGGTCGGCGGCCTCGGTGCCCCGCCGCGGGGAGAACACGAAGGTGAACGCGGAGTCGTAGCCGACCTCCTCGACCACGGCGAGGGTGTCCTCGAAGTCAGCCTCGGTCTCGCCCGGGAAGCCGACGATGATGTCGGTGGTCAGGGCGCAGTCGGGGACGTGCTCGCGGATCAGGTCCACGCGGTCGAGGTAGCGCGCGCGGTCGTAGGTACGTCGCATGGCCTTGAGGATCCGACTGGAACCGGACTGGAGCGGAAGGTGGATGTGCTCGCACAGCGCGGGAAGGTCGGCGTGGGCGCGGACCACGTCCTCGCGCATGTCCTTGGGGTGGGGGCTCGTGTAGCGGATGCGGTCGATCCCCTCGATCCCGTCGACCATGGTCAGCAGCTCGGCGAAGCTCGCTCGTTCCTCGCCGCGCAGGTCGCGCCCGTAGGAGTTGACGTTCTGCCCGAGCAGGGTGACCTCGCGCACGCCGTCGGCGGCGAGGCGCTCGGCCTCGGCCACGAGCTCACCCGGGAGACGGCTCACCTCCCGACCGCGCGTGGACGGAACGATGCAGTAGGCGCACCGGCAGTTGCAGCCCACGGAGATCTGCACCCAGCCCTGGAACTCCCGCGAGCGCTTCATCGGGAGATGCCCCGAGAAGCCCTCGAACTCGAAGTAGCCCTGCGCGGTCAGCGAGTCGCTGGTCAGGAACTCGGCGAGCTTGGGGATCTGCCCGGGGCCAAAGGCGACGTCGACGAACGGGAAGCGCTCGAACACGCGCTCCTTCATCGACTGCGACCAGCACCCGCCCACCCCGACCACCCGGTTCGGATCCTCGCCCTTGAGCCGCTTGGCCTCGCCCAGGTGGGCGACGAAGCGGTTGTCGGCGGACTCGCGGATCGAGCAGGTGTTGAAGAGGATGAGATCGGCCTCGTCGCGCGCCGGCGCCTCGGAGTAGCCGAGCGACTCGAGCATCCCCTTCATCCGCTCGGAGTCGTGCTCGTTCATCTGGCAGCCGAAGGTGGTCAGGTGGTAGCGGCGCTGAGGGATCCCCTCTCTCGGGTACGCTCGCTGCGCTCGCTCAGGGAGCCCCTCGATAGGGAATCCCTCAGCGCCGCAGCCACCGTTGGGTGAGGGCACACTCATCTCTACTTGGCGTAGTCCACGGCGCGGCTCTCGCGGATGACCGTGACCTTGATCTGACCCGGGTACTCGAGCTCCTTCTCGACGTCGCGGGCGATGGCGTGTGAGAGGAGTGCCGCGGCGTCGTCGTCGATGTCGTCGGGGCTGACGATCACTCGCACCTCGCGGCCGGCCTGCATGGCGAAGACCTTGTCGACGCCGGGGTGGCGGGTGGCGATGCCCTCGAGGTCGCGCAGGCGCTTGACGTAGTGCTCGAGCGATTCTCCGCGGGCGCCGGGGCGCGCGCCCGAGAGCGAGTCGGCGACCTGCACGACGACGGCCTCGATGGTCTGGAGCTCGACCTCGTTGTGGTGGGCCTCCATGGCGTGGGCGACGGCCCCGGTCTCGCCGTAGCGACGGGCGATGTCGCCGCCGACCAGGGCGTGCGGGCCCTCGATCTCGTGCGTGACGGCCTTGCCGATGTCGTGCAGCAGCGCCGCGCGGCGGGCGGTCTTCGGGTTGGCGCCGAGCTCCGCGGCGAGCGTGCCGGCCAGGTTCGCGCACTCGACCGAGTGGGCGAGCACGTTCTGGCCGTAGCTCGTGCGGTAGCGCAGCTTGCCGAGCAGCTTGACCAGCTCGGCGTGGAGGGAGCCGGCCTCGGCGTCGAAGACCGCCTGCTCGCCGACCTCGACGATGTGGCTCTCCATCTCGGACACGGCCTGGTCGTAGGCGTCCTCGATCCGGGCAGGGTGGATGCGCCCGTCCTCGAGCAGCTTCTCGAGGGTGATCCGGGCGATCTCGCGGCGCACGCCGTCGAAGCCGGAGAGGACGACGGTCGACGGAGTGTCGTCGACGATGAAGTCGATGCCCGTGAGGGTCTCGAGCGAGCGGATGTTGCGCCCCTCCTTGCCGATGATGCGGCCCTTGAGATCGTCGGAGCGCAGCTGCACGACGGAGACGGTGGTCTCCGCGGCGTGGCCGGCGGCGAGGCGCTGCATCGAGGTGGCGAGGATGCTGCGGGCCCGGCGGTCGGCCTCCTGCCTCGCCTCCTCCTCGGCCTGGCGGATCTTGCGCGCGCTGTCGTGCTCGAGCTCATCCTCGAGCTCTCGCAGCATGAGCTGCTTGGCCTGGCCCGCGGTCAGGCCGGCGATCCGCTCGAGCTCGCGCAGCTGGTCGCGGCGAGCGCCCTTGATCTCCTCCTGGCTGCGCTCGAGGTTGCGCTGGCGATCGGCGATGGCCTGCTCACGGCGCTCGAGATCTGCGGTCCTGACGTCGATCGACTGCTCCTTGCCCAGCAGCCGCTCCTCGATCCGCCCGACCTCGGCGCGGCGCTGGACGAGCTCGAGGTCGAGCTGTTCGCGCAGGTCAGCGGTCGAAGGGCCGGCAGCGGCATCGGGGCTCTCCTCGAGGGCCCCGATGCCGGACGAGGGCGCGGTCAGGGCGACGCCCGGGGACGACCCCGAGCCCGCGTCGCCTGCAGGGTCGGCGCCGAGCGCGCCGCTCTGCGCCCTCAGTCCGCGCGCCCGGTGCGTCGTGGCGACTGCGGTCACCGCGGCCCCGGTCGCGAGCACCGCCAGAAGGACCAACACGATCTCCATCTCGGGTGCCTCCTCGTTCCCACGTCCGTGGACGCGGCGCTCGAAATCCGTTCGATCCGGCGGGAGCCGGTCCGCAGGCACCTGCAGCTTGCGCTTTTGGGTCCGCGCGGCCAGGACGACCGCGCACGTACGGCTGGGACGCTCTAGCTCGCTCCCCCCGGCTCGTCCTCTGAGTGTTCCGTGCGTGTCATCTCGATAGCTCTTGAAAGCGCATTTGCAGGAAGTTCACCTACGGCGGCCGACTCGGCCGGTTCGACCCAAGGTTAGTACCGCCGCGCGCGAGCATCAACCTCGGGCGAGAGCGGCCGCCGGGCGCAGTCGAGCTCTATCGCTCGCGCCCGTGGCGACGCACGGCCGCGTAGGCGACCTCGGCCGCATAGCCGCGGCGTACGAGCAAGCCGAGCGCTCGCTGGCGGGCGCGGTCGTCGGCCGGCGCGGCCGGGAGTCGCTGGGCCAGCAGGGCGCACGCGGCCTCGAGCTCATGCTCCGTGCCGTGGTCCTCGAGGGCTCGGTCCACGAGCTCGTCCGCCACCCCGCGCCGACCGAGATCGCGCGCGATGCGCTCTCGCCCCCAGCCGTCGAGCCGCCGCCGGTCCTCGGCGAACCGGCGCGCGTAGTCGGCGTCGTCGAGATACCCCGAAGACGCCACCTCCTCGAGCGCCGCGGCCGCCGCGTCTGGCTCGACTCCCTGCCGCTCGAGCATGCCCCGTATCTCGGCCACCGTGTGGGCGCGCCGCGAGAGGGCACGCCAGGTCAACTCGAGCGCTCTCCGGCCCCCCGCCTCCTCGTCGGTGCGGGACGCCGGAGGCGCCATCGACCTCAGGCCGTCTGCCTCGGCTGCGCTCAGGCCGCCTGGCGCACCGGGGCCGCAGCGGTCTCGGTGCCGTTCGCGACACCGTTCGTCGCCGCCTCGGCGGGAGCGGCGGCCGCGCCGCTCGTACTCCCGACCGGCGCCCCGCGTTGCTCCGCGCCCAGAGCCTCGTAGATGCGCGTTTCGATGGTCTCGGCGACGGCAGGGTGCTCGCGCAGGTAGGCCTTGGCGTTGTTGCGCCCCTGGCCGAGCCGCTCGTCACCCAGCGAGAAGAACGAGCCCGACTTCGTGACGATCTTGTTCTCGATGCCGAGGTCGATCAGGCAGCCCTCGGTGGAGATGCCCTCGCCGTACTCGATGTCGAACTCGGCCTGGCGGAACGGCGCGGCGACCTTGTTCTTGACGACCTTGACCCGGACTCGGTTGCCGACCGCCTCCGTTCCCTCCTTGAGGGTCTCGATGCGGCGGATGTCGAGCCGCATCGAGGAATAGAACTTGAGCGCCCGTCCACCCGGCTGGGTCTCCGGCGAGCCGAACATGACCCCGATCTTCTCGCGGATCTGGTTGGTGAACAGGCAGAGCGTGCCGGCCCGGTTGAGGTTGCCGGCGAGCTTGCGCGTGGCCTGGCTCATCATGCGGGCCTGGAGGCCGACGGTCTGGTCGCCCATCTGACCCTCGAGCTCGGCCTTGGGGGTGAGCGCGGCGACGGAGTCGACGGCGACCACGTCGATCGCCCCCGACCGGACGAGCACGTCGGCGATCTCGAGCGCCTGCTCGCCGTAGTCGGGCTGGGAGACGAGCATCTCGTCGACGTCGACGCCGATGCGCTTGGCGTACTGAGGGTCCATGGCGTGCTCGGCGTCGAGGAATGCACACGTGCCGCCCTGGCGCTGGGCCTCGGCGAGGACGTGGTAGACGAGCGTCGTCTTACCCGACGACTCCGGCCCGAAGATCTCGACGATGCGCCCACGCGGCAGCCCGCCGACCCCGAGCGCGAGGTCGAGCGAGAGCGCTCCGCTCGGAATCGTCGAGACCCGGACCGCGGCCCGCGGGTCGCCCATGCGCATGATCGAGCCCTTGCCGAAGTCGCGCTCGATCTGCCCGAGCGCGTTTCCGAGGGCCGACTCGCGCGCCTTTGCCGCCTTCTCCTGATCCTTGTCCATGGCCTGGGCTCCTGATTCTCGTGCGTGTCTCGGTCTTCCTGGCTGGAGGCAAGCTAAGGGTCGGATCGGACGTCGTGGGCACGCTCGTGTGACGACTTCGCCACCGCTTCGAGACGGGAGGGTGAAACCGCGCCACGGTAGGGTGCGAGGGCGGGATGACCCTGCCCCTTCCCCACGTCGACGGCGTCGAGCACCGCTGGATCGAGGCGGGCGGCGTGCGTCTGCACGTCGCCGAGGCCGGCGCGGGTGAGCCGCTGGTGCTCCTGCACGGCTGGCCCCAACACTGGTACGAGTGGCGCGACGTGATCGGCCCGCTGGCCGAGCGCTACCGGGTCATCTGCCCCGACCTGCGCGGCTTCGG
>JBBSNG010000021.1:0-18974 GCA_038232755.1 Solirubrobacterales bacterium | reverse complement strand
GAGATCGATGCCCTCGCCGCCTACTGCCTCGAGCTCGACACCTGCTATCTCCTCCCGGCCTCGCTCGTCGCGGGACGTCACGCGGTCTCCCTGCGTCTGGCGCCTTCGAAGAACAACCAGACGGTGGGTATAAACTGGGCCTGTGAGTATGAGTTCGGGGCTATAGCTCAGCTGGGAGAGCGCCTGCGTGGCACGCAGGAGGTCGCCGGTTCGAGCCCGGCTAGCTCCACTCTCGGAGGCCGCTCCCTTGGCGGTCTTCGGGCAGTAGCGGCACAATAAAACGCCGACGGAACGAGCGAGCCGCCCTACTCCTCCGGCTTCACCCGCTGCACGGGCCGGAAGTCCTCCGGTGCATCGGCGCAGATCCGCGTGATCTCCTCCTGGTAGCGGATCTTGGCCTGCACGTTGCTCCCGGCGAGCTTGAGCGAGGTCTCCCTCAGTTTGTCCGGGCTGGTGGTGAGCTCGCGGCAGGTGATCTCGTAGGGATCGACGGTGCTGCAACCCGCTAGCGCGGCCGCGGCGAGGCATGCGCCGGCGGCGAGCGCCCCACGCGCACGCCGGAGCGGTTCCCGAGTCGAACTCTCTCCCGCCCTCATCAGGCGGCCACGCTACCGCAGCGACCGGCGCCCCGCAACCGGCGGTCCGTGCCGTTCGGGCGCTGCGGCCGAGCCTCCCCGGGGAGCGGGTCGGCGCAGGCCATGAGCGTGTTTGCACGCCGGTAACCTCACCACGATGCGCCGCTACGAGCCCCAGGAGATCGAGCCGCGGTGGCAGCGCGTGTGGGCGGACGAGCGGACCTGGGAGGTCTCGAACGCGCCCGAGCTCGACGGCGGCAGCAGCAAGCCCGCCACCTCCTACGTCCTCGAGATGCTGCCCTACCCCTCCGGCGAGCCCCACATGGGGCATCTCAAGTGCTACGCGATCGGCGACGCGCTCGCGCACTTCCGCCGCCGCCGGGGCGAGCGCGTCCTGCATCCCATGGGCTACGACGCCTTCGGCCTGCCCGCCGAGAATCACGCGATCCGGACCGGCCGCCATCCGCGCGAGTCGACCGACGCCTCGATCGCCGAGTTCCGGCGGCAGTTCCGCTCGTGGGGCGTGTCGATCGACTGGTCGCGCGAGCTGGCCACCCACGAGCCCGAGTACTACCGCTGGACGCAGTGGCTCTTCCTGCGGCTGTTCGAGCAGGGGCTTGCCTACCGCCGCGATGCGGCGGTCAAGTGGTGTCCGACCGACGAGACCGTGCTCGCCAACGAGCAGGCCAAGGACGGCGTCTGCGAGCGGTGTGGAACGCCGGTGGTCTCGAAGCAGCTCGAGCAGTGGTTCTTCCGCATCACCGACTACGCCGACCGGCTGCTCGACGACCTCGACTCGCTCGACTGGCCCGAGCACGTCAAGACCATGCAGCGCAACTGGATCGGCCGCTCGCACGGGGCGGAGGTCGTCTTCCGCTGCGAGGAGCTCGGCACCGACTATCCTGTCTTCACCACGCGCCCCGACACCCTGTTCGGGGCGACCTTCTTTGTGCTCGCGCCCGAGCATCCCGACGTGCTCAGGCTGAACGACTCGCCCGAGGTCCGCTCCTACGTCGAGCGCGCCGCGGCCGAGCCTTCGGAGCAGCGCGGCTCGGAGTTGGGGGAGAAGACGGGCATCGCCCTCGGCCGGACCGTGACCAACCCGGTCAACGGCGAGGAGATCCCCGTCTACGTCGCCGACTACGTGCTGATGGAGTACGGCACCGGCGCGATCATGGCCGTACCCGCACACGACGAGCGCGACCACGAGTTCGCGCAGGCCTTCGAGCTGCCGATCCGCGAGGTCGTGCGCGCGCCGATCGAAGAGGGGGGAGAGAGTCCCACGCTCCTTCCTTACTCAGGTGACGGACAGATGGTCAACTCCGGCCGCTTCGACGGCGAGCACAACCGCGTCGCCTTCGACGCGATCGTCGACTGGCTCGCCGACGAGGATCGCGGCCGGCGCTCGGTCAACTTCCGGCTGCGCGACTGGCTGCTCTCGCGCCAGCGCTACTGGGGCTGTCCGATCCCGATCGTCCACTGCGAGCGCTGCGGACTCGTCCCCGTGCCCGACGACCAGCTCCCGGTCGAGTTGCCCGACATCCAGGACTACGCCCCCAAGGGCCGCTCGCCGCTCGCCGCGGCCACCGACTGGGTCGAGACCACCTGCCCGAGCTGCGACGGCCCCGCTCGCCGCGAGACCGACACCATGGACACCTTCGTCGACTCCTCGTGGTACTTCCTGCGCTACTGCGACGCGCGCAACGGCGAGGCGCCGTGGGGCCGCGAGGTCCTCGACGGCTGGATGCCCGTCGACCAGTACATCGGCGGGGTCGAGCACGCGATCCTGCACCTCATGTACGCGCGCTTCTTCACCAAGGCGCTGGCCGATCTGGGTCTCGTCGGCTTCGAGGAGCCGTTCGCGCGGCTGTTCACCCAGGGGATGATCACGCGCGAGGGCGCGAAGATGTCGAAGTCCCGGGGCAACGTGATCTCGCCGCGCGACTACGTCGAGCGCTACGGCGCCGACACCACGCGCTGCTACATGCTCTACATCGGCCCCCCCGACCAGGGCGCCGACTGGTCGGACGAAGGTGTCGGGGGGATCCACCGCTTCCTCGCGCGCCTGTGGCGGATAGGCGACGAGATCGCCGAGCCCGAGAGAGGCGCCGCCACGATCGACGGCGCCGGCAATGGACAACCGAGCCCACTCCTGCGCAAGGCCCACTGGGCCATCGACAAGGTGACCGCCGACCTGCGCGACCGCTTCGCCTTCAACACCGCGCTGGCCGCGATCATCGAGCTGGTCAACGACGCCTACCGCTACAAGGACGACCTGCTCGCCTCGCCCGAGGGCACCGTGCAGCTGCGCTTCGCCGTGGCGACCGCGGGCTCGCTCGTCTTCCCCTTCGCGCCCCACCTCGGCAGCGAGGTCTACGAGCTCATGACCGGCACACGCGTGTGGGAGCAGCCCTGGCCCGAGGCCGATCCCGCCCTGCTCAGCTCTGAGACCTTCGAGCTGATCGTGCAGGTCAACGGCAAGCTCCGCGACCGCGTCGCCGCCCCCGCCGAGGCCTCCGAGGCTGAGCAGGAGCGTCTCGCCCTCGGCTCGGAGCGTGTCGCCGCGCAGCTCAACGGCGGCCAGATCGTCAAGACCGTGGTCGTGCCCGGGAAGCTCGTCAATTTCGTGGTCCGCTGAGGCGCGGTGGCAAGCGATCCGGCGCGTCGGTCCCTTCGTATAGGCCTTGAGGATGCGCCGACGTCTCGGAGCCGGTCCCCGATGAGGGTCGTCGTCATCGGCGCCGGGCTGGGCGGACTCGGAGTGGCGCTGCGCCTCCAGGGCGCCGGCCACGAGGTCACCGTCGTCGACCGCCGCGAGCGCCCGGGCGGGCGCGCCTACCAGCTGCGCGACCGGGGCTTCACCTGGGACATGGGCCCGTCGCTGCTGACCATGCCCTGGGTCCTCGAGGAGACCTTCGCCGCCGGCGGCCTCGATCTCCACCGCGAGGTGACGCTGCGCCGGCTCGAGCCGCTCTACCGCATCCGCTGGGCCGAGGACGAGCGCCACCTCGACTTCGGCAGCGACCGGGAGCAGCTGCGGGAGGAGATCGCCCGCTTCTCCTCGGCCGACGCCGCCCGCCTCGACGACTTCCTCGAAGCCGTGCGCCCCATCTACGAGGAGGGCATCCTCGCGGCCGGGCGCCAGTCCTTTCTGCGCGCCCGCGACTTCGTCGCGCTGCTGCCGACCATGCTGCGGCTCGGCGCCGCACTGCCCCTGCACCGCTTCGTCGCGCGCTACTTCCGCCACCCGCGCGTGCGCGAGGCCTTCTCCTTCCACTCCCTGTTCATCGGCGGCGACCCGTTCCGCGTGCCCGCGATCTACGCCGCGCTCGTCTACCTCCAGGTGGCCGACGGCGGCTGGTACGCCGAGGGCGGGACCTACTCGATCGTCGAGGCCATGGCGCGGCCGCTCGACGTGCGCTGCGGGGTCGCCGTCGAGCACATCGAGCGCTCCGGCGACCGTCGCGGGGGGGGCGGCGAGGTCTGCGGCGTCGTCCTCGCCGACGGCGAGCGCATCCCCGCCGACGTCGTCGTCTCGAACGCCGACGTGCTCTCGACCCACGAGCTGCTCGACAAGCCCGCTCCGCTGCGGCGCCTGACCCCGACGATGTCCTGCTACCTGCTCTTCCTCGGCACCGACCGCACCTTCCCGCAGCTTCACCATCACACCCTCATGCTCGGGCGCGACTACCGCGAGACCATCGCCGAGGTCACGCGCGGGCGTGCCGTCCCGCAGCGGCTCTCGACCTACGTGCACACCCCCTCGCGCACCGAGCCGGGGATGGCCCCGCCGGGCGGGGACTCGATCTACGTCCTGCTGCCCGTGCCCAACCTGCGCGCGCCGATCGACTGGCGCACCGAGGCCAGGCCGCTGCGCGACCGCCTGGTCACCGACTACGAGCGCTCCTACGGCCTCGAGGGCCTCGCCGACTCGATCGTCGCCGAGCACGACATGACCCCCGAGGACTTCCGCTCCGAGCTCGGCGCCGTCGACGGCAACGCCTTTGCCGTCGAGCCGACGCTGCATCAGTCGGCCTACTTCCGCCAGCCCAACCGCGACCGCTCGGTCGACGGCCTCTACTACGTCGGCGGCGGGACCCACCCGGGCGCGGGCGTGCCGGGAGTGCTGCTCGGAGCGGAGGTCACCGCCGACCTGATCGAGAGGGACCGTGCGCGTGCGCCGCTCGCCGCCTGACGGAACGCTGGCCGAGGCGCGGGAAACGACGCGCCGGGTGGCGCGCACCTTCGCGCTCGCCTGCCGGCTCCTGCCCGCCGAGGTGCGCGACGACGTGTACCGGCTCTACCTTGTCTTCCGCACGCTCGACGACGCCGTCGACGAGGGTCAGCCCGGGGCCGAGGCACGGGTCGAGGCCGTCGAGCGCTGGGCGCGCGGCGGCCCGGCGCAGTCGCGCGAGGCGCGGGTGCTGGCCGAGGTCGACGCCCGCCGGCCGCTCCCCCGCGAGGCACTGCTCGACTTCTGCCGCGGCATGCGCGACGACCTCACCGAACGTCCGGTGGTCACCGAGGACGACCTCGACGTCTACTGCTACCGCGTGGCCGGCACCGTCGGGGTGACCATGGCCGCCGTACTCGGCACGCGCGCGCCGGCCGAGCGTCAGGCCGCGGCGCTCGGGATGGCCATGCAGCGCACGAACGTCCTGCGCGACGTCGAGGAGGATCGCGTCCGCGGGCGCGTCTACCTGCCCCAGCAGGCGATCGAGCGATACCGAGTCGAAGGTCCCGAGGGGCGGGAGAGGCTCGTGCGAGAGCAGATCGCCCGCGCCGACGCGCTGTACGACGAGGGCCTCGCGGGCGTGGCGAAGCTCGCCTGCGGCCGCCGTGCCGTGCGCGCCGCCGGAGTGATGTACCGGGAGATCCTCCGCGAGATCGAGCGCGACGGCTACGGGCGCTCGCGGGAGCGGGTGGCGGTCTCGCGGCGGCGCAAGCTGGCGCTCGCCGCGCGGCACGGGGTCCTCGCCCGGTAGTGGCTGCGGCCGGCTCGCCGGCTGGGCGAGGGCGCCCGGTCCAGATCGCCGTGGTCGGCGGGGGCGAGCCCGAGGAGGCGCTCATGCCCGTCGCCGAGGAGGTCGGGCGAGGCCTCGCGGAGGCCGGGGCGATCGTGGTCTGCGGCGGCCTCGGCGGGGTCATGGAGGCGGTCTGCCGCGGCGCCCGCTCGGCCGGCGGATCGACGGTCGGTCTCTTGCCCGGCAACGATCCCAGCGCGGCCAACCCGTTCCTCGACGTCGTTCTCCCGACCGGCCTCCGAGAGGCGCGAGACGCGCTCGTGGCGCGCGCCGGCGAGGCCGTGATCGCCATCGGCGGCGGCTACGGCACGCTGGCCGAGGTCGCGCTGGCGCTCAAGGCGGGAACGCCCGTGGTCGGTCTCGACACCTGGGAGATCGACCGGCGGGGACTCGCAGGGGACCCGATCCAGCGCGCCGGGTCGGCGGCCGAGGCGGTCTCGCGCGCGCTCGAGCTCGCGCGCCGAGGTTCAGCGCGGCGATCAGCCGGGTAACGCCGGTCCATGCGCCCGCCAGTCCAAGGATGCTCGCGCCGCCCGGAGGCGGCCACCCCGTGAGCGACGGGCCGACGCGTCGCCCCGTGGTGGTCTCCGGCGCTGTCCAGGGGGTCAGCTTCCGCGACGAGACCCGCAAGGAGGCCGAGCAGGCCGGGCTCGCCGGCTGGGTGCGCAACCGCGACGACGGCTCGGTCGAGGCGGTCTTCGAGGGCGACGCCGACGCGGTCGAGCGGCTCGTCGAGTGGTGTCGCTCGGGGCCGAGCAGCGCCGCCGTCGACGACGTCGAGGTAACCGAGGCCGAGGCGCAGGGCGAGTCGGGGTTCGAGGTCCGGTAGCACCCGGCCGCAGGCCGCCTCGATGAACGGCATCATCCGCCCCGAGGTGGAGCGCTACGCCGAGGAGCACACCACCCCGCCACCGCCTCACCTGCTCGCGCTCGCGGAGCAGACGCGCGAGAGCCTCTCCTCGCCGCAGATGATGACCGGGCCGGTCGAGGGCCGGTTCCTCGAGCTCCTGGTGTTCGCGAGCGGGGCGCGCCGGGTGCTCGAGATCGGGACGTTCAGCGGATACTCCGCGCTCTCGATGGCCGCCGGTCTGCCCGCCGGCGGACACATCGTCACCTGCGAGATCGACCCAGACGTCGCGGAGGTCGCCCGCGGCCACATCGCCGCGAGTCCGTACGCCGGCCGGATCGAGATCCGGGTCGGCCCGGCCCTCGACACCGTCGCGGAGCTCGCGGGGCCCTTCGACCTGGTCTTCATCGACGCCGACAAGGTCGCCTATCGCGACTACCTCGAGGCAGCGCTGCCCAAGCTCTCCGAGCGTGGTGTCATCGCCATCGACAACACGCTCTGGAGCGCTCGCGTGGTCGACGAGTCCGAGCCCGACGAGCGCACGCGCGCGCTGATCGAGCTGAACGACACGTTACGCGCGGACCCCCGTGTGGTCTGCGTCCAGCTCACGGTCCGCGACGGGATCACCCTGGTGCGCCGGGCTCCGGCGACCTGACGGAGGTCGATGCCGGCGGCGCTTTTCGTCGCTCGTGCCGTGGTCGTCTCGGACTTGTAACGCTCGACACCCACGCGCAAGGCGGGCGCGCCTAGCGTGCCCGGCGATGAACGAATCGGGCAAGGGACAGATGGCCGCGTACGTGGCCGCAGCGCTGCTGCTGCTGGTCGGTGGCGCCTATCTTCTGCGTGGAGAGGGCGGCTCCGATTCGGCCGCCGCGGGCGGCGGAGTGGCCATGGCCGGCGCGGGGGGCGGAGCTGCGCCCGGCGAGAGCGCCGGCGCCGGCGCTCCTCCCGGCGCGGCTGCGAGTGCAGGCGCGGCCGCGGGCCGGCCGGTCTTCGTCCACGTCGCCGGAGCGGTGCGGCGCCCCGGGATCTATCGCGTTCGTTCCGGTGCCCGGGTGGCGACGGCGGTGAAGAAGGCCGGAGGGTTGACCCGGCGCGCCGATCTGACCGCGTTCAACCTCGCCACGACGCTGCGCGACACCCAGCAGGTGGTCGTGCCCCGTCGCGGAGAGGCCGAGGCGAAAGCGGCCATGGCGGCGACGAGCGGGGCGAGCCCGGGCGGCGCTGCGGCCCCCGGCGGGGCGCCGGGCCAGCCGATCTCGCTCTCGAGCGCCACGCCTGAGCAGCTCGACGGCCTCGACGGCATCGGCCCGAAGCTGTCCCAGGCCATCATCGGCTACCGCAACCAGCACAAGGGCTTCAGGTCGGTCGCGGAGCTGAAGGAGGTCGACGGAATCGGCGAGAAGCGCTTCGCGACGCTGAGCAGGGCGGTCCGGCCCTGAGCGCGTCGGGGTCGGCCGTACCTCCGGATCAGCGTCGTCAGCGATGCTCAACCTGCGACTGCGGATCGCCCTCGCGGCGGCGGTGCTCCGCAGCCGCCCCTACCACGTCGCTCTCGCGGCGCTCTCGATCGGTCTCGGGCTCGCACAGGGCCCCCGAGTCGCGGCGCTGCTCGCCGCGGCTGCGACGCTGGCCGTTCTCACCGCCGCGCGGGCTCCGGGCCTCGCCGCCCTGAGCTCCGTCCTGCTGGTGGCCGGCACGGCGTTCGGGGTGGTCCGGCTCGAGGCGCAGGATCGCTCGGTCCTCGCTTCGCGCCCGCCGAGCACCCTCGCGACGAACGCCACCCTGGCCGAGCCGCCTCGGCCGTCGCCGTTCGGCGCGCGCGTGGCGCTCGAGGTCTCCGAGGGCGCCGGCGCCGGCGAGCAGCTCATGGCCTACACCGATCGCGACGTGCGGTGGCCGAGCGGCGCCGGAGCCGGCCTCGAGGTCGAGGTCTCGGGGTCGCTTCGGCGTCCCCGGACGAAGCCGAACGCCGACTTCGACTGGCCGGCCTACCTGCGCCGGCGAGGTATCGCCCTCGAGCTCAAGGTCGACAGCCTGCGCCTCACCGGCCGCCGTCGGGGCGGCCTGCCCGGAGCCATCGACGCGGCGCGCCGGCGGGCCGAGCGAGGGATCGCCGCCGGGCTCTCGCCGCCGCACGTCGCCCTCGCTCGCGGGATGGTCCTCGGCCAGGACGAGCGCGTCGCCGAGCCCGACAAGGAGGACTTCCGCCGGTCCGGCCTCGCTCACATCCTGGCGGTGAGCGGTCAGAACATCATGCTCCTGTGCGCGCTGGCCGTGCCCTTCCTCATGGCCCTGGGGGCAGGGCCGCGAGCTCGTGCGGCGGCCATGCTCGTGCTCATCGCCGTCTACGTCCCCCTGGCCGGCGCCGGCCCGTCGCTGCAGCGGGCCGGGGTCATGGGCGCCGCCGGCCTCGTCGCCCTCGGCGCCGCCCGCCCGTCCTCGCGCTGGTACGGGCTGCTCCTCGCCGCCGCGGCCACGCTGGCGCTCAACCCGCGCGTGGCCGCCGATCCGGGGTGGCAGCTCTCGTTCGCGGCGGTCATCTCGATCATCGCCATCGGCGGCCGGCTGCGCTCCGCCCTCGCGGTCCTGCCCGGGCCGCTGGCCGAGGGGATCGCCCTGACCGTCGCGGCCACGATCGGCACGGCGCCGCTGCTCGCCCATCACTTCGACACGGTCTCGCTCTCGGGACTCCCGGCCAACGTGGTGGCCATGCCGGCGGTCGCGGTGACGATGTGGCTCGGGATGCTCGGCGCGGCGATCGGGCAGCTCACCGCCTCGCCCGCACTCGTCGACCCCGCGCTCGCCCTGGCCACGGCCCTCGGCTGGGTCAACGGGCTCTGCCTGGACTTCATCGAGGCGGTCGCCCGCCGCTTCGCCGAGGCGCCTGGGGCGGCCGTCGCCCTGCCGCTCGCCACCCCGTGGGCGGTTGCGCTGGCCTACGCGGCGATAGGAGCCGTCGCCGTCGCAACGATCGCGGTCGCTCCCCGGCTCGAGCCCTGGGTCACGACCGGCCGGGCGGCCTTCAGGCGACTACCCGCCCGCCGGCGGCATCCGCTGGTCGCACTGGCCGCCGCGTTGGTGCTCGTCGGCGGGACTCGGGCGCTCGCGGCTCCCGGGCCGCCCACCGAGCTCACGGTCTCCTACCTCGACGTCGGGCAGGGCGACGCGACCCTC
The DNA here is from genome assembly GCA_038232755.1 of Solirubrobacterales bacterium. Taxonomy (GTDB): domain Bacteria; phylum Actinomycetota; class Thermoleophilia; order Solirubrobacterales; family Thermoleophilaceae; genus JACCUC01. Next base: position 9,351 of record JBBSNG010000021.1, on the reverse strand, counting down.
GTCCAGTCTCCGGAGGGCGGGGCGATCCTCTTCGACGGCGGGCCGCCCGAGGGCGGTGTGGTCCGGCTGCTCGAGCGCGCCGGGGTCAAGCGGTTGAGCGCGGTGGTCGCCACGCATCAGTCCCGCGACCATCAGGGCGGGCTCCGCGAGGTCCTCGAGACGGTTCCCTCCGACCTGTACGTCGACGCGGGCGAGGGCAACCGCGATCCCGACTTCCTAGCCATCGCCGAGGCGGCGGCGAGGCGCGGCGTGCGGAGGGTCGTTCCGCGCCAGGGCGACGTCCTGCGCGCGCCGGGTCTGACCGTTCGCGTCCTCGGTCCGGTACCCCGTCCGCCCGGCCCTGCCCCCGAGGATACCAACCTCCGCGCGCTCGTCACCGTGGTCAGCGCGGGCGCCTTCGACCTGTTCCTGTCCGCGGACGCCGAGAGCGAGGCCCTCACGGCGCTCGACCTCCCGGACGTCGAGGCCATGAAGGTCTCGCACCACGGGAGCAAGGATCCCGGCCTGCCCGGCGTCCTCGCCCGGCTGCGCCCGCAGATCGCCGGGATCGAGGTGGGGGAGAGCAACGGCTACGGGCATCCGGCCCCGCAGACCCTGGCCGCGCTGCGTTCCGCGGGCGTGCGGACCTACCGCACCGATCGCGACGGGACGGTCAAGCTCAGCGTGGGCGAGAAAGGGCTGGAGGTCGACACGGAGCGCTGAGCGCCGTCGCGCAACCCGACCGCCGGCCGACGACCACGCGCGGTGCCCCTGTCGGAGCGTCTACCTAGACTGACCGCACCGATGGCCGCCCTCAAGTCCGTCTACCTCATCACCGGCGACGACGACGCCAAGATCGACGCCTGGCGCGCGCGCGTGCGGGCGCGGGCGGAGGTCGAGGGCGGAGCCGGCGCCCTCGAGCGCTTCGATGCCCGCGAGTCCAGTCCCGACGCGGTGGCCGCCGAGGCGGCAGCGCTGACCCTCGGCGGCGGGCCCCGCTACCTCCTCGTCGACGACGTGGGCGCCTGGAAGGCGGGCGATCTCGAGCCCATCGAAGGGGCGATCGCCGACCCCGCGCCCGAGACGGTGCTCGTGCTGATCGTTCGCGGCAAGCCGCTCGCGCGCCTGCGCAAGGCCGTCGAGGGCGCCGGCGGCGAGGTCCGTGAGCACCTCGCGCCGAAGCCGTGGAAGCTGCCCGGGTGGGTCGTCGACCGCGCCCGCGAGCAGGGGCTCAGCCTCGACTCCGAGGCGGCCAAGGCGCTCGTGTCCGGAGTCGGCAACCGGCCCGCCCGGCTCCTGCGCGAGCTCGAGAAGCTCGCGCTCGCGGTGCATCCGGCCACGCGGGTCTCGGTCGCGGAGGTCGAGGAGCTGGCCTCGGGCGAGGCCGGCGCCGGCGTCTACGAGCTCGCCGACGCGCTCGTCACGGGCGATCGGCCTCGCACGCTCTCGCTGGCCGAGGGCCTGATCGCCCGCGAGGGACGACCCGGGGCCCTGCTCTTCCCACTCGTGCGGAGGCTGCGCGAGGTGCACCAGGCGAGCCGGCTGCTCGAGGCGGGCCTCCCGGAGCAGAAGGTCGCAGGATCGCTCCCCGTGCCTCCGTGGGTGGCCAAGCGTACGGTGGCGCAGGCGCGCTCGGCGAGCCGCGAGCGCCTCGAGCTTGCTCTCTGCGAGTTCGCCGACCTCGAGGCGCGTAGTCGGAGCGGCGAAGGCCTCGACGAGGCGACGGAGCTGTCGCTCACGCTGGCGCGCGCGACCGGCTGAGGCGCGCTGGTCAGCGCGCCGAAGAACGGAAGAGTCGCCGCTAGGAGACGCGAGCCCGCAACCGCGCGGCGCGAGCCTTCTTGCGCGCACCGTTGTTGCGGTGGATCGCGCCGTGGCGGACGGCCCGGTCGATCCGCGAGTCGAGCAGGCGATGCTCGGCGTCGGCCGCGCTGGTGTCGCCGGCCTCGACGGCCGCGCTCAAACGGCGGAAGTGCGTCCTCACCGAGGACGTGTACCCACGGTTCTCGACCCGCTCGCGCTCGGTGCGGTGAATCCGCTTCTCTTGAGAGTGGATGTTGGCCATAGACGCAAACGAGCCGCAACCCGGTGACCGAGTCGCGGCGCGAGCCGTACTATAGCGCGCTCGTGCCCTCCGAGAAGCCCCAGTCGAGGCCCGCCGACCCGGCCTCGGAAGTAGGGGATGGCCTCGCGGCGGAGGCCGCCTCCGGGCCCGCCGCCGAGCCTTTCGAGGCGACCGCGCCCCCCGCCGCCGAGCCCCCGGGAGCCGCCGCTTCCCCCACGGCCGAAGCCCCGGGCGCCCGGGGTCGCCGCCTCGCCCTCAGCACCGCCTTCTTCTCGCTCGCCACCGGCGTCTCGCGCGTCGCGGGCCTCGCCCGCGAGATCGTCGTCGCCGGGTTCTTCGGCGTCTCCGGTGCGATGTCGGCCTTCACCATCGCCTTCCAGGTGCCGAACCTCGTGCGCGCCCTGTTCGCCGACGCCGCTCTCCAGGGCGCTTTCGTGCCGATCTTCACCGAGCTGCTCGAGAAGGGCGATCGCCGCGAGGCCTTCCGCGTGGCCTCCGGGGTCTTCTTCCTGCTGACCGTCGTGCTCGGGGCGATCACCGCGGCGTTCATCCTCGCCGCGCCCGCGCTCGTGCCGCTGTTCGCGCCCGGCTTCGATCCCGCGCTCGAGGCGCTCACCGTCTCGCTCTCGCGCCTGATGTTCCCGATCGTCGCGCTGCTGGCCATCTCCGGGCTGGTGGTCGGGATGCTCAACTCGTTCGACCACTTCAGCGTTCCCGCGCTCGCGCCGATCGCCTGGAACCTGGCGATCATCGGCGCGCTGGTCGGGCTGATCCCGGTGCTGGCGGAGGGCGACGAGATCTACGCCTACGCGATTGGGGTGCTCGCCGGCACCGTGGTCCAGCTCGTGCTTCCCATGCCGTGGCTGCGCGGGCGCGGCGGTCGGCTGACGCTCACGCTCGGGTGGCGCAACCCGCACGTGCGCAGGGTCCTCAAGCTCATGCTTCCGGTCACCATCGCGCTCGGGCTGATCAACTTCTCGCTGCTCATCAACTCGTTCTTCGGAACGCTGGTGAGCGCCGAGGCGCCCGCGGCCATCGACAAGGCCTTCCGCATCTACATGCTCCCCCAGGGCCTGTTCTCGGTCGCGGTGGCGACGATCCTCTTTCCCACCCTCTCGCGGCTCGCGGCCCGCGGCGCCTTTGACGACCTGCGCGCGACCATGGCCAACGGCGTGCGCGGGATCTCGATGCTGCTGATCCCCTCGGCGGCGCTGGTCGCCGTTCTGTCGGAGCCGATCACCCGGCTCGTCTACCAGCGCGGCGCGTTCGGCCCCGAGGCCACCGACCTCGTGGCCGTCGCGCTCTTCTGGTGGGCCTTCTCGCTGCCCTTCCAGGGGGTGAGCCTGCTCTTCTCGCGCACGTTCTTCAGCCTCCAGCGCCCGTGGCTGACCACCGCCCTCGCCGCCGGGAACCTGGTCCTCAACGCGGTCGTAGCGCTCGTCCTCTACGCGCCGCTCGGGGTGGCCGGGATCGTCATCGGGACGGTGGTGGCCACCGTGGCCATGACAGTCGCTCAGGCGCTGCTGCTGCGGCCGACGCTGAAGGGGATCGACGGGTTCCGCACTCTGAGCGCGGTGGCGCGGATAGTGGTCTGCGCCGTCGCCCTCGGCGCGGTGGCCTACGCGGTGTGGGCGCCACTCGACGCCACCCTGGGCCGCTCGCTGATCGGCCAGATCGGGTCGTTGAGCGCGGCCTTTGCCGCGGGGCTTGCCGTCTACGCGGTGGGCGTGTGGCTGCTGCGCGTGCCCGAGGCTCGCCAGGTGGGCCGCCTCGTGCGCGCGCGTCTCGCCCGCTGAGGATCGGGGGCAGGCGATGCGTCTCTAGCATCAGCAACCGCATGGGAAAGCCCGCTTCCAACATCCGCAACTTCTCGATCGTGGCCCACATCGACCACGGCAAGTCCACCCTGGCCGACCGCATCCTCGAGGTCACGAACTCGGTCGATCCGCGCAAGCACCGTCCGCAGCTGCTCGACTCGATGGAGCTCGAGCGCGAGCGTGGGATCACCATCAAGGCCCAGGCGGTGCGGGTCGAGTACACCGCCCGCGACGGCGAGACCTACCGCCTGCACCTGATCGACACCCCCGGCCACGTCGACTTCAACTACGAGGTCTCGCGCTCGCTCGCGGCGTGCGACGGCGCGCTCCTGCTCGTCGACGCCAGCCAGGGGGTAGAGGCCCAGACCGTGGCCAACACCTACCTCGCGGTCGACGCCGGGCTCGAGCTCATCCCCGCGCTGAACAAGGTCGATCTGCCGAGCGCCGAGCCCGAGCGCATCGCTGGGGAGATCCACGAGCTGATCGGCGAGGCCGCCGACGACGTGATCCGCCTCTCGGCCAAGAGCGGCCTCGGGGTCGAGGACACGCTCGAGGCCATCGTCAGGCGCATCGACTCGCCGGACGGCGACACCGACGCTCCGGCGCGCGCGCTGATCTTCGACTCGCAGTACGACCAGTACCGCGGCGTCGTCGCCTACGTGCGCGTGGTCGACGGCCGGCTGCGCAAGAAGGACGCGATCGTCGCCATGCAGACCGGCACCGAGGCCGACATCGACGAGATCGGGTTCTTCGGGCCCGAGATGACGCCGGTGCCCGGGCTCGAGGCCGGTGAGGTGGGATACGTGATCACCGGCGTCAAGGACGTCTCGCAGCTGCGCGTGGGGGACACGCTCACGACGCGGACGGCGCCCGCGGCCGAGCCGCTGCCGGGTTACAAGGAGGTCAAGCCGATGGTCTTCTGCGGCCTCTTCCCGATCGACTCCGACCAGTTCTCGGAGCTCCGCGACGCGCTCGACAAGCTCTCGCTGAACGACGCCGCGCTGTCCTACGAGCCCGAGACGAGCCAGGCGCTCGGCTTCGGCTTTCGCTGCGGCTTCCTCGGCCTGCTGCACATGGACATCGTGCGCGAGCGCCTCGAGCGCGAGTACGACCTCGAGCTGCTGGCCACGACTCCGAACGTCGAGTACAGCGTGAGCCTGACCAACGGCGACGAGGAGAAGGTCCACTCGCCGACCGACATGCCCGACCGCGCGCGCATCGAGGAGATCCGCGAGCCCTACATCCGCGCGTCGCTGCTGTGCCCGAAGGAGCACGTCGGCGCGGTGATGGAGCTGTGCCAGGAGCGCCGCGGCGAGCACGTCGACATGACCTTCCTCTCGCCGCTGCGCGTGCAGATCCGCTACGACCTGCCGCTGGCCGAGATCGTCCTCGACTTCTACGACCAGCTCAAGTCGCGCACCAAGGGCTACGCCTCGCTCGACTACGAGCTCGTGGGCGAGCGCCCCTCGGACCTGGTCAAGCTCGACATCCTCCTGGCCGGCGAGCAGGTCGACGCGCTGTCGATGGTCGTGCACCGCGAGAAGGCCTATCCGGCCGGGCGCTCGCTGACCGAGCGGCTGCAGAAGCGGATCCCCCGCCAGCAGTTCGAGGTGGCGATCCAGGCCTCGATCGGCTCGAAGATCATCGCCCGCGAGTCGGTCAAGCCGATGCGCAAGGACGTGATCTCGAAGTGTTACGGCGGCGACATCTCGCGCAAGCGCAAGCTGCTCGAGAAGCAAAAGGCGGGCAAGCGCAGGATGAAGCACGTGGGGCGGGTCGAGGTGCCGCAGGAGGCGTTCCTGGCCGTGCTCGAGCTCGGCGACGGCGAGGGTTAGGCCGACTGCGTCCCGCGCGGCGCGAGCGCGGTACGATCCGCGCGTCGGATACGAGGTCCGCCCAGAAGGGGGCCCCGCCCACGGTTCGGCAGAGGAAGAGGAGACGATGGAGACAGGGGATCCGGCCGCGGCCGGGACGGACACCGGCAACCGAGGCGCACTCGCCCGGCTCGTCGATGACGCGAGCTCGCGCAAGCAGTTCCTGCGCATGGTGGGAGGCGCGGGCGCGGCCGGGGCGTTCGCCACGCTCGCGGCCGCCTGCGGCGAGCAGGACACGCCGATCGGGAGCACCCAGCGCGATCCGGGCACGGAGGACTCGTTCGGGCCCGGCGACATCGGGATCGTCAACTACGCGCTGACCCTCGAGTACCTGGAGCAGGACTTCTACGAGCAGATCCGCAAGAGCGGCGAGGTGACCAATCGCGCGCTCAAGAAGCTGATCGAAGAGGTCTACTCGAACGAGTCCGAGCACGTGGCAGCACTCGAGAAGACGGCGGAGCAGATGGGCCGGCCCGTGGTGCGGCCCAAGACCAACTTCGACAGCGTGCTCGAGGGCGGCCAGCCCAAGATCCTCTCGGAGTCCGCCAAGGTCGAGAACCTCGGCGCGTCTGCCTACCTGGGACAGGCTCCGCGGGTCTCCGACCGGGCGGTGCTCGCCGCGGCGCTCTCGATCCACACCGTCGAGGCCCGGCACGCCGCCGCCTTCAACAAGATGGCGGGGGAGGGGTTCAGCGGCAAGGGTACGCTCATCGGCACAATCCCCGACGGACCCTTCGCCAAGCCGAAGACCATGCAGGAGGTCCTCAAGGAGGCCAAGAAGTTCCTCCCCGAGGGCATACCCGAACTCGAGTCACCGGGGGCGTGACCATGAGAAAGCAGGATTTCGCCCATCCCGAGCTGGCCACCGTCAAGGTCCACGGCATGAGCCGCGAGGCCTTCCTGGCTCGCGCGACGCTCGCCGCCGGGGCGGTCTACGGGCTCGGCGCGGTCGGGCCCTTCGTGGGCAAGGCACTGGCTGAGAGCGCCACTGGCCTGGAGGCCACCGGGGACATCGCGATCCTCAACTTCGCGCTCCTGCTCGAGCACCTCGAGTCCATCTTCTACGACCAGGCCCGCCGGCGCGTGTCGCTCGACTCCGACGCGCAGAAGCTGACCGAGGAGCTGGCCTTGAACGAAGGCGCGCACGTGAGCGCGCTGATGACGGTGATCGGGACGCTCGGCGGGCAGCCCACGCGCGAGCCCGAGGTCGAGTTCGGCGACGCGTTCTCGAGTCAGACGAGCTACCTGAAGCTGGCGCAGACCTTCGAGGACACGGGCGTGTCGGCCTACAACGGCGCGGGCCCGATGCTCGAGTCGAAGGAGGCGCTGGCGGCGGCGGGGACGATCGTGCAGGTGGAGGGCCGGCACGCGGCGCTTATCCGCATGATGCGCGGGCAGGAGCCGGCGCCGAAGGCGTTCGACGACGCGCTGTCGATTCCGCAGGTGCGGACGAGGGTGGCGCCGTTCTTGGTGGGTTGAGGGGTTCGCGCGGGGATGCGGCGCGGGTGACCGGCGCGGGCGACGACTAGAATGCCGCGGGCATCGGGGCGTGGCGCAGCCTGGTAGCGCGCACCGTTCGGGTCGGTGAGGTCCCCGGTTCAAATCCGGGCGCCCCGATTGGCTCTACAGAGCGAAATCTGAGGTCGGGATGACAGCTCAAACCCCCACTTTTGAATCCGGTTCAAATCAGGGGCGCCGCGAGGCCAGTCGCTGGCTCGACGAGTGGTTTCACATCGGCGACGGGCGCGAGCCCGACGACCTGGTCGTGGAGGTCAACACCGACGGCGACGACTGGCAGTACCCGATGCGCTTCACCGACGCCTTGGGCTATGCCCGGCGGCCCGAGCAGCTACTGGCGATTTGCGATGAGCCCGCGGACTGGTATCAGCTCTGCGAGGGGGTGGCGGAGGCGGTCTCGCGCTGGGAGGCTCAGTACGACGAGGCCACGCTCGAGCGCTTCTACGCGCTCCAGCGCGAGCGCGTGCAGCGCACCGCCGATCTGGTCGACCAGCGCCTGCGCGACGGCGACCGCTGCATGGAGCTCGACATCCTCACCCAGTGGGAGCTCGAGTCGCGCGGCTGGGTCGACGTCGAGGACTTCGACCCCGTGGCGCCCGAGGACGGCCACGAGGGCCTGTAGGGCTCAAGGCCCCGAGGGGGCCGCGCGGCTCGGCCCGCGACTCTGAAGAGCTGACGACGGGCGGGGAACACCTCGATCTGCGGGAACACCTCGATTTCCCGCGGTCGAGACGGAAGTCTGCGCCTACCTTGGGAAGAGTGCACGCCCTCGGTTGCGAAAAGCGCAGCCAGCCGGCGTGCGCCCCCCCAAGGTCACCGACATGCCGAGCTTCCACGACAAGACGCTGCAGCTGCTCTCCGCCAAGCGCGGCCCCAAGCGGCTCGACCCGACCATGGCCGCGGCAGTCGACTCCTACATCGAGCAGTGCCGCATGGCGCAGAAGGCATCTAGCGTGCCCTCGACGGTCTCGGTGCTCAAGGGCGGGCAGCGGGCCACCAAGCGATCGGCGGGGACGCCTTTGGCGCGCTCGCATCTGGGTGAGCTGAAGACCCACCGCGTGAGCGCCGACGACCTGGTCCACTGGTTCAACGAGCGCCACCGCGGCCTCGCCGCCGACACGCGCAAGCGCGGCAGCTCGGCGCTGCGCGGTCTGGTCTACTTCTGCATCTCGCGCGGCTGGATGGGGCTCGAGATGCTCCACGTCTGCGTGCGCGTCGAGGCCGGTGCCTCGACGCGGCACTGGCTGACCCCGGAAGCCGTCGCCGCGCTGATCGAGGCCCTGGAGGCGACCACCGACCCTCGCTTCGATGCCTACTGGCGCTTCAGCCTGCGCGTCGACCTCGAGACCGGCATTCGCCCCGGCGAGAAGCAGGACCTCGTGCCCGGAGACGTCGACCCGGGCGAGCGTGTCCTGCACATCCGCCACGGCAAGGGCCACGGGGAGGGCAAGCCGCGAAAGATCACGGTCTCCGACGACTTCATCGCCGCCTGGCGCGCACACGGCCAACGGTTCGAGCTGCGGGCAGACCACCGCGTCTTCTTCTGGCGCGAGCGGGGCAAGAGCGACGGCGTCGAGGACGCCTGGCGGATCGCCGACCGCGCGCAGCCCTGCTCGAAGGGCGCCTTTCGAACGACCTACCGGGCGCTGACCGAGATCGCCCGAGCAGAGCTCCCGTGGAACCTGGCTCCGAGCTTCGCCGTCACCCCGAAGGTGATGCGGAGGACGTTCGCGTGCCTTAACTGCATCGCCCACGCCCGCCTCGAGCCGGGCGCACGCGACCTGCGCCAGCTACAGGCAGAGATGGGCCATGCCTCCCTCGAGACGACCGCCCTGTACCTCTCCGACGTGGAGAGCTACCTGCAGCGCGAGGCACCGCGAGTCAGCGTGATGGAGCTTGTCAGGCGTCTTACCGCGTAACGATCCCGCGATCGGCCGCCGCGATCGACCGGAGCGCCATCCGATCTCCGCGCGCACGGGAGGCCAGCGAACGACGCACCCTGCGAACGCGGGCGCTTCCGCTTTGCGGGAGGAGCAGCGAGCGCCGATTGCTGCGGTCACGCGGGCCGGGAGCTTAAGGGCACTCGGCCAGCCCCTCT
>JBBSNG010000020.1:0-19623 GCA_038232755.1 Solirubrobacterales bacterium | reverse complement strand
GATCGCCCTGCGCGACACCGATCCGCTGTCGGCCTCGCAGCCCGCGGACGCGGCCGGCGCCGCGACAGAAGGGCTCCTCGGGTGGGGGACGACCTACTTCCTGGTCTGCGACCCCGACCGCGATGTGCCGGTGTGGGTCGAAAAAGAGGACATCACGAGCCAGAAGGTAGGCGCCGGAGGCTGAGGCCCGACGGCGGGCGCGCCCTCCGGCGTGGGTCTCGAACGAGGAACGGCGCCCCGCAGGGCGCCGTTCCCGAACTGCTCTGTGGCCGGGTCAGGCCCTATTCGCCGCCACGCCCGTCCTCATCGGGCGCGATGGCGACCGCTTGGTCGACCGGTGAGGTCTGCCCGGCGTGCTGGCGGTTGACGAACAGCGTCTCGCCGTTCACCAGACGCCGAACTTCCGGGTTCGGGTTGCTGCGGGAGAACCGCTCCGTCCCCTGGAGGGCGAAGTAGATGCCCGTGCCTTCGGCCCGGCAGTCCCTGATCGACGCGAACCGCTGCACCGTCCGGGCGGGCTGACGGCGCTTGCCCCGGTCGTCATCGTCATCACTTCCTCGCGGCGGCGCCGCGAGGAAGATGTCGTCGCCGTTGCCGCCTCCGTCCTCGGCGATCGCCAGGTTCCCCTGGCGATCGAGGGCGAGATTGTCCGCCGCGTTGAACTCCGGCTCGGACGCGTTGCCCGCGCCCTTGCCGACGTAGCGATAGCCGAACGGACGCTCCTTCTGGCGGAGGTCGATGTTGAACACGCCCTCCTCGGAGGTCGCGTCCCCGCCGTCGTCGGTGATGCCGACGTAGAGCGTCTGGCCGCCGTTCAGACGATCCCTGCCGGTGCTCTCGCCGGTCTCGACGTCCTCCGGGCGCTCGTAGCGGTTGACGTTCTCGCTCGCCGCCTCGGCATCAGCGTCGACCTGGACGACGGCGCGGTCGAGGTTCTGCCAGCGTCCCGCACCGTCCTTGCGGTTCGGGCTGTCGTAGGCCGACAGCTGACCGCGAGAGAGGTCGCCCTTGCGGTCGGGCACGAAGCGGAAGATGCCACCCGACTGCGCGGGATTGCTCTCACCTCTGGTCTCGGCGATCCCGTAGACGAACCCACGCTTGTCGAGGCGCATGCCCTCGTGCGACTTTGCGCCAAGAGCCGGGCGGGCGCGAATCCCGTCTCGAACGCTGTCCGTCGTACCGTCGTTCGGCGTGATCCGCTCGCGCGAGGGGTCGAGCCGGCTCGGGTCGTCCCTGTCCACGAAGAACTCGTAGACGAGCCCGCCCCTGGCCTGGGCAACCTGCGGGTCAGGCTTGTCCTGCTCGGAGGTCTCCTCGGCGGCGAGAACGGTGCCCCACGGGGTCCAGACGATCCCGTCGAAGCGCTCGAAGTCGTTGCGCTGGGCGAGATTGGCCGTCGTTCCCGTCTTGAGGTCGGTCACGGTGACCTGACCCCCGCCGGGGGTGTTGGGCTCGGCGTCGGCCTCGGCCCCGCCGACCTCGTGCGTGCGGTACAGGTAGCGGCCGGCGTCCCTGCCGAACTCGTTCTGGGTGTTCATGTCCCAGAGATCCTCGGCGCGATTGCCGGGCCCCTGTGGGCGCGGCTCGATCGGGTCGCTCTCCTCGGCGACGATCGCCTGGTCGTAGCGGTCGGGGCCATCGTCGCCGCCGGCAGGCAGGTTGTACGGGTTGGCGGCCCGGCCACTGGGCTCGCCCGGGCAGTTCGAGGACATGGCGAGCGGGGTGAAGCGCTCGAACGGCGTGTAGTCGGCACGGGTGTCGATCGACTGCCGGTTCTGAGCGCCGTCGTCGCGGTCGGCGACGGAAGCGGTGGCAGGGACACCGAGCAGGCCGACCGCCAGCGCGGTCGTTGCTCCGGAGCGGAGTCTCATGCTGTGAAGTCCCTCTGTCGGGTGGGTGCGGAGGCGGAACCCTAGGAGCGCCCCGAGCCCTCCCGTTATCGAGCGGTGAAGCGTTTGTGACCATCGTGGGACAGCCTTTGCCCCGCTCGCTATCAGCGTTCGATTCGCGCCAGCCCGATGTCGATGGCCCGGCCGTCGATGCTCCCCGACTGGCCCGCCCCGGCCACGCGTCCGTCGTAGAGGAGCGTCGTGGCGAGCGTTTCGGCGCTCACGTACGACTCGTGCACACGCACGGCCTCGAGCAGCTCCTCGTCGCCGGCGAGCGAGAGCTCGATCCGGTCCTCGATCGCCAGGCCCGCGTTCTTGCGGGCCGACTGCACGGCGTGCACGACCTCACGCGCGAGTCCCTCATGGCGCAACGCCTCGTCGAGCTCGAGGTCGAGGGCCACGGCGTGCCCGCCGGCCCGCTCGAGCTGGTAGCCCTCACGGGGCTGGAGCACGAGCTGGACGTCGTCGGCCGACAGCGTGTGCTCGTGGCCGTCGATCGACACGCCGACCCGGCCGCCGCCGCGGAGCGTGGCCGCCGCGGAGGAGGCCTCGAGCGCCTCCACCGCGGCCGCGACCTGCGGCATCTGCTTGCCGAAGCGCGGTCCGAGCGCGCGGTAGTTGGCTTTCAGCTCCCACACGCCGAGCTCGTCGGCGTCGTCGACGAAGCGCAGGCGCTTCACGTTGAGCTCATCGAGAACGATCCCCGAGAGCCGCTCGATCGCCTCCCGCTCGGCCTCACGGGCGACGACGACGGCCTCGCCGAGCGGCTGGCGGACCTTGACCTTGGCCTGAGCCCGAGCGGCGCGGCCGAGCTCGACGGCCTCGCGCACGACCGCCATCTGCTCCTCGAGCGGCTCGTCGCGGAGGTCCGCGGTGGGAGCCGGGAAGTCACACAGGTGCACCGAGGGCTCGGCGCCGTCGAGGTTCGCGTAGATCTCGTCGGCCACGAACGGAACGAGCGGCGCCAGCAGCTTCGAGAGCTCGACCAGGCAGTGCCGGAGCGTGGCCAGAGCGGCCCGGTCGCCGTCCCAGAAGCGCCGGCGCGAGCGGCGCACGTACCAGTTCGAGAGCTCGTCGACGTAGGCGGCGATGGCGCGGCCGGCGAGCGTGGTGTCGTAGTCGTCGAGCCGGTCGACCACGAGCTCGGTGGTGGTCTGGAGGCGCGAGAGGGTCCAGCGGTCGAGGTCGGTGAAGTCCGCGCGGTCGACCTCGGAGAGCGCCGGCGGGTCGACGTCGCTCGCGTTCGCGTAGAGGACGAGGAACGAGTACGTGTTCCACAGCGTGAGCATGAACTGGCGCACCGACTCGCCCACGGTCTCGACCGAGAAGCGGTAGCCGTCCCACGGCTGCTTCGAGGTGAAGTAGTACCACCGGAAGGCGTCCGCTCCGTGGCGCTCGATGACCTCCCACGGCACGACGACGTTGCCGCGGCTCTTCGACATCTTCTGACCCTCGGGATCGAGGATCAGTCCGAGGCAGAGCACGGTGCGGTACGACGATGTCCCGTACAGCAGCGTCGAAACCGCGAGCAGCGAGTAGAACCAGCCGCGGGTCTGGTCGAGGGCCTCGCAGATGTAGTCGGCGGGGAAGCGCTCGGCGAAGGTCGGGGCGTTCTCGAAGGGAGCGTGCCACTGGGCGAAGGGCATCGAGCCCGAGTCCCACCACGCGTCGATGACCTCGGGCACGCGGCGCATCTCCTCGCCGCAGTCGGCGCACGGGAAGGTGACCTCGTCGATGTATGGCTTGTGCAGGTCGTCGGGAACGGTGCCGGCGCGCTCGCGCAGCTCGGCGACCGACCCGATGCAGACCTCGTGGTCGTTGGCGCAGCGCCACACCGGCAGCGGCGTGCCCCAGTAGCGCTCGCGCGACAGCGCCCAGTCGACGTTGTTCTCGAGCCAGTGCCCGAAGCGCCCGTGCTTGATGTGCTCGGGGTACCAGGTGATCTCCTCGTTGGCGGCGAGGAGCTGGTCGCGGACCGCGGTGGTGCGCACGTACCAGCTCGCCTTGGCGTAGTAGAGGAGCGCCGTGCCGCAGCGCCAGCAGTGCGGATAGGCGTGCTCGTAGCGCTCCGAGCGCAGGAGACGGCCGGACTCGCGCAGGGCCTCGACGATGTCGGGGTCGGCCTCCTTGACGTTGCGCCCGGCGAAAGGGCCGCCGCGCTCGTCGAAGGTGCCGTCCTCGCGCACGGGGTTGATCACGGCCAGTCCGTGACGCTCGCCGAGGCGGAAGTCGTCCTCCCCGAACGCGACGGCGGTGTGAACCACGCCGGTGCCCTCGTCGGTGGTGACGAAGTCGGCGTCGAGCACGGTGTGGCCCTTCGGGCCGAAGTCCTCGACGTAGGGGAAGGGTGGCTGGTAGGCGGTGCCGAGGAGCTCGGAGCCCGGCATGCGCTCGATGATCTCGGCGTCCTCGCCGAGCACGCGCTCGACCAGCGCCTCCGCGAGGATCAGCACCTCGGATGAGCGGTTGCTCGCGCGCACGCGCGCGTAGGTGACCTCGGGGTTGACCGCGAGCGCCGCGTTGGAGATCAGCGTCCACGGCGTCGTCGTCCAGCCCAGGAACGACACGCCCTCCTCGCCGCGAACGGGAAAGCGCACGTAGACCGAGGGATCGACCACGTCGCGGTAGCCGAGCGCGACCTCGTGCGAGGACAGCGCGGTGCCGCAGCGCGGGCAGTAGGGCACGACGCGGCGGCCCTGTTCGAGCAGGCCCCTGTCCCACACCTGCTTGAGCGACCACCAGACCGACTCGACGTAGTCGTTGTCCATGGTCAGGTAGGCGTCGTCGGTGTCGATCCAGAAGCCGATCCGCTCGGTCAGGCGGTTCCACTCCTCGACGTAGGCCAGCACCGACTCGCGGCAGCGTGCGTTGAACTCGGCGATCCCGTAGCGCTCGATGTCCTCCTTGGAGGAGATGCCGAGCTCGCGCTCGATCTCGAGCTCGACCGGCAGTCCGTGACAGTCCCAGCCGGCCTTGCGGTGCACGAGGTGGCCCTGCATGGTCTTGTAACGCGGAAAGACGTCCTTGAAGACGCGCGAGAGGACGTGGTGTGAGCCGGGTCGGCCGTTCGCGGTGGGCGGACCCTCGTAGAAGACGAAGGGCGGTGCGCCCTCGCGACGGCGGATCGACTCGCCGAAGACGTCGCGCTCGCGCCAGCGCTCGAGCACCCGCTCCTCGAGGGCGGGAAAGGACTGACCGGGGTCGACGGGCTTGAACGCACGCACGGGCGACGGTCGATTCTAGGAAGGCGAGTGAGGCTCGGCTACGACGGTACGGTTCAACGGCGATTTTGTCGCTCGCTGCGGGCAACTTCGAGCTTCCTGGGGGCGAGAGGCAGGAGTCGACCGCTTCTCAGGCAAGAATGACCCGTATGCCCACGCTCGGTCCAGCCACGGGATCCACCCGCGCGAACGGCGAGCGGCGCGTCGAGCGCCTCGCCCACACGCCGGTGGACCCGGCCACGGTCGTGCCGTTCGCGGCGATCGCCGCGGCCGTGGTCGTCGTGCTCGCCGGCGCTGAGGCCTTCTGGCTCTGCGTCCCGGTCGCCGTGCTCGCGGCCGCGACGGCTCGCAGCCGCCTGACCGCGCTGCTCCTCTCCGCGCTCGCCCTCGGCGCCGCCGCGGCGCCGGCGCTGATCGCTCCCCGCCTCGGGCCCCTGCCCTCGCCGGTGCTCGCAGTGTTGGTCCCGGCCCTGAGCGCGGTCGCCGCGCGCGCGGTGCGCGAGCAGCTCGAGGCCGGCCAGGCGGCGCTCAGGACCCTCTCGCGGCTCGATCCGCTGACCGGTCTGGCCAACCGCCGAGCCCTCGACGACCGGCTCGGCTACGAGGTCGCCCGCCACCGCCGTCACCGGCGGGCCTTCGCCCTGCTCGTCCTCGACCTCGACGACTTCAAGCGGGTCAACGAGCGCTTCGGTCACGCCGGCGGCGACGAGCTCCTCCGCGACATGGGCCGCTCGCTGCGCTCGGTCGTCCGTGAGCAGGACACCGTCGCACGGCTCGGTGGGGACGAGTTCTGTGTGCTCGCGCCCGAGACCGACCGTGACGAGGCCGCTCACCTCGAGTCGCGGCTGCGCGAGGCCGTGGCTCGGGCGACGGTCGGCTTCGAGGGGCTGAGCGGGAGCATCGGCTGCGCGGTCTTTCCCGAGAACGGTGAGAGTGGATCGGCGATGATGGCGGCGGCCGACGGCGCACAGGCCGAGGACAAGCGAAGAAGGCGGAAGGAGCGCAGGCGGCTCCCGGCCCGGGCAGCCGCCTGAGGCTCCGCCTCCGGGGCCTGCGCGCGCAGGGACTCGCCGTCGGCGGGATCCTCGTCGCCAGCGCCAGCGCCGGCTGCTCGGCCCAGGGCGCCGACGAGCCGCTGCCCGTCGCCTGCCAGTCGGGCCAGGAGGCCGTCCAGGCGGCTCTCCGCGCCGCGCCGCGCCCGGTCCGCCTCGAGGGCGTGCCGCTGTCGGCGTGCTTCGACCCCCAGAGTGACGCGGCCGAGCTCCAGAGCGTCGGCATCTCGTTCGTGGGCGCAGCGGCCGCGCTGGCGGAGCGCGCGCGCGGGCGACCGGAGGGCGACGCGGCGACGCAGCTCGGCTACCTCATCGGCGCGATACGCCGTGGCGCGGGGAGCGAGAACGCGCAGGGCATCAACACGGAGCTGGTGCGCCGGGTGGAGCAGGAGCTGACCCTGGTCGACCCGGCTTCGCGAGCGCTCCGCGAGGGCATGCGGGCGGGAGAACGCACCGGATAGGGGTCTTCGGCGTCGGACCAGTCACCCGGGTAGAGTCGCCGCAGTTCGCACGGAGCAGGCGATCCCCACGGAGGCGACCCAGTGACCCAGCAGGCGACCGAACCGGCCCAGCAGCTGTGGGGCGGCGAGACCACCAAGGCGATCGACAACTTCCCGGTCTCGGGCGAGCCCGTGCCCGCGCCCGTGATCCACTGGCTCGGCCGGATCAAGGCCGCCGCGGCGCGCACCAACGCCGAACTCGGCCTGCTCGACTCGGGAGTAGCCGAGCGGGTCGCGGAGGCAGCCGAGGAGGTCGCGCACGGCCGCCACGACGAGCAGTTCCCGGTCGACGTGTTCCAGACCGGCTCCGGTACCTCCTCGAACATGAACGCAAACGAGGTGATCGCCAGCCTGGCCGGTGAGGGCGCCCATCCGAACGACCACGTGAACATGGGTCAGTCCTCGAACGACGTCTTCCCCTCGGCCGTGCACCTCGCGGCGCTCGCGGAGACCAGCGACCGGCTCGTCCCCGCTCTCAAGCACCTCCAGTCCTCGCTCGAGGCCAAGGCCGCGGAGCTCGCCGACGTGGTCAAGGCCGGTCGCACCCACCTCATGGACGCGGTGCCCGTGACCCTCGGCCAGGAGTTCTCCGGCTACGCCGCCCAGACTCGCCTCGGCCAAGACCGCGTCGAAGCGGCGCTCCCGCGCCTCGCCCAGATCCCGCTCGGCGGGACGGCGACCGGCACCGGGCTCAACACCCACGAGGACTTCGCCGCCGGGGTGCGCTCGAAGATGACCCAGGCCACCGGCATCCCCGCCGACGCCCCGGCCGATCCCTTCGAGGCGCAGGCCAATCGCGACGCGCTGGTCGAGCTGTCGGGTGCGCTCAAGGTCGTCGCCGTGTCGCTTACCAAGATCGCGGGCGACCTCGCCCTGATGGGCTCGGGCCCTCGCGCGGGTCTCGCCGAGCTACGCCTGCCCGAGCTCCAGAAGGGCTCCTCGATCATGCCCGGCAAGGTCAACCCCGTGATCCCCGAGGTCGTCCTCCAGGTCGCGGCTCAGGTCATCGGGAACGACACGGCGGTGACCATCGGCGGGATGCAGGGGCAGTTCGAGCTCAACGTGCGGGTGCCCCTCATGGCCCGCAACGTGCTCGGGTCGATCGGCCTGCTCACGAGCGCCGCGACCATGCTGGCCGAGAAGTGCGTCGACGGCCTCGAGGCCAACACCGAGCAGACGACCCACCACGCCGAGAACACGCTCGCGATCGCCACCGCGCTCAACCCGTACATCGGTTACGACCGCGCGACCGAGCTGGTGCAGGAGGCGTCGAAGTCCGGGCGGATGTTGCGTGAGGTCGCGCGTGAGCAGGGGGTCGACGAGGAGACGCTCGACGAGGCCCTCGACCTCGAGGCGATGGCGCGCGGTAATCGCTGAGGGCGAAGGCCGCGCGGCCTGCCGAGCGGGCGCCCAGGTCGGGCCGGCGCTCGGGCCGGCCAGCTCCGCTCGCGGGATTCCCGGGGCTCGGCTCGGGCCTCCTCAGGTCGCGGGCGGGCGCCCGGCTTCGTCGCGAGCGGACGCGGGAACCGACTCGGTCTCGGCGACGCCCTCCTCGCCGGCGACGCTCTCGACCCCGGGGCCCTGAATCTCCGCGGGCGCGGGCGGCTCGGCGTCGCCGATCTCCGCTTGCGGCGTTTCGTGCTCGCCACCGTTCTCGGCCGCCGCATCCTCGCCGGCGCTGGCGGCAAACGCCGCGGGCGCCACGAGGACGAAGCGCCCCTCGGGGCGTTCGAGCGCGCCCTCCTCCTCGAGCCGGCGGACCAGCGTCGAGACCTGCGGCGAGGACACACCCATCTGCCGGGCCGCCTCGGCGATGGAGATATCCGGGTAGCCGGCCACGAGCTGGAGCAGCTCCTCCCGGCGCTGGCCGCGGCGAGCGCGCCGTTGGGGGCGCGCGCTGCGGCTGCTCGCGCCCGCTCCGCGCGGGCGGCCCGGACCGCGGCTCGACGATCCGCCGCTCGCCCGGCTCTCATTCCCGCCGGCGCCCTCGAGCGCGGCGAGGACGGCCTCGAGCCTCGGGATCTCCTCGACCTGCGGCCGCAGCTCCTCGAGACGGTCGTCGATGTCCTTCTTGATCCGGTCGATCAGTTCCATTTCGTTCTCCTTGGCAGTGGCGCGCTCGCGGAGGGCCATTGTCGCGCGCCCAATGGCGGGGCGTCGTGCGCCTGCGGGTAGGCTGGGTCGATGAGCGTCGCCGCCCCGGAGAGGAAGCGCAGCCGCCGGGACACGGTCGCCGGCCTCTCGCTCGCGGCCGTCCTCGCGATCGGCCTCGTCGTCCTCGCTTTGGTCGCCGGAGGCGCCTGGCTCTCTGGGCTCGTGCCCGGGCTCGACGGTCCCTTCGAGAAACGAAGCGTCGATCGCAGCCCGCCCGCGCTACTGCGCTCGCTCTCCGAGCTGCGCGAATACCGTGCGGCCACTGCGCACTTCGAGACGATCGTCGACCTCGAGCGCGACACGGCCAACGTGCCCGCCTTCCTCAAGGGCGAGCGCACGCTCTTCGTGGCCGTGGGCAGCGTCGACGCCGGAGTCGACTTCTCGCGCTTGGACGCCGGAGCGCTCGACGTCTCGCCCGACCGCCGGGCGGTCACGGTCGCCCTGCCCCGGGCGCGGCCGCTCGAGCCGCGCGTCGATCCCGCGCGCAGCCGGGTGTTCGAGCGAGAGCGGGGACTGATCGATCGCCTCGGATCGGTGTTCGAGGACAATCCGACGAGCGAGCGCGAGCTCTACCTGCTCTCCGAGCGAAAGCTCGCCGCGGCGGCACGCGAGCCGGCCTCCGGGCTCGTGCCGAGCGCGGAGCGCAACACGCGGGTCATGCTCGAGGGGCTCCTGGGCGGGCTCGGGTTCCAGCGCGTCGAGGTGCGCTTCGGCTGACCGCTCGCCGGCGCACATCGTTACTCATGCGACACTGTTAGCTTACTCATGGCATGAGTAAGCGCCTGCAGGTCCTTATCGAAGAGGTCGAGCTGCGCGACTTTCAGGTCGCTGCGGCGCGCGAGGGCATCGCGCTCTCCGAATGGGTACGACGCGCGCTACGAGATGCGCGCGGTCGCGAGCCCCGCGGCGACCTCGACAGGAAGCTTCGCGTCGTGCGCGAAGCGGCGCGGCACGCGTTTCCCACCGCGGACATCGATCAGATGCTGGCCGAGATCGCGCAGGGGCACGGCGGCCCGCTGCCAGAGTGATCCTGGTCGACTCGAACATCCCCATGTACCTCGTCGGCGCGCCGCATCCTCACAAGCTCGACGCACAACGCCTACTCGACAAGGCGCTCTCGGCCGGGGAAAGGCTGGTCACCGACGCGGAGGTACTGCAGGAGATCAACCATCGCTACGCGGCGATCGGCCGCTTCGAGGCGATCCAGCCGACCTTCGACACCATTCTCGAGATAGCCGACGACGTGCTCCCGATCGAGCGAGGGGATGTCGAGACCGCCAAGGACATCCTCCTGCGCTACCGGTCGCTCTCTGCCCGCGACGCGGTCCATGCGGCCGTGATGCACCGACACGGCATCGACCGCATCATGACCTTCGATCGTGGCTTCGACGCCTACCCGGGCATCGAACGGGTCGGCTGAAGGTCTTCGCCGCAGTCGCCGTTCAGGCCTCCGCGACCTCCCGCGCCTCCGCCTCGCTCTCCACGGTCGGCGAGGAGCCCCTGAGCGACCGGCGCGCGCTCTCTCCCATGAACAGCGCCGCGACTCCGCCGCACAAGGCCGCGAACATGAGGTAGTAGGCGGGCATCATGAGGCTCCCGGTCGCGGCGATCAGGCCGGCGACGATGATCGGTGTCGTGCCACCGAAGATCGCCACCGCGATGTTGAAGCCGATCGACAGGCCGGTATAGCGGATGTGCGTCGGGAAGAGGGCGGGCAGCGTCGCGGGCATCGTGCCCGTGAAGCAGATCAGGACCAGGCCGAGCAGCAGGAGCCCGCCGAAGATGGCCGTGACCGTGACGCTCTGGATGATCAAGAAGGCGGGGACCGCCAGAACGAGGAACCCGAGCGACCCACCGAGGATTCTCCGCCGACCGATGCGATCTGACAGGTAGCCGACGAGGACGGTCATGCCCATCATCACCGCGAGGACGATCACGAGGCCGAGCGTGGGGTCGAAGCGGAGGTTCTCGCTGAGGTAGGTCGGCATGTAGGTCAGCAGCATGTAGTCGGAGACGTTGAAGGCGATGACGAGGCCGCGCAGACGAGCAGCGGGCGCGGGTAGCGGGCGAACGTCTCCGTGACCTGCGGATCCGCCACCCGTAGCTGAGGAAGCTCTCTGGTGAGAGGGTGAGGGTCAGCGCGGTTACGATCCCCGAGCCGAGCACGAAGCCACCGAGGGTCCCGAACTCCAGCCAGCTCGTCAGAAGGCCCCGGCGCTTGTCCGGCGAATGCTCGGCCACGAAGGTCATCGCCCCGCCGTACTCGCGCCGGTCGAGAACCCCTGGACGAGGCGGCGGGCGAAGAGCAGGAGCGACGCGCCGATGCCGAAGGTCGCATAAGAGGGGAGCAGACCGATCGCGAAGCTCGCGCCTGCCACGAGGATCATCGTGGTGGCCAGGGTGGTCTGGCGCCCGACCCGGTCGCCCAGCGCTCCGAAGAAGACTCCACCGATCCGCATTGCCAGAGCGGCGGCAAAGGCGCCGAAGGTCGCGAAGATCTGGCTGCTCGGGTCGCCCGGAAAGAAGACCTGGCCGAGCGTGACGGCGAGGAAGCCGTAGACGCCGTAGTCGTACCACTCGACCGCGTTGCCGATTGCGGCCGCCGCGACGGTGCGCTTGAGGGCGCGCGGTTCGACGACGGTCACGTCGTCGGGCGTGAGTTGCTCGTTCGCTGCTTCTGAGGGGTCATGGAAGCTCGTTGGGCGATCTTCCACCCGGGTAGTTCGAAGGTCATCGACCGATCCAGCGACGATATTCCGTCCTGAGGTCGGCTTCACGACCGAGGAAGGTGTTGATGAGGTCGTTCACATCCTCCGGCTGCGCGTCCTCAGTAAGTGGCGGCTTGATCTCCTCCCGTATCTCGAACGAGTCGTCATCACGACGTCGCATCGCGTAGAGGTCCAAGCGAAAGCGGCGGACTTCGTCGAGCACCGCGTCGGATAGAGCCCCGGCATCGGGGTTGATCTCCACCACGAGGCTCGCTCGATGCGCCCACCGACCATGAGCGGCCGCTTCGTAGACGCTCTCCAACTTGTGCGCGTCTGCCGCCCGCTTAATCTCGTAGCTGAATACTTCGACGGTGATCTCGGGCAGCCATTCGTACGTCGTGACTTGCACGGCCGTCACGTCGGGACGCGACCATTTGCCGCTGCTGTTAGCCCAACCTTTCGGACTGGCGGTCTTTTTCGCGTGCGCGAACCCGGCGCGCCCGGCAAGCTCGCTGGACAGCCAATCGACGAAGGGATCGTAGAGGTCGCTCTCCCTTCCGACGAGCCGTGCCGTGCGTGGGTGGTCCTGCCCGACCGTGGCCGATGCGCGAGCTATCGACCCGCCCCTACCCCGGCCGCGAACTACGAGTCCGGCGGCGTCGAGCTCCGCCTTCGCTCGAGAATAGGTTTCGTTCTCGAGGTCAAGCGACGAACGGAGTCGCAATCCACCAACTGCAGATCCGTCAGCCGGTAGGGCGGCCAAGAGCATCTCAGCTTCGGGTGAGACACCTTGTGCGGAGACGACCCGAGCGACCCTCCGTCCTTGCATCTCGGCCAACCCTGCACTGCAAAGCTCGTTCGCCGCGGCGTCCAGCCGCTCATCCGACCAATCGAGTCGTCCTCGGAGCGTCTTCGGGTTTGCAGCCCGACCTCTAACGTCGAGGACTTCGATCAGAGCTTGGGCATCCTCGCTGAGCGCCATCGCCGAGGTTCTACCTCACCTAAGGGTGTCTTGTCCGCTCAAGGAGTATTCGCATTAGATGTGGCGGGCGCCCCTGCGCTCGGCCGCTCATCTGTCGCTACAGATTCACCGCCACGTACTTCGTCTCGAGGTATTCCTCGATCCCCTCGTAGCCCCCCTCACGCCCGAACCCCGAGTGCTTCACGCCCCCGAACGGCGCCGAGGCGTTCGACACCATTCCCTGGTTCAGGCCCACCATCCCGGTCTGGAGCTCTTCGCAGACCCGGAAGGCACGCTTCACGTTGCTCGTGAACACGTAGGAAACGAGCCCGTACTCGGTGTTGTTCGCCTCGCGGATCGCCTCCTCCTCGGAGTCGAAGGAGAACACCGGCGCCACGGGACCGAAGATCTCGTCCTGACGTAGCTTCGCCTCGTCCGGCACCCCGGCGAGCACGGTGGCCTCGTAGAAGTAGCCGGCACCGTCGACGTCCTTGCCGCCGACGAGCGCCTTCGCTCCCTTGTCGACCGCATCGTCGACGAAGCCGCGGACCTTCGAGCGCTGGTCCTCGTCGATCAGCGGCCCGACCTGGGCGCCCTCCTCGGTTCCGCGCGCCACCTTCATCTCGCCCATCTTCTCGGCGAGCTTCTCGGAGAACTCCTCGGCCACCGAGCCGGCGACGTGGAAGCGGTTGGCGGCCGTGCACGCCTCGCCGATGTTGCGCATCTTGGCGGTCAGGGCGCCGGCCACCGCGTCGTCGACGTCGGCGTCCTCGAAGACGAGGAAGGGGGCGTTCCCGCCGAGCTCCATCGACACGCGTAGGACGTTCTGCGCCGCCTGCTCCATCAGCTTCTTGCCGACCGGGGTCGAGCCGGTGAAGGTGAGCTTGCGCAGCCGCGGGTCGCTGATGATCGGCTCCGAGACCGCGCTCGAGGACGAGGTCGGGATCACGTTGAGCACGCCCTTGGGCAGCCCGGCGCGCTCGAGGATGTCGGTCAGGGCGAGCATGGAGAGCGGCGTGAGCTGCGCCGGCTTCATGACCATCGTGCAACCCGCGGCGATCGCCGGCCCGATCTTGCGCGTGCCCATGGCCATCGGGAAGTTCCAGGGCGTGATCATGTAACAGGGTCCGACCGGCCCCTTCATGGTCAGCAACCGGCCCTGACCGTTGGGGTTGACGGCGAAGCGCCCGTCGATCCGCGCGGCCTGCTCGGCGTACCAGCGAAGGAACTCCGCGGCGTAGGAGATCTCGGCCTTGGAGTCCGAGACCGGCTTGCCCATCTCGAGCGTCATGAGCAGCGCCAGCTCGTCGACTCGCTCGGTGATCTCGTCGAAGGCCCGGCGGAGGATCTCGCCGCGCTCGCGCGGGGCGTGCCAGCGCCACTCGTCCTGAACGCCGCAGGCCGCGTCGAGCGCCGCGGCGGCGTCCTCGGCTCCCGCGTCGGCGACCTCGCACAGCGATTCGCCGGTCGAGGGGTCCTCGACGCTGAACGACGAGCCGTCCGAGGACTCGCGCCACTCCCCGCCGATGTAGACGCCCTTGTTGATCGCATCGACGACGCTCTGCTCGGAGGAGGTTGCTGTGGCCATAGTCAGATCTTTTCCACGGTTCGGGGGAGGGAGGTCAGGTCGCCACCGTCTCGGCTCCGAGCTCCTCGGAGAACGTGACGTCGAGCGAGTAGTCGATTGGCAGCACGATCAGGCTCGGCAGGTCGAGGGTCAGGGCGTGGCGCAACCGGTTCGAGTAGTCGTCGATCGAGTCGCAGCGCCAGGCCGGCATCCCGAACGACTCGGCGAGCTTCACGAAGTCGGGATTGGTGAAGTCGACACCGAAGTGGCGACCGAACTTCTTGTCCTGCTTCCACACGATCGAGCCGTACTGCTGGTTCTCCCAGATCACGTTGACGATCGGCGTGCGCAGCCGCATCGCTGTCTCGAGCTCCTGGAAGTTCATGAGGAAGCCACCGTCGCCGTTGACGGTCACCACGCTGCGCTCCGGGTGAACCAGCTTGGCCGCGATCGCCGCGGGCAGGGCGAAGCCCATCCCCGCCAGGCCGTTGGCGATCATCACCGTGTTGGGCTCGTGCGCCGGGAACATCCGCGCGATCCACAGCTTGTGCAGGCCCACGTCGGAGATCAGGATGTCGTCGCGGCCGAGCGCCTCGCGCAGCTCCCACAGCGCTCGCGGCGGCTGCATCGGGAAGTGGTCGTCCTCGCGCGCCGCCTCGAAGCGGCCGAGCACGATCTCGTTGAGGCGTCCCGAGCCGCCGCGCTCGCAATGCCCGCCGCACTCCTCGGCCAGACGGCCGAGGATGTAGCTGAAGTCGCCGACCAGGTCGGCGTCGGTGATGAAGTGGGCGTCGACCTCGACGGAGACCGTGTCGATGCAGACGATCCGCTTGTCACGGTCGGGGTTCCACTGAGCCGGCGCCTGCTCGACGAGGTCGTAGCCCACGGTGATGACCACGTCGGCGTCCTCGAAACCCGCCAGCGCGGCGTCGCGCGATTGCACGCCGATCGTGCCCAGAAAGCGCTCGTCGGTGTAGTCCATCGCGCCCTTGCCCATGAAGGTCTCGGCCACGGGGATGCCGGTGGCGCGACTGAACTCGCGCAGCGCGTCGGAGGCCCCGACCCGCAGGACGCCGTTGCCGGCGAGCACGACCGGGCGCTCGGCGTCGGTGATGATCTGGGCGGCGTCGAGGATCTCCACCGCCGAGGGCTCGGGCCGCCGAACCCCGGAGCGCACGCCCAGGGGCTCCTCATCGACCTCGCTCTGCATCACGTCCTCGGGCAGCTCGATGTGGGTGGGGCCGGGCTTCTGCTGCTGGGCGAGCTTGAAGGCCTTGCGCACCACCTCGGGGATGATCTCCGCCTCGGTCACGCGGGCGTTCCACTTGGTGATCGGGCGCATGACCCGCATCAGATCGATGTACTGGTGCGACTGCTTGTGCATGCGCTCCAGTCCGCCCTGGCCGGTGAGCGCCACCAGCGGCGCGTGGTCGAGGTAGGCATCGGCCACGCCGGTGGTGAGGTTCGTCGCGCCCGGGCCCAGGGTTCCCAGGCATACGCCGGCGCGACCCGTGAGGCGGCCGTAGACATCGGCCATGTACGCGCCGCCCTGCTCGTGGCGCACGGGGATGAACTCCACCGACGAGTCGGCGAGGGCCTCGTTCAGGTCGACGGTCTCCTCGCCGGGGATCCCGAAGACGTGGCGCACCCCCTCGGCCTCGAGGCACTCGACGAACAGCTGCGACGCCTTTCGTGCGGCCAAACCGTTACTCCTCGCCCTCGCGCGTGTCTACTCTTGACGGAGGGGACCTCGCGGTCGCACGCTCACCGTCGCGGATCGCGACGCCCTCAACTCAGCACCTTCCCCTGCCGATAGCTCGGTACACGTCCACCGCCATGCTCCGTCCTTCCATCATCCTCTCCGCCGCGCTGGTCGCGGCCTCGCTGAGCCTCGGCGCGCTCGCCTCGGCGCCGGCCGGCGCGGCGACCTCGTACACGATCCGCGGGGCCGGCAACGGTCACGGCGTCGGCCTGAGCCAGTACGGCGCCCAGGGCATGGCCAAGGACGGACAACGCCACCGTGCGATCCTCGCTCACTACTACCGTGGTGCGAAGCTCGGCGCGGCGCCGACCGACCGCATCCGGGTGCTGCTCAAGGAGGGCGCGCCGGACATCGTCCTCAGCGGCGCGAAGCGGATCCCGGGGCAGCGCGCGCTCGTCCCCAGCCGGACCTACCGGGCCGTCGCCACGGCGGAGGGCGAGGTCGAGCTCTGCCGTCTCTCCGGCACGCGGTGCACTCGTCATGCCGGCCCGCTCAGAGTCGACGGCGGCGCCAGCCTGCTCCGTCTGGCCGGCCCGGCGCTCAACGACGTCTCGGACGGCGAGTACCGCGGAGACGTCTTCCTCCATGCCGCCGGCGGCCGGCTGACCGCGGTCAACCACGTCGAGCTCGAGGACTACCTGCGCGGCGTCGTTCCCGGCGAGATGCCGGCGTCGTGGCGACGCGAGGCGCTGCGGGCCCAGGCGGTCGCCGCCCGCTCCTACGCGCTGGCTACCGCCCGCCGTGGCGGGCTCTTCGACCAGTACCCCGACCAGCGCTCGCAGGTCTATCAGGGCGTCTCCGGCGAGGACGAGCGCGCCGACGCGGCGATCGCCGCCACCGCCGGCAAGGTCCTCCTCCACGACGGGGCGGTGGCCACCACCTTCTTCTTCTCGTCCTCGGGCGGACGCACCGAGGCCAACGAGAACTCGTTCGGAGGGCGGGCGCTGCCCTACCTGCGCAGCGTCAAGGATCCGGCCGACCGGATCTCCCCCCACTATCGCTGGGCCTTTTCCCAGACCCGCGAGAAGATGGAGCGCGAGCTCGGCTCGCTCGTGAAGGGCCGCTACCTGGGCGTCAAGGTGCTCGAGCGCGGCGACTCGCCGCGGGTGATGGGCGCCGAGGTCGTCGGGACCGAGGGCCGCCGGGCGACCGACGGCAGGACCCTGCGCGCCCGGCTCGATCTCCGCGACACCTGGGCCTACTTCGGCCGCATCGAGACGACGCCGGACGGCGTGGCCGTCGCGTCGCGCTCGCCGGCCGCCGGACCGGCTCCGGCCGGCGTCCTGACCGGCAAGGTCGTCCCGGCGCCGCGCGGGGGCAGGATCGTCGTCGAGCGCAAGGGAAAGCGCGGCTTCGAGAAGGTGCTCGACGGACACACCGATCGGTCGGGCGCCTACCGCGTGTCGGTTGAGCGCGAGGGCCGCTACCGGGTGCGCGCGGGCGGCGCGCCCGGGCCGGCGGTGACGGTGCGCTGAGCCCCCGAGCGACCGACGCGCGCCGCTCGACCGCCACGAACTAGCTCGCCTCGGCCTCCATCGCCCGCCGCTCCGGATCGCTCGGCGGCGCGGGGGGATCCTCGGACGGCGGCATGCCCGCGGATGCCCGCGCGGCGTAGGCCGCGCGGGCGGTCTTGTCGACCTTGGTGGCGATCTGGTCGGTCTGGAACAGGCGGTTCAGCAGGTCGCGGGCCGCCTGCGGCAAGATGGCCGAGAACCGCAGGATCCCGTCCAGCGAGGCCGGGACGTAGACCGAGAAGCGCGGACGCTCAAGGGTGTCGACGACGGCCGCGGCCACCTCGGTGGGCTCGACCAGCTTCACCCCGCGACCGGCGCTCATGCCCGAGGCCAGCTCCGTGTTGGCCAGGCCCGGCATGACCACCGACAGCTCGACCCCGGTCCCGCGCAGCTCGTAGCGAACGGCTTCACTCAGGCCCACGACCGCGTGCTTGGTCGCCACGTAGACCGCCTCGCCGGCCACTCCGACCTTGCCCGCGGCCGAGGCGATGTTGAGGACGTGTCCGGTGCGCCGGCGCTGCATCCCGGGGATGGCCAGGCGCATGCCGGTGATGACCCCGTGGACGTTGATCTCCATCTGGCGGCGGGTCAGCGACTCCGCCTCCTCGAGGAAGGGGGAGACGACCATGATGCCGGCGTTGTTGATGAGCGCATCGACCGGGCCGAGCCGCTGCTCCACGCCGTCGAGGAAGTCCTTGAACGAGCGCGGATCGGTGACGTCGAGGCTGAGGCCCACGGCCCCGCCGGGAAGCTTGGCGGCCTCGGTGGCCGCGAGCTCGGCGTCGAGATCGCCGATCGCCACGTGCGCGCCTCGCGCCGCGATCGCCTGAGCCATGGCCAGCCCGAGGCCGCGGGCGCCGCCGGTGATGGCGACCACGCGCCGGGTGAGCGGGCGCCGGGGCCGACGGGAGCGACGGCGTTCGAGAAGCGAGGCCACGCCCGGCAGGCTACCGGGACGCTCACCGCCCAGCTTCGCGCCTAGCGCGCCGAAGAAGAGACCGGCCGCGCGTCGCGTCCGCCTTCAAGGCGTGAAGCGGATGGTGATCACGTCGCCGTCGCGCATCTCGTAGTCACGCCCCTCGAGCCGCAGCGCCGCCCGCTCCCGGGCGCCGGCGTAGCCACCCGCCCCCACGAGCTCGTCCCACGCCACGACCTCGGCCCGCACGAAGCCGCGTTGGATGTCGGAGTGGATCTTGCCGGCGGCCCCCCACGCGCTCGTGCCCCGCTCGATGGCGTGCGCGCGCGCCTCCTTGCCCTCGCCCGCGGTGAAGAACGAGATCAGGTCGAGCAGCTCGAATGCGGCACGAACCAGCCGGGCGAGCCCGGATTCCGCGGCCCCGAGCTCCTCGCGCATGGCGGCGGCCTCGTCGGCGTCGAGCTCCGAGAGCTCGGCCTCGAGTCGCGCGCTCACGGCTACCGCGCCGGCGCCCGCGGCCGCCGCCCGCTCGGCGAGTATCGCGGGAGCACCCGCGGCGCCCTCCTCGTCCACATTGGCGACGTAGAGGACGGGCTTCGCGGTCAGCGAGCCCAGAGATTGCTGGGCGTGGGGCGCCGCCTCGGGCGCGGGCACCGTCCGCGCCGGGCGCCCCTCACCGAGCGCGGCGATCAGCTCGCGTAGCCAGGCCTCCTCGGCCACCAGAGCGAGATCACCCGACTTCGCCTGGCGCACCACCCGCTCGTGGCGGCGCTCGGCCTGCTCGAGGTCGGCGAGCAGGAGCTCGGTCTCGATGGTCTCGACGTCGCGAGCGGGGTCGACGTCGCCCTCGGGGTGGGGC
The DNA here is from genome assembly GCA_038232755.1 of Solirubrobacterales bacterium. Lineage (GTDB taxonomy): Bacteria > Actinomycetota > Thermoleophilia > Solirubrobacterales > Thermoleophilaceae > JACCUC01. The sequence continues at coordinate 520 of JBBSNG010000020.1, read as the reverse complement.
ACGCCCTCGTCGCCGTGGGCGCGGATCACGTGGACGATCGCGTCGGTCTCGCGGATGTTGGCCAGGAACCGGTTCCCCAGCCCCTCCCCGCGCGAGGCCCCGCGGACCAGGCCGGCGATGTCGTGGAAGGCGATCGTCTCGTGGACGACCGGCGCGGCGCCGATGGTCTCGGCCACGCGCTCGAGCCGCTCGTCCGGCACCGACACGACGGCGACGTTCGGATCGACGGTGGTGAACGGGTAGCTGGCGGCGGTGGCGCCGGCCCGCGTCAGCGCGTTGAAGAGCGACGACTTGCCGGCGTTCGGCAGGCCGACGATGCCGATCCTCACTGCCGGGCGAGCGTTCCGTGGCTCCGGCGCGTGGCGCGGGCGACCACGGCGCCGAGGGCGATCCCCGCGACGGTGTCGGACGGAAAGTGGACGCCGATGTAGGGCCGAGACACGGCCATGACGAACGCCGCCAGATACAGGGGCGGACGTGGCAGCGCCTCGCCCAGGGCGCTCGCCGCGGCGGCCGAGGT
>JBBSNG010000019.1:0-20157 GCA_038232755.1 Solirubrobacterales bacterium | reverse complement strand
CGATGACCACCCGGCCGCGACCGCCGCCGCCCGAGCCGCCGCATCCGGGAAGGACGGCCGCGGCGCCCGCGGCGGCAGAGGCGGCGAGAAAGCGCCGGCGCGTGAGGGCGAGGGGCTGACCGGCTGGACGAAGCGACGACGACATGGCGCCGCAAGGCTAGAGAGCGCGCGCACCGGGCGGTAGGGTCGACCGGTGGCCGACCCCGCGCCCCTGCACCCAGCCGAGAACCGCGCCTACCGCGAGCTCTACGCGGCCGCGCGTGGGCTTGCTCGCCACTGGGCGCGGCTCGGCCCGCGCGTGCCCGAGCCGGCCGTACGGGCAGCGCTCGCGGACGGCGTCGGGGCGGCGCGGCGTCTGCTCGCCGAGCTGCCGGCGATCACCGTCGAGAAGAACCTGCACGGCGGCCCCGCCGCCCTTGGCCTGGGCGGCCGCCTGGCCGACTTCCACAATCTGGCCGCGGACCGCTTCCTCGAGCGCAACCAGGCGGTGCGCCTCGCCGCTCTGGAAGCGCGTCATACCCGGCTTCTCCTCGCGTACCTCGCGACCGTCGGCGAAGCTCAGCGCGCTTCCGAGCGCGAGACCTTCTGCCGCCGCTGGGAGGCCGAGCTCGAGTCGATCTCCGACGCCGTCGAGACGGCGGCGGCCGGGCTCGGCTCCGATCCCGACGGGGCAGTCGAGCCAGTCGACCGCTCCGCGACCGGACGCGCCGCTCAGAAGGTCGCCGTCGGCCTCGGCGCGCTCGGCGAGTGGGTGGACCGCCGGTCGGCGCACCGGCGCTAGCCGCCGCGAGCATCGAGGCGGCGGCGAAACTCACCGGCGCCCTCGACCGTGGCGCCGAGCGAGCGGACTCGCCGGCTCAGGTCAGCGTCGGAAGTGACCACCCGGATCTCCCCCGGGCGCTCCGCGCGCTCCACCAGGGCGGCGATGTCGTCGTCGGCGGCATCCCGGCCGCGCCGGGAGGCGAAGCGGACCTCCACGAGCCGGCCTCGACGCGCCGGCTCGAACCAGCGACCGTCGAAGATCACCGCCACGGCCTCGCCCTCGTTCTCCGCCAGGGCCTCGAGGCGCTCAACGAGGGAGGTCATGGCGCCGCGCCGGTCCCGCCACCAGCCGTCCGGGCGCGAGCCGACGACGTTCATGCCGTCGACGACGATCACGCCAGAGAGGCGCGGATCTCGGACCTCGCCCGCGAGCAGACCCTCAGCGGCGCTTGAGCTCGCGCTCGACCGCGTCGAGCACGCCGCGGCGGTTCTTGTGCACCACCTCGTAGAGGCGCACGGCGAGGACCGCCTCGTCGCTCTCGGCGCCGAGGCGGTCGGTGATCTCCCGAACCCTCATCCGCGCGTAGCCCGGCCATGGCTCATCGACGCGGAGCTCCGCGCCCGCACCGTCCTCGGCACCCGGGTCGGCGACCTCGGCCACGAGCGAGCTCGGCTCCTCGTCGAGGAGGACCGACGTCGGCGCAGGGCCGGCGACGGCCGTGGCTTCGGTGGCGACGGGTGCTTCCGGGATGGCTGGCAACTCCGGCGGAGCGGGCTCCTCGGGCACCTCGAGCTCCTCGAGAACCTCCGAGGGCTCGGTCTCCACCACTTCCGCATCCTCCGGGAGCTCGACCGCCTCGGCCACCTCGGCCACTTCAGCCGCCAGGTCGGCGTCGCCCGTCTGCGCCCCATCGGCCGCCGCGGCGACCTCGGCGACCGTAGGCTCATCCGGAACGGACGGCGTCTCCTCGGCCGCCCGCGCGTCAAGGACGGTGCGCACCTTCGGCGCGGCCCGCGCCGCCTCGCCTCCGTTCGCGGCCCCCTGGGGGACGTCGGGATCAGCCGCCTCGGCCCGGGCGCCGTCGTCGCCTGATGGCTCCGCCACCGGGACCGAAGCGCGCGCCGACGGCGCCTCGCGCTCCTCGTCCTCGTCCTCCGGTCCCTCATCGTCGTCTCCGCTGCGATCGCTCCACACGGTCCCGACCAGCGGCAGGTCGCGCTCGTCGGCGAGCTCGTCGAGCGCCTCCTGCATCGTCGCGGTCACGTGCTCGTAGACCTCGTCCTCGTCGGGGTCGGAGCCGAAGCGCTCGCGCAGGTCGACCGCGGGCAGGACCTTGATCGTCACCTGCGAGGGCAGGGGCAGGCGTGGCGGAAGATCCATGATGCTCAGCCCGAACGGCGGTCCGAGGACGACCGGCAGGACCTTGATCCGCAGCAGCCGGTCGAGCATGAGCAGCTTGGCGATGCGCTCGCCGCGGGTCACGAAGAAGGCGCTCTCCTGACCGCCGATCGAGACCACGGGGACGATCGGCACGTCCTGCGACAGCGCGAGCGACACGAAGCCCTTGCGCCCACCGAACTCGATCTCCTCGGAGTGCCACGAGGGACGGAAGCTCTCGAAGTCCCCCCCGGGATAGACGAGCACGGCGGCGCCCGCCTCGAGCGCCCGCTCGGCGTACTCGTGGGAGGCGGGAAGCGTTCCGTACCCGCGGATCAGCGCGGACAGGCCGGGGAACTTGACCGCGAGGTCGTGCGCGAGCTGATGGAAGCGCCGCTCGGGCCCGAAGTACCGGTAGAAGGCGAACGAGAAGACGAAGGTGTCGATGATCATCGTCCCGCCGGAGTGGTTCCCCACGAGCAGCACGGGGCCCTCGGCGGGAATGTGCTCGAGTCCGCGGACCTTGGGCCGAAAGAGGGCGTTGGCGATCTGGCGGTTGGCCGGCAGGGTGGCGCGGATGAAGTCCTGGTCCCGTTCCTCGAGGAGATCGTCCCCGCGCACCCCGACGAGGTCGCCGGCGATGGCCAGCGTGTTGGCGCGGGCGCCGCCGATGCCCTTGTTGATCGCCCCGAGCCCGCGCCCGGCGAGGCCGAGGGGCCAGCTGATCAGGCCCATCGTCCGCCTCTGAGCTCGAGCGACCCGGCCATCGCCGCGACCCTACATCACCGGTCGAGGTCGGAGGAAGCGGTGATACGGTGATCCGCCTCGTGGCCTCGAAGAGCAACGGATCCAGCCCCCGCCGCGCCGCCATCCTCGGCGGCAACCGCATCCCGTTCGCGCGCTCGGGCGGCGCCTACGCCCAGGCCGGCAACCAGGACATGCTCACCGCGACCCTCGACGGGCTCGTCAGCCGCTTCTCCCTCCAGGACGAGGAGATCGGCGAGGTCGTGGCCGGCGCGGTGCTCAAGCACTCGCGCGACTTCAACCTCACCCGCGAGTCCGTGCTCGGCAGCCGCCTCGCCTCGACGACTCCGACCTTCGACATCCAGCAGGCCTGCGACACCGGCATCGAGGCGACGATCCTCGTGGCCAACAAGATCAAGCTCGGCCAGATCGAGTCGGGGATCGCGGGGGGCGTCGACACGACCTCCGACGCCCCGATCGAGGTCAACGACGACCTGCGCCGTGTCCTCATGGACGCCAACGCCGCGAAGAGCACCGCCGATCGGGTGAAGCTGCTGGGCCGTCTGCGGCCGAGCCAGGTCGTACCCGAGTTCCCGCGCAATCAGGAGCCGCGCACCGGCCTCTCCATGGGCGGTCACACCGCGCTCATGGCCAGCGAGTGGGAGATCACTCGCGAGGAGCAGGACGAGCTGGCCGCGGCCAGCCACCAGAACCTCGCCGCGGCCTACGAGCGCGGCTTCTTCGACGACCTCGTCACGCCCTACCTCGGTCTGACCAAGGACCAGAACCTGCGCGCCGACTCGAGCGTCGAGAAGCTCGCCAAGCTCAAGCCCGCCTTTGGCGGTGAGAACGGCGAGACGGCGACCATGACCGCGGGCAACTCGACGCCGCTGACCGACGGCGCCGGCGTAGTCCTGCTCTCCTCGGAGGAGTGGGCAGCCGAGCACGGGCTGCCGGTGCGCGCCTACCTGACGCACTCGGAGACCGCGGCGGTCGACTACGTCCACGGCGAAGATCACCTGCTCATGGCGCCCGCCTACGCGGTCCCGCGCATGCTCGAGCGCGCCGGCCTCGGGCTCGGGGACTTCGACTTCTACGAGATCCACGAGGCCTTCGCCGCCCAGGTCCTGGCCACGCTCAAGGCCTGGGAGGATCCGGACTGGTGCCGCGAGCACCTCGGCCTCGACGGCGCGCTCGGCGCTATCGACCGCTCGAAGCTGAACGTGACCGGCAGCTCGCTCGCCGTCGGGCACCCGTTCGCCGCCACCGGCGGGCGGATCGTGGCCACGCTGGCCAAGCTGCTCGACGAGAAGGGCTCGGGCCGCGGCCTGATCTCCGTCTGCGCCGCCGGCGGCCAGGGCGTCGTCGCCATCCTCGAGAAGTAGCGCTCCCTCGCTCGTGGCCGACCGCTTCCTGGAGATCGCGAACGCGCGCGTGGGCGGCGCCGTGGTCAAGCGCGCCGGCCTGCCCACCCCACCTCGGCTCAAGCGCTACGAGCCAGGCCAGCCGCTCGTCGAGGCGCCGGTTCTGCTCGGCGGGGCTCCCGGCGGCCGGATGCGCGAGCCGGTGGAGATACTTCTGCGCGGGCTCGACGTCGACGTCCGCTCGCGGGCCACGAGCGGAGCGGATAAGCCGTTCGCGGCGATCGTCTTCGACGCGAGCACGATCGCCTCGACCGAGGATCTGCGCGAGCTCTACGACTTCTTTCACCCCGTGGCGCGGACGCTGGCCTCGAACGGTCGGGTGCTCGTGCTCGGCACGCCGCCCGAGGACTGCGGCGACGACGTGCCGCGGGCCACCGCGCAGCGCGCGCTCGAGGGGTTCACCCGCTCGCTCGGCAAGGAGGTCAAGCCCGGCTCGACGGTGCAGCTCGTCTACGTGCGCGAGGGCGCCGAGGCCCACGCCGAGTCGACGCTGCGCTTCTTCCTGTCCTCGAAGTCGGCCTACGTGTCGGGCCAGGTCGTGCGCGTGGGCGCGCCCGCGGGCGACGACGCGGAGGGACCGGACGACTGGGAGCACCCGCTCGCCGGCCAGGTCGCGCTCGTGACCGGTGCCTCGCGGGGGATCGGCGCGGCCATCGCCGCGACGCTGGCCCGCGACGGCGCCCACGTGATCGCCCTCGACGTGCCCGCCCAGGGCGCGGCGCTCTCGGAGACCGCCAACGATGTCGGCGGCGAGGCCCTCCAGCTCGACGTGACCGCCGCGGACGCCCCTTCCGCCATCGTCGACCACGTGCGCGAGCGCCATGGCGGCGTCGACGTCGTCGTCCACAACGCCGGGATCACCCGCGACAAGACGGTGGCGGGGATGGACGAGTCGCAGTGGGACGCCGTGCTCGCGGTCAACCTCACCGCGCCGGTGCGGGTGAGCGAGGCGCTGCTCGCCGAGCGCGCGCTGCATCCGCGCGGGCGGATCGTCGGGGTCTCCTCGATCGGGGGCATCGCCGGCAACCGCGGTCAGACCAACTACGGCGCCTCCAAGGCCGGGGTGATCGGGCTCGTGCAGTCGATGGCCCCGCGCATGGTCGAGCTGCCCGGGACGATCAACGCCGTCGCTCCCGCCTTCATCGAGACGAGCATGACCGCGGCCATGCCGCTCTTCACCCGCGAGGCCGGGCGGCGGATGAACACCATGGTCCAGGCCGGCGCTCCGGTCGACGTCGCCGAGACCATCGCGTGGCTGGCGAGCCCCGGCAGCGGCGGGGTCAACGGCGAGGTCGTGCGTGTGTGCGGCCAGAGCATCCTCGGCGCCTGAGTCCGGCGAGGGCCGTGGACCGCCGCTACGTGAGCGAGGCGCCGGGACTGGGCGGTAGCTACGCGCGCGCCCTGGTGTCGGCCGTGCCGGTCATCGGTGGAGGCGACGGCAACGAGGCACCCGACCACGAGCTGATCCTCGAAGGGGTGACGGTCGACCGCGACCACCTCGCCGCCTACGACCGCGTCTGCGGCTTCCGCCTCTCCGACGAGCTGCCGGCGACCTACGTCCACGTGCTCGCCTTCCCGCTCGCGCTGCGACTGATGACCGAGCGCGACTTCCCGCTGCCGATCGTCGGGCTCGTGCACATCGAGAACCGCATCGTCCAGCGCCGAGCGGTGAGCGCCTCGGAGGAGCTCTCGCTGCGAGTGCGGGCCGAGCGGCTGCGCCCGCACGAGAAGGGCACGCAGATCGACCTCGTCGGGGAGGCGACGGTGGACGGCGAGGTCGTGTGGACCGGGGTGAGCACCTACCTGCGCCGGGGCGGCGGGTCGGACGCCAACGGCTCCGACGACGTCGCCGCGCCGCCCGCCGAAGGCTCGCCGCAGGCCGGGCTCGGCGATCCTCCCGACAAGCGCCCGGCCCCGCCGCTGCGCCCGTCCGCCACGATCCCCGTGGCCGATGACATCGGGCGCCGCTACGCCGCCGTCGCCGGCGATCGCAACCCGATCCACCTGCACTCGCTGTCCGCCAAGCTGTTCGGCTTTCCGCGCGCGATCGCCCACGGCATGTGGCTGAAGGCCCGCGCCCTGGCCATGCTCGAGGGTCGCCTCGACGGCCCGCTCGACGTCCAGGTCCGGTTCAAGAAGCCGCTGCTCCTGCCCTCGAAGGTCAAGCTCTCGAGCGGCTACGAGGACGGTCGCTTCGCCATCGCCGTGGACAGCGCCAAGGACGGGTCGCCGCACCTGACCGGCACGGTGGCGGTCACCGCCCTGGATTGACCGCGCCGGGGCGCCCGGGGCGCCGCGTCAGCCGCTCGGCGGTCCGCCGAGGAAGAGCGTGTCCACGAGCAGGAACAGCGCTATGGCGCTCACCACCACGGCAAACGTTCGCCGCAGCTGCTGCTGCGGGAGGCGGCGCCCCACCGCCGTCCCGGCCAGCGCCCCCAGCGCCGTCGAGCCGGCCAGAGCCACGGTGATGGGAACGTTGATTCCGCTTCCCGCGCCGAGGTGCCCGCCCAGCGCGGCCAGGCCGGTGAGGGTGATGATGACCAGCGACGTCGCCACCGACCGCCGAAAGCTCACCCCGAGCCAGACCGTGAGCACGGGGACGATCAGGAAGCCGCCGCCCACCCCGAAGAAGCCCGTCAGGATTCCGACGAGGAATCCGGCGAGCAGGATCCGAGGCCAGTCCAGCCTCGGGCAGTCGCCCGCGCCGCTGGAGGGCGTGCCGTCGCCGCCCCGCCACGTGGCTCCGGCGGCGACGAGCATGACCGGAACAAAGGCGAGGATCAGCGCCGTCGGGCTGACCGCCCTGCCGGCGAACGTGCCGAGCAGCGAGCCCGCCGCCGCCGGGACGGAGAAGGTCAGGGCGAGCTTCCAGCACACGTGTCCCCGAAAGGCCAGGGCACCCGCGCCGACCGCGGCCGCCACGGCGATCACGATCAGCGACGCCGTCGAGGCCGGGCCCACGCCCTCGCCCAGGACGTAGATCAGGACGGGCAACGCTAGGATCGCTCCTCCTCCGCCGACCCCACCGACGATCAGGCCGATGGCCAGACCGAAGGGAAGCGCGATCAGCGCCTCAGCCACCGATCAGGTCACGCGTCCGTCGGCACTTCGATGGGATGGCCGAGCTCCTCCCACTTCGGCACGCCGCCGCCCACCACGTGGATGACGTGCTCGCCGCCGTAGCGCTGGACGAGGCTCGCCGCCACCGCCGCGCGCTGGCCGGACGCGCACAGGACGGCGACCGGCCGCGCCGGGTCGATGCCTTCGGGCAGTCCGTCGATGTCGTGCCACGGCTCGAACCGCGATTCGGGGATGTAGCCGGCGGCGCGCTCCGAGCGCTCGCGCACGTCGAGGAGCTGGGTCTCGGGCTCTGATTCGAGGCGCCGCGGCAGCTCGTCGAGCTCGATCCGCTCGATCCGCTGAACCGGGCGCTGCTCGCGCCGCCACTCGGTCATGCCGCCGTGCAGGAAGCCGCCGAAACGGCGGATGCCGACCGACAGCGCGAGCGTCGCGGCGCGCCGGGCGTCCTCGTCGTCGCGGCCGATCAGCACGATCTCCTGCTCGCGGTCGGCCAGCCACGCCAGCCGCGTGCCGAAGCCCGCCTCCACGGCCGGGATGGCGATCGCGCCGGGGATATGAGCGTCGTCGAACTGGAGGTCGGTGCGCACGTCGACGAGAAGCCGGCCCTGCGAGCGCTTCTGCTCGACCTGGCGCGGGGTGAGCGGCATGATCTCGACCCCCTCGGTCACGAGCTCGCCGCGGTTGAGCGCGATGATCGCCTCGAAGTTCGGCGGCTGGGGCCCGAGCGAGCCGATGGCCTGCTCGACGAGCTCGGCCTCGTCGGTGACCTGGAGCATCGGGTTGTGCGCGCGCTCGTAGGCGAGGGTCGAGGAGGGCTTCATGTCCATCGCCGGGCCGCCGCAAAGCGAGCCGCCGAGATGGCCCGGCCAGAGCTCCGTCTCGGGCGGGAGACCGCTCAGGACCCGCTCGTGGAGCGAGCGGAAGATCGCCTGGGCGCCCTCCTCCCGGTCGATGGCCAGATCGGGGCGGGCTACGTCGTTGACGAACAGCGAGTCCCCGCTCAGCAGGGCCCACGGCTCCTTCCCGCGAGCGGTGTCGATCAGCGCAAACGCGGTGTGCTCCGGGCGGTGTCCCGGCGTGTGGATCGCCCGTACCGTGAGTGAACCGAGCTGGAGCTCGAAGCCGTCGTCGAAGGGCTCGTGCTCGTAGTCGGCGCCCGCCTCGCGGTTGATGTGGATCGTCGCGCCGGTGGCCGCTGCCAGCTTTCCGTGTCCGGAGACGTGGTCGGCGTGGTTGTGGGTCTCGAGGATGTGCTCGATCGATACCCCCACGTAGCGCGCGAGCTCGAGGTACTCGTCGATCTCGAACTTCGGGTCGACGACCGCGGCCACCCCGGCGTCGTCGTCGCCGATCAGGTAGGAGGCGCAGCCCAGGTCGTCATGGGGGATCTGGCGGAAGATCATGTCGGTTCCTGCGATCGACGCAGAAGGCGAGATCGGATCGCCGGCGGAGCTCGCCGGCGAGAATCGGGGCGACTGGATTTGAACCAGCGACCGCTCGGCCCCCAGCCGAGTGCGCTACCAGACTGCGCCACGCCCCGAAGCGGGCGACGGGAATCGAACCCGCCCTAAAAGCTTGGAAGGCTTTTGTGCAACCACAACACTTCGCCCGCGTGCGTGAGCGTGGAGTCTAGATGTAGTTCCTGACCACGTTGTTCATCCCGGCCTCCTTGGAGGCTGGGGGTGTCGAAGCCACCAGTCCCAAGAGGACACCGGATGAAGCTCCACGCTAATGCGCCCTTCGGTCCGAAGGGCAGGCTCACGATGGTCAGGCGGGTGATCGAGCGGGGCTGGTCGCTCGCGGAGGCGGCCGAGGCCGCCGGAGTGAGCGAGCGCACCTGCTCGAAGTGGGTGGGCCGCTATCGCGCCGAGGGGGAGTCAGGCCTCGTCGACCGTCCCTCGGCTCCGAAGGCGGTCGCCAACCGCACCGACGAGCGCCGGATCGAGGCGGTCGCCGCGCTCAGGCGGTTGCGGATGACTGGTGCCGAGATCGCCGAGTGCCTTCAGATGGCGGTGTCGACGGTCTCGGGGGTCCTCAGCGGGCTCGGACTCGGCAGGCTCTCGCGCCTGGAGCCGCCCGAGCCCGCCAACCGCTACGAGCGAGCTCGCCCGGGCGAGCTGATCCACATCGACGTCAAGAAGCTGGTCAAGATCGGCGCGGGAGCCGGCCACCGGGTGACGGGAGCGCACCACGCACGCCCGCGGGGGCGGCTGGGAGTTCGTCCACGTCGGCGTCGACGACGCCACCCGCCTCGCCTACGTCGAGGTGCTCTGCGAGGAGAAGGCAGTCACGGCGATCGGGTTCCTCAAGCGCGCGGTCGCCTTCTACCGTGCCCACGGGATTACCGTCGAGCGCCTGATGACCGACAACGGCTCGGCCTATCGCTCCGCGGTGCACGCGATCGCCTGCCGGGCGCTGCGCATCCGCCACATCCGCACCCGGCCCTACCGCCCACGCACCAACGGCAAGGCCGAGCGCTTCATCCGCACGATGCTCGGCGGCTGGGTCTACGGCGCGATCTACGGCAGCTCGGCCGAGCGCATCGCGGCGCTATCCGCGTGGCTCGAGCTCTATAACTGGCGCAGACCCCATGGCTCCCTCGCCAAGAGGCCGCCCGGAGTTCGGCTCGCCGAGCTGAACAACGTGGTCGGGTCTTACAACTAGACGGGTCAGAGGCGAGCCCGCGGCGGCGAGTGGGGCTCTTCAGCCTCCCGGGCAACCCGACGGCGTTTTCGCCGAACCCCGGCGGGTACGCAAGCTCCCGACAGGCGAGGACCCGTTTGGGCCTCACCCCAGATCTAACCGAACCGGAAGGGACACCACCGTGGCGAGAGCCGTCCGAGAGGTCATGACCGTCGCCCCGATCACCGTGGAGGCCGGCGCGACCGTCCGCGACGCCGCCCACGCCATGCGCGACGCCGACGTCGGTGGCCTGCTCGTGCTCGAGGGCGGTGAGCTCTACGGGGTGGTCACCGACCGCGACATCGTCGTGCGGGCGGTGGCCGAGGGCCTCGATCCGGCAGTCACCGTGGTCAGCGAGGTGTGCAGCAAGAGCCCGACGGCGATCGAGAGCGGCGCCCCGGTCGACGAAGCCGTGAGGCTCATGCGTGAGCAGGCGCTGCGGCGCCTGCCCGTGGTCGAGAACGGTCAGCCCGTGGGCATCGTCGCCCTCGGCGACCTCGCCGTCGAGCGCGACTCGGACTCCGCGCTCGCCGACATCAGCGCGAGCGACCCCAACCGCTGAGGCGCCCGCCCGGTACGCTGCCTGAGTGAGCAGCTGCACTTAGATCCCCGCCGCGAGTGGGTAAGCGCGCAGAGGACGGATATGACCGCCGCGACCTCAAGGCTGGCCGTGAACGAGCCGGACCCAACCCGGCCGCGATGCGGGACGCTCGCCGACAAGGTCCTCAAGCGCGTCGCTCTCGCGCACTTGATCGCCGTCGCTCTCGGCTCGATCGACATCTTCCTCCTGCTCTGGTTCGTCCTGCCGGAGCCCGATCTCGGAGCAGCGACGCCTGGAACCTTGCTCGCCGCGAACGTACTCGCCCTCGTCTACGTTCCCGTCAGCCTTGTGGTGGGCACGTGGTGGGCGTACCGGATCGCCCGGCCGATCCGGCGCTTCGTCTCCGAGGAGCGGCTCCCGAGCGACCAGGAGCGGATCTCCGCGCTGCGCCACCCCCTTCGCTCCGCTGGAATCGATGCGGTCGGCTGGTCGCTGGGTGCTCTTCTGCTCGCGGTGCTCAACCTGCGGTTCTCGGCCGAGCTCGCCTTCCACGTCGGCAGCACCGTGCTCATGGGCGGCCTGACGACGATCGCGGTGACCTACCCCCTCACCGAGCGCATGATGCGCCCGCTCACCGCGCTGGCGCTCGCCGACGAGCCTCCGCCGCGGCTCTGTGGCCCCGGTGTGCAGGGCCGGCTCCTGCTCGCCTGGCTGCTCGTCACCGGCGTGCCCCTGCTCGGCATCGGCTTCGTCGCTCTCGAAGGGTTGACCGGCGGCACGAACGAGCGGGTTGCCGCCAGCGTGCTCGTGCTCAGCATCGGGGCTGTTCTGGTCGGCTTGGCCGCCACCGTGCTCGTCGCGCGCTCGGTGGGTGCACCGCTGCTGGCGCTGCGAACTGCGCTCGGCCGCATCGAGGAAGGGGAGCTCGACGTCGAGGTGGCGGTCAACGACGGCAGCGAGGTCGGGCTCCTCCAGAGCGGCTTCAACCGCATGTCGTCCGGTCTGCGCGAGCGCGAACGACTCCACGATCTGTTCGGCCGCCACGTCGGCACGGACGTGGCGCGCGAGGCGCTCGACCGCCCCACGGCCCTGGGCGGAGAGCAGCGCGAGGTCGCCATTCTCTTTGTCGACCTCGTCGGATCGACCGAGCTGGCTACACGCTGGTCAGCCACCGACGTCGTCGCCCTGCTCAATCGCTTCTTCACGATCGTGGTCGATACGGTCGACGGCAACGGCGGCTGGGTCAACAAGTTCGAGGGTGACGCCGCTCTCTGCGTGTTGGGCGCGCCGCTGGCCGACGACGGCTGCGCGGCGAGCGCGCTCGCGGCGGGGCGCACGCTGCGCTCGCGGCTAAGCGAGGAGCTGCCGGGCGTGGACGCCGGCGTGGCCGTATCCGCCGGCCTCGCCGTGGCCGGCAACGTCGGCGCCGAGAACCGGTTCGAGTACACGGTCATCGGCGACCCGGTCAACGAAGCGGCGCGACTGTGCGAGCTGGCCAAGCACCGCGACGAGCGGCTGCTCGCCTCCGAGGCCGTCCTCGAGCGCGCCGGCGAGGATGAAGCCACGCGCTGGCGGCTCGCCGACTCGGTCGTGCTGCGAGGGCGCTCCGAGCCGACGCGCATGGCCGTCCCGGCCGACCCGCCCGGCCGCGAGCCTCAAGGCTTGGCCGCCGCCGCAGGCGTCTGAGCCCGCGACGGTGAGCGCGATGTCGCGCCCGCTGCTTCTCGTCGACGGCGACTCGATGCTCTTCCGCGCCTTCTTCGCGCTGCCCGACTCGATCGAGGGCACCGACGGGCGCCCGGTCAACGCCCTGCTGGGCATGGCCAACCTCGTCCTGCGCGAGTGCGACAAGCACTCACCGCGCGCCACGGTCATCTGCTTCGGCCAGGAGGCCGCCCACTACCGCGTCGAGCTCTTCTCGGGCTACCACGCCGACCGGCCCGAGGTCCCGGAGAAGCTCTCGGAGCAGTTCGCCGCCGCACCGGGGTTCTTCCGCGCCTTTGGCTGGACCGTCACCCCCAGCCAGGATCTCGAGGCCGACGACCTGCTCGGGGCCTACGCGCGGCGGGAGGCCGACGCCGGCGGGCGCGCGCTGGTCATGACCGGCGACCGTGACCTCTACCAGTGCGCCGGCGAGCGCGTGAGCGTCCTCTACGTGCGAACCGGCCGCGAGGGCGCCGAGATCGTCGACCCGGCCGAGGTCGAGCGCCGCTACGGCGTGTCGCCGGCGCTCGTGCCCGACTTCATCGCCCTGCGGGGCGATCCCTCCGATGGGATCCCCGGGGCCAAGGGGATCGGCGAGAAGACCGCGGCCTCGCTGCTCGCCCGCCACGGCTCGCTCGAGGCCGCGCTCGACGGCGCCCTCGGGGAGTCGAGCGCGCGCGTGCGTACCGCCCTGCTCGACGCCCGCGAGGAGCTGCTGGCCTTCAAGGAGGTGGCGACCCTGCGCGACGTCGAGGTCGAGCTTCCGCCCGACCGCGAGGTCGATCGCCACGGAGCGGCGGGCGCTGCGCGGGAGCTCGGGATGAACCGGCTCGCCGATCGGCTGGAGGGCGCGGCGGCCTGAGGCGACCGCGGCGAGCGGCGGTGCCTATCGCTGGAAGCGCCCGTCGCGCAGCGCCCGCTCGCGCTTCGCGGGGTCGTAGCCCGGCAGCTCGCCGGTCTGCTCGAAGCCCTCGACGTAGGCGGCCATCGCCTCCTCGGCCTCGGGGGTGCCGAGCGCGGCCAGGAACTCCGCCCGCTCGAGGCGCAGGCCGTCGGCGAGCGACATCGACCCGCCCTCGTAGACCGCGCGCTTCGAAGCCGCTACCGCCGCCTTGGGGCGCCCGCCCAGCCGCTCGGCCAGGGCGAGCGCGCGCTCGAGCAGCTCGCCGGCCGGGACGACCTCGTCGACGAGCCCGATCTCGGCCGCCGCCTCGGGCCCGATCGGCCCGCCCTCGAGCACCATCCGCAGAGCACGGGCGCTGCCGAGGAGACGCGCGAGGCGCTGTGTCCCGCCGCCCCCGGGCGGGAAGCCGAGCAGGATCTCGGGCTGGGCCAGGCCGTGGTCGCCGGCGGCCATGAGGCGCGCGTCGCAGGCGAGGCTGAGCTCGCAGCCGCCGCCCATGGCCGAGCCGTTGATCGCCGCCACGAAGACCGCTCCGCAGCGGTTCATGCGCCGGAAGATGTCGCCGAAGCGCTCGACGGCGACGAGGCCGGCCGCCGGCGTGCGGGCGAGCGCGTTCTCGACCGACGGCACACGGCGCAGCGCCCCGACCGCGCGCAGGGAGGTCAGCGCGGTACGCGGCCCGACCGACGGACTGCTCCTCGCCCCCGCGAGCAGCTCGCTCACGTCGTAGTGAGCGATGAAGCGCTCGGGGTGGGAACCGGTGAGCACAACCGCGCCGACGCTGGCGTCGGAGTCCGCTCGATCGACCAGCTTCTCCAAGCCGTCGACGATGGCGGCGTCCATGAGGGCGTGCGGTGGATTGTCGAGGGTCGCGATCAGGACCCGCCCTCGCTGCTCGACCCGGACCTCGCCCATGGCCGCGATCGTAACGCCCGCGCGCTGTGCGGCGCGCGGCGCCGAGCGATGCGACCATCGTCGCCTTGTTCTCCCCTCCCCTCCCCCGCCGGATCGCCGCGCTGCTCGACCGCTTCCTGCTCACGAGCTGGCGCGCGGTGGTCGAGATGGTCGACGACCGCGGCCACCGCGCCGCCGCGCAGATCGCCTTCTTCGCCGCGCTCGCGGCCATCCCGGTCGCGCTGCTGCTGATCGGCTCGTTCGGGTTGGTCTTCGAGCCGATGGAGATCCGCGGCCGGGTCATCGACACGGTCTTCGACTTCGTCCCCCTCGCCGGGGCCGAGGACCGGGGATCGCTGGAGCGGACGGTCGCCAACTCGCTCGACGCCGCCGGCAAGCTCGGCGTCGTCTCGATAGTCGTGCTCGTGGCCTCGGTCACGAGCGCCATGAGCGCGCTGCGCTACGCCATCAACGTGGCCTGGGACATCCACCGCAGCCCGCCGCTGCTGCGGCGCAAGCTGTTCGACCTCGTGCTCGTGCTCGGCGTGACGAGCCTCCTGCTGGTCTCGCTCTCGACCTCGGCGGCCCGGCGGGCGGCCGAGCTCCTCGACGACGAGGCCGCCGTGGGTGGCGTGGCCGCCGTCCTCTTGGACGGCGTCGGCGACGTCATCCCGTACCTATTCATCGGCGCCGTCATCCTCTTCCTCTACCGCGTCCTCCCCCTCGACCGCCCGAAGGTGCGCGAGATCTGGCCCGGCGCGGTCGTGGCCACGCTGCTGCTCGCCATGGTCAAGGGCCTGCTCGAGCTCTACTTCGAGCAGCTAGCGGACTTCGGGGCGCTCTACGGCTCGCTGGGAGCGCTCATGGCGATGCTGGGCTTTCTCTTCGCCGCTTCGCTCGTGCTGGTCTTCGGGGCGGAGTTCGCCTCGGAGTGGTCGCGGCTACCCGACGACGAGGAGTGCGAGCGGATCGTGCGGGGCGGGCGGGCGCGGGTGCTCGGTCTCGTGCGCCGCGCGCGCAGCGGCGGCGACGCGGCCTGACGCCTGCGGACGCGCCCTAGAACGACAGCTCGAGCTGGTCGACCCCGCCCCCGGCTCCGGCGGCCGCCGCCGTCCGGCCGTCCAGGCCCGCAACCCGCACCCCGAGCAGTCGCACCGGCCGGCTCGGGTCGAACCGGCGCAGGAGCTCGGTGGCCACCGATCCGACCAGCTCCGGATCGTTCGTCGCGTGCGGGAGGCTGCGGTCGCGGGTGTGGGTCGAGAAATCCTCGAGCCGAACCTTGATGCCCACCGTCCGGCCCGCCTGTCGCCGGCTTATCAGGCGCTCGCACAGCTCCCGGCTCAGCTGCTCGAGCACCGGCTCGAGCACCGCGATCCCCCGGAGGTCGGTCGGGAAGGTCGTCTCGCGCGACTCCGACTTGGCCACGCGGACCAGCTCGAGCGGGCGCTCGTCCTCGAAGCGGGCGAGGCGCCCGAGGTGGCGGCCCAGCCGCGGCCCGAACCACTCGGCGAGCTCATCCTCGGAGCTCGAGGCGAGGACGCCGAGCGAGGCGATCCCGCGCTGGGCCAGGCGCGCGGCGGTCTTCGGGCCGATGCCGGGCAGCAGGCCCGGCGGCGCGTCGGCGAAGCGCTCACACGCCTGCTCGCGCGAGAGGACGACGAAGCCGTCCGGCTTGTCGGCGTCGGAGGCGACCTTGGCCACGAGCTTGTTCGGCCCGATGCCGATCGAGGCGTTCAGGCCGGTGCGCTCGCGGACCGCCGTCTTGAGCCGGCGCGCCGCGACCTTGGGGCGCTCGAGATCGGTCAGGTCGAGGTAGGCCTCGTCCAGCCCGACCACCTCGACGCGCTCGACATGCTCGCGCAGGACGGCCATGACCTCGCGGGAACGCTCGCGGTAGGTCGTGAAGTCGGGCGGCACGAAGACGGCGTCGGGGCACAGCCGCCGCGCGCGGGCGGCCGGCGTGGCCGAGAAGATGCCGAAGCGCCGCGCCTCGTAGCTCGCCGTGGTCACCACCGCCCGCGGGCCGCTGCCGGCCACCACCACCGGCAGTCCCCACAGCTCGGGCCGCCGCCCGAGCTCGACGCTCACGTAGAAGGCGTCGAGATCGAGGTGAGCGATGCGCCGGCCCATGCCTCGGAACCTAGTCCGGCGGCCGGACCGGATTCGCACCGGGTAGCGTGGAAGCGGTGAAGGTCGCTGCGGTTCAGCTCGAGCCCGCGCTCGGCGAGGTGGCCGAGAACCTGCGCCGGTGCGAGTCGCTGGGACCGGTCCGGGCTGCACCATCGCGGCCCATCCCGCTGCGGCCTGGTCCCTCCAGCGCGCCCACGGCCGACGGTGGTACCGCCGCCACGCGCTGAGACGGCCGGTCGCCGACGTCGCGTACGGCGCCGAGGCGATCACGGCGCGGGCTCCCGCGGCCAGCTGACGGCGCCGGCCTGGCCCGGCCCGGCCCGGCCCGGCCCGGCGAGGTAGGGTCGCGCCCGTGGACGTTCCCCCCGACTTCGTGCCCTTCCCCAACCAGGGCCCTTTCCTGCAGACCGTTGGCCCGATCCAAGTGCGCCAGGGCGGCGCCGACCTCGTGCTCGGCCTCCGCGCCGAGGATCGTCACGCCAACCACCGCGGCACGGTGCAGGGTGGGCTGCTCTCGACCTTCGCCGACTTCGCCCTGGGCCGGGCCATCGACGCCGACGCCGAGGACGACAAGGACCGTGCGACCGTCAGCCTCACGGTCGACTTCCTGAAGCCCGCGAAGCCGGGCGCGTGGATCGAGTCGCGCACGCGCGTCGACCGGGTCGGGAGCACACTCGCCTTTGCCGACTGCTCGCTCACCGTCGACGGTCGCGAGATCGTGCGCGCCCGCGCGGTCTGGGTCGTCGCCGGCTGAGGCCCGCTCGCCGCCCGGGCGCCTCCTCCAGCGTCTAGGGTCCGACCGCATGAGCGCATCCGAACCTCAGGGGGAGGCGATCACCGCAGAGGGTCTCGAGGCCCTCAAGGCCGAGCTCCACGAGCTCGAGACCACCACGCGGCTCGCGATGGCCGAGCGGATCAGGTACGCACGGTCGCTCGGCGACCTCAAGGAGAACGCCGAGTACCACGCGGCGAAGAACGACTCGGCCCTGCTCGAGACCAAGATCAAGCGGCTGCAGAACCACCTGCGCCGGGCCGTCGTCACCGAGACCACGGACGACGACACGCTGGCCTTTGGGCGCACGGCGGAGATCGTCGACGAGGCCAACGGCAAGACCCACGTCTGGACGATCGTCGGCGCGACCGAGGCGGACCTCGCCCAGGGCCGCCTGTCGGCGGAGTCTCCGGTGGGTCGCGCGCTGGTCGGGCGCGCCCCGGGCCAGAGCGTGACCGTCGACACGCCGCGGGGCCAGCGGAGCTTCCGCGTCGAGCGGCTCGTGGTCTAGAGCGCGGAGTCGGTAGCGTGGCGGCCGTGAACGGCCGACGGGAGCTGGACATCGTCGTCTTTGGAGCCACCGGCTTCGTCGGACGGCTGCTCGCCCGCTACCTCGCCGGCCACGCCCCCGTGGAGCTGCGGATCGGGCTGGCCGGGCGCTCGCCGGAGCGACTCGAGCAGGTCAAGGCCGAGCTCGGCCCGGCCGCCGCCGACTGGTCGCTCGTGCCCGCCGACTCGGGCGACCCGGCCTCGCTCGCGGCGCTGGCCGCTCGCACTCAGGTGGTCGCCACCACGGTCGGTCCGTATCGCCGGTACGGGCAGGGCCTGGTCGAGGCCTGTGCCGACGCGGGCACCGACTACGCCGACCTGACCGGCGAGGTGCTGTTCATGCACGAGACCAGCGAGCGCTACCACGAGCGCGCCCAGGCCGGCGGCGCGCGGATCGTCCACGCCTGCGGCTTCGACTCGATCCCGTCCGACCTCGGCGTGCTGCTGCTGCACCGCGCGGCTCAGGACGATGGCGCGGGCGAGCTCGAGGAGACGACTCTGGTCGTGACCGGCGCAAAGGGGGGATTCAGCGGGGGGACCATCGCCTCGCTCAAGGGCCAGCTCGAGGAGATCAAGGGCGACTCCGCGCTCGGCCGAATCGTCGCCGATCCCTACGCGCTGAGCCCCGACCGCGGCGCAGAGCCTGATCTCGGGCGCGAACCCGACCTGCGCGGGATCGAGCGCAGCGCCGACGCCGGCGGCTGGGTCGGTCCCTTCGTCATGGCCTCGACCAACACGCGCGTGGTCCGTCGCTCCAACGCGCTTCAGGACTTCGACTACGGCCGCCGCTTTCGCTACCGCGAGGTGACCGGCTTCGGCTCCGGGCCCGCGGCCCCGGTCAAGGCTGCGGCGATGACCGGCGGCCTCGGCGCCCTCCAGGCCGGCCTCGACTTCGGCCCCACCCGGTCGCTGCTCGACCGTGTGCTCCCCGACCCCGGCGAGGGCCCGAGCGAAGAGAAGCAGCGGGGCGGCTTCTTCCGGATCGAGCTCCACGCGCACACCTCGGCGGGCGCCCACTACCGGGCCAAGGTCGCCGCCCAGGGTGACCCCGGCTACCTGGCGACCTCGGTCATGCTCGGCGAGAGCGCCCTCTGCCTCGCCCTCGACGGCGACCGCCTCCCGGCCCGCGCCGGCGTGCTCACCCCGGCCACGGCCATGGGCACGACGCTCGTCGAACGCCTGAGGGCGGCGGGGCACACCTACGAGGTCGAGCGCCTCGGCGCGCCCGCTGGCGCCCGCTAGCCCGGCCGAAGCGGCCGCTACCTCCGCTGCACCCGGAAGCGCGTGGCCTCGATCTGGCTCTGACCACGCGAGCCGGGGAACACGGGGCCCGAGGCGCCCACCCAGTCGCCCGGTCGGGGAAGCCGGTCCGGGCGGAGGCGGGCCTTGAGATCGACGATGGACAGACCGGGAGCCGTGATGCTCTGCCGGCTGGCCAGGACGAGATGGGCGTCGCCGTCCCCGTCGGGGTCGACCGCCTCGACGTACAGCACCCGCCCGCTGGCCCGGCGGCAGTTGATCGCCTCGGCCGCGCAGCGGGGGAGCCGACGGCGAGATGCCCGGCGGGTCTGCTCGGCCTTCCGGGCGCGGTCGGGTCGCTCCGCCGAGGCGCCATCGCCGGCCGCGCGAGGCGGCTCGCGGTCGCTCACCTGGCAACCGGCGCCGAACGACGCGATCGCGGCCAGGACCAGACCGGTGAGGAGACGATCACGCATGCGCTCACCATAGGCACCGGGCGGTCCTCGGAGCCAGGGGTCAAACTCAGGTCATGGCTGAGCCTGCGACCGAGCGCGGACGCGAGACGCGAGAGGCCATCCTCTCCTCCGCCGCCCGGCTCTTTCACCAGCACGGCGTCAGAGCCACGAGCGTCGACGACGTGCTCGCCGCCGCGGGGGCCGGCAAGGGCCAGTTCTACCGCTACTTCGCGAGCAAGTCGGAGCTCGTCACGGCCGCCACCGACCATCAGATCGAACGCTACCTGTCGCCGCAACGCCGATCCCTTGAGCGCCTCCGCGACTGGCCGGACCTCGAGCGCCACCTGACCGACGACCACGAGCGGCGGGGCTTCGCCGGCGGGTGTCCGATCGGGTCGTTGGCGCTCGAGCTCTCAGGCCGCGACGAGGCCGTTCGGACCGGACTCGGGCAGGCTCTCGGCGCCTGGCAGGCGAGCCTGGCCGCCGGCCTGCGAAGCCTCAGCGCGAACGGCCATCTGAGCGCTGCGGCGCCGCACGAGCGCCTCGCCGCGGCCACGCTGGCCAGCATCCAGGGCGCCTACCTGCTGGCGACCGTGCACGGCGACCGCAGGATCATGGACGACGCCCTCGCGGAGGCCGTGCGCCACCTGCGCACTCACGCCCCCGGCGAGGAGGAGACCGCGCAGAACGGTACCGACTAGTACCGTCCGGCCTCCCCCGCCCCGTCCGCAAGCCTCTGGAGGCCCGCGATGCTCATCCCCAGTCCCGACAGCGTGCCGAGGACGATGGCCAACGGAACGCTCGCCGGCGTCGTCGGCGTGGTCGCCATGACCGCCTTCCAGCGTCTTGTCGAGATGCCCCTCACCGGACGCGAGGAGAGCTACGCCCCGGCCACGCT
>JBBSNG010000018.1:0-20396 GCA_038232755.1 Solirubrobacterales bacterium | reverse complement strand
GTCTGCGCCTCGTGGACGACGTCGGTCACGTGGCCGTCGGAGTCGAAGACGAAGCTGGGCTCGGCGGAGGTGACCTCGAGCGCGGTGCCGCCCTCGGCGCGGCGTGCTCGCAGGGCGGCGGCGACCGCTCGAGCGGCGCTCAACGGCTCGCCCCAGGGGTCGGCGGCCGAGCGGCGCCCCGCGAAGACCTCGTCGACCTCGTCGTAGGTGAGGCGCGCGTCGCTGCGGATGGTGGAGCGATAGAAGCTCGCCGAGGCCACCGCGGCCTCGCGCATCAGCAGCTCGACGGTGACCGCGGCGCGATCCTCACCGGGCACGAGGCTGCAGGCGTCGCTCGAGAGCACGTGCGGGAGCATGGGCTCGACCGCGCCCGGCACGTAGACGCTCGTCGCGCGGCGCACGGCCTCGTTGTCGAGCGGGCGGCCGGGCCGCGCGTGGGCGCTCACGTCGGCGATGTGGATCCACACCCGGATGTCGCCGTCGTCCTCGCGGCGGGCCGACACCGCGTCGTCGAAGTCCTTGGCCGTGACCGGATCGATGGTGAAGGTGGGCAGGTCGGTCAGGTCGCGGCGCGGGCCGTTCCAGGCCGGCATCGCCGCCGACTCGGTCGCCTCGGCCTCGGCGTGCTGCGGGTACACGCGCCGCAGGCCGCGGTCGAGCATCAACCCCTCGAGCACGTCGCGCACGCGGTCGGGTCGGCCGAGCCGGCGCACCACGCGCACGCCCCGCTTGCCGAAGCCGAGCAGCACGAGCTCACCGGCCTCGGCGCCGCCGCGGGCGCGGCCGTCGATCGAATGGCGGCGCCCGCGCTCGAACAGCGGCTCGGCCACGAGCAGGCGACCGCGGCGCTCGAGGACGGCGACGGCGGGCTCGGCGGCGGCCGGCCCGGCGGAGGAGCCCGCGCCGCTCGAGCTGCGGTCGGGGCGATTTGCTGCGGGGCGCTTGGCGCCCTTGTCAGCGCGGCCCTCGCCGGAGCGTGCCGCCGAATCTCGCTGCCCGTTACGCGTCTCGCCCTTCCTGGCCGCCGGCCCACCACCCCGCGAGCGCCGGCGAGCCGGCGCTCGGCCGCCGCCCCGTGCCGGCCCGCTCATCGAACCTGCGAGGCGAGCGCGCGGAGCGCGACCGGCAGGGCCTCGTCGCGCGGGGTGCGCGGATCGTCGCGCGCCTTGGTCTTGGGCACGATCCCCGTGGCGTCGATGTTCTCGCCGCTGGGCAGGAAGTAGCGGCCCACCGTCAGGTCGAGCGCCCCGCCGTTCGAGAGCGGCTCGACCTCCTGGAAGACGCCCTTGCCGAAGGTCTTCTCGCCGACGAGGGTGGCGCGCTTGCGGTCGCGCAGCGCGCCGGCCACGATCTCCGAGGCGCTGGCCGAGCCGCCGTCGACCAGCACGACGACCGGGAGGTTCGGATCGAGCGCGTCGCCCTCCGCAGGGTAGGTCTGGCGGCCGCGGTTGCGTCCGTCGGTGGAGACCACGGTGCCGTCCTCGATGAAGATGCTGGACACCAGCACAGCCTCCTGCAGGAGGCCGCCGCCGTTCCCGCGCAGGTCGAGGACGATCCCCCGCGCGCCCTGGGCTCGCAGCTTGTCGATCGCCGCCCGCACCTCGGCGTGGGCGCCGGAGCTGAAGGTCAGCAACTCGACCACGCCGAGCTTCTTGCCGTTCACGGTCTCGAGCTTCGACTCGACGGTCGGGACCGAGATCGCCTCGCGCTTCACGCTGAGGGTGCGGCTCTTCTTCCCGTCCGGCTCGAGGACGGTCAAGCGAACCGAGGTGCCGGGCGGGCCCTTGATCTTGGCCGTGGCGATCTCAGCGCTCTGGCCGGCGATCGACTCCCCTCCCACCGCGGTGACGATCGCCCCCTGGCGGATCCCCGAGCGCTCGGCCGGCGAGCCCTCGAACACCGACACGACCTGGAGGCCGCGGCGGACCTCCTCGATCCGCATCCCCACTCCCTCGAAGCGCCCCTGGACCGACTGCTGGAACTGGAGCGCCTCGCGCGGGGAGAAGTAGTGGGAGAAGCGATCCCCCAGGGAGGCGATGATGCCCTTGAGCGAGGCGTCCTGGAGCTTCTCGACGTCGACCTCGCGGATGAAGTCGTTCTCGATCTGGTCGATCACCTCGGCTCGCAGCGCGCGGTCGTCCTCGACGAACGCGGTCCGCACGCCATCGGGGAGGACACGCGGGTGGCCGCCGAGCCACAGGCCGGCCATCAGCGCGATCAAGGCGCAGGCGAGCGGGAGGAGGATAAGGCGGGCGCGGCTCATGAGGTCGGACGGCGCCGTCCGACGCCTCTCCGTGAGGCTAGCGCCGCGCCTGCGCTGTAACCGAGGGTCAGCGGCGCGGGATTAGGATCGGTCGGCGACGCGGTCGCGCCCGGCGTCGCCGACCCGCAGGCGCAGGAAGAGCTCCCCCTCGTGCTCGAGCAGCCACACGAGATCGAGCTCGGCCGGCTCGGGCAGGGCCGCTCCGGCCACGATGGTCAGCGCGTCGGTTCCTCCGGCGAGCTTCGGCGCCACAGAGAGGAAGAGCTCGTCGACCAGACCGGCCCGCAGCAGCTCGGCGTTCAGAGTCGGTCCGCCCTCGCAGAGGATCGAGCGCACGTCGTGCTCGCTCCGCAGCGCCCGGAGCGCCGCGGTCAGGTCGACCGCCCCGCCGGAGTGTTCGCGCCGCGCCGCGCGGACGTAGCGGACGCTCGCCGCGGTCGAGGCGATCTCCCCCTCCGCGCCGGTGAGGACGATCACCGGCTGCTCCGGCGCGGCGAGCAGCGGCAGCTCCGCGAGTCCCGCGAGACTGGCGCTGACCACGCAGGCCAGCGGCTCAGGCGCGAGGCCCTCCCGCTCGCGCTTAACGCGCCGGCCTGGGTCGCGGACCAGGCGTCCGTAGCGCTCGGTCCGCACGGTCTCCGCGCCGGCCATGACGGCGTCGGCCTGCGTGCGCAGGTGGTGAAAGAGCTCGCGGTCCGCCCGGCCGCCGATCGCTCCGGTCCGGCCCCCGATCGTCGCCTTGCCGTCGAGGGTGGCGACCATGTTGAGCACGAGGTAGGGACGCTCGGGCGGCGCGAGGTCGCCCAACCGCAAGCCCGAGGCGATCTCGTCGGCGGTCCCGGAACCCGGCGCGGGCAGGAGCCGGCGCAGTCGCGCCGGAGGCTCGTCGGCGCCCGCGTGGACGTGGCCCGGCCCGCTCGCTGAGGTCTTCTCCACGGCGCGGGCACCTTAGCCGGACCTGCGGCGCGGCCGAGCCCTCGGCTACGGCGCGATAGCGACCATCCGCTCGATGGGAACACGCGCCCGCTCCGCGATCTCCGGCGGAACCTTGACCGTGTAGCCTTCACCGTCCTCGCGCAGGGCGTCGCGCAGCTTGGGCAGGGTGATCATCTTCATGTAGGCGCACACCGCCTGGCGATTGGCGGCGATGAAGCGCTTGCCAGGGTTCTCGGCCGCGAGCGGATGCAGCATCCCGGTCTCGGTGGCGACGATGAAGGTGTCGGCCTCGGACTCGCGCGCATGAGCCAGCATCCCGCCGGTCGAGAGCATGTGCGTCGAGTCGGCGTCGACGTCGCCGGCGGCCACGTACTCCATGACCGAGGTCGAGCATCCGCACTCAGGGTGGATCAGGAAGTCGGCTCCCGGGTGCTCGGCCCGGACGGCGGCTATGTCGTCCGGGCGGATGCCGGCGTGTACGTGGCACTCGCCCATCCACACGCGCATGCGCCGACCGGTCATATGCTCGACGTAGGCGCCGAGGAACATGTCGGGCCCGAAGAGGATCTCGACGTCGTCGCCGTGCTCGCGGCGGATGTGCTCGACCACCTGGACCGCGTTCGAGGAGGTGCAGCAGTAGTCGGTCTCGGCCTTGACCTCGGCCGAGGTGTTGACGTACATGACGACGATCGCGCCGGGGTGCTCGGCCTTCCAGCCACGCAGCTCGTCGGCGGTGATGGCGTCGGCCAGCGAGCATCCGGCGCCGAGGTCGGGCAACAGAACGGTCTTCTCGGGCGAGAGGATCGACGCCGTCTCCGCCATGAAGTGCACGCCGCAGAAGGCGATTGCCTCGGCGGCGGTGTCGGCGGCGTGTTGGGCGAGCCCGAGCGAATCGCCCACGTAGTCGGCGACGCCCTGGACCTCGGGCAGCTGGTAGTTGTGGGCGAGGATGACTGCGTCGCGCTGGGCCGCCAGCGCCCGGACCTCGGTGCTCAGCTCCTCGATCTCGCCGGGCGACAGCGCGGTCACGGAGGGGCTCGGCGGCAGGGTGGGCAGAGCGATGGTGGTCATGGCTGCTCCTTCGACGCTGAGTCGGCTCCGTGTCGGTAACCGCTCGTCAACAAGTCTAGAGGTCCGTCCCGGCAGCGACCCCTCTCAGAGCGGTACGAGGCACAGGCTGAGATCGAGCGCCGGGGCGGAATGCGTGAGCGCGCCGACGCTGATGTAGTCGACGCCGGTCTCGGCGATCGAGCGCGCGGTCTCGAGCGTCACCCCGCCGGAGGCCTCGGTCTCGGCGCGACCGCGGGCGCGACGGACGGCCTCGCGCAGATCCTCGAGCGCCATGTTGTCGAGCAGGATGCGGGGGGCGCCGGCCTCGAGCGCCGCGTCGACCTCGTCGAGCGTGGCGCACTCGACGACCACGACCGCGAGGCCGTGTGCCGCGGCGTGGGAGACGGCGGTGCGGGCGGCGGGGCCGACCCCGCCCGCGAGCGCCGCGTGGTTCTCCTTGACCAGCACGGCGTCGTAGAGGCCGGCGCGGTGGTTGCGCCCGCCCCCGGCCACGACGGCGCGCTTCTCGAGCGCGC
Organism: Solirubrobacterales bacterium; assembly: GCA_038232755.1. Lineage (GTDB taxonomy): Bacteria > Actinomycetota > Thermoleophilia > Solirubrobacterales > Thermoleophilaceae > JACCUC01. The sequence goes on along the minus strand of JBBSNG010000018.1, from coordinate 15,611 downwards.
GCAGCCCGGGCGTGGTCTTGCGGGTGTCGAGGACGATCGCGTCGGTGCCGGCGACGGCGCCCACGAACCGAGCCGTGAGAGTGGCGATGCCCGACAGGCGTGCGAGGAAGTTGAGGGCGACGCGCTCGCCGGCCAGGATCGCCGCCGCCGGCCCCGCGACCTCGGCGACGAGGCTGCCGGCGGGGCCCCATTTCCCCTCCACCACGTGCGCGTGCCAGACCAGGGCCGGGTCGAGGCGGCGGAAGACGGCGGCGGCGACGTCGAGTCCGGCGACCGCGCCGTCCTCCTTCTGCTCGATGCGGGCGCGAGCGCGCGCGCCGCGCGGGACGACGGCGTCAGCGGTTAGATCGCCCGCGCCGAGATCCTCTGCGAGCGCGAGATCGATCAACTCGTCCACTCGCCGCAGGCTAGCCTCGTGGTCTCTACGATCGAAAATCGCCGGAACTTGAAAGCGTGGTCGCCAGTACCACGTTGGTCCTGGCAATCAGGTCAGAAGGCGCCGCTCTCTTAGAGCCGAGCTGTACCATCGAACCAATGCCGACGTGGACCTTCCTGAGCAACCACGCGCTCGCCCTGCTCTGCGTGGTACGTACCCCCGGGATGCGGCTGCGGGATATCGCCGCGGACGTGGGGATCACCGAGCGGGCCGCCCACCGGATCATGTCCGACCTGGTCGAGGGCGGGTACCTCACCCGCCACCGGGTCGGGCGGCGCAACTTCTACGAGGTCCATCCCGAGGTTCCGCTGCGCCACGAGCTCGTGACCGACCGCACGCTCGGCGAGCTCCTGTCCGGGTTGCTCGGACGACAGCCGGCCGAGCGGCGCTCCGACGGGCAGCCCTCGCGGGCCGAGAGCCCGGTCGCCTAGCTCGACCCGCGGCACGTACCGGCTCGGTTAGGATCGCCGAGCCGATGGGAGCGGAAGGACTCGAGATGCTGCGCAGGGCCGAGGTCGTCGACCTCACGCACACCCTGCGGCCCGACTTTCCCCTCTTCCCGGTCTACAACCCGGTCGAGGTGGCGGAGCGATTCTCGGTGGCCGACGACGGGTTCTTCGTGCGCTCCTGGTCCTTCGACGAGCACTGCGGGACCCACGTCGACGCGCCCGCCCACTTCGCCGCCGAGGGGGCGACGGTCGATCGCCTCGACCCGGCCGACCTCCTGCTCACGGTCGCGGTGATCGACGTCCGCGAGCGGGTCGCGGGCGACCACGACGCCCTGGTCGAGCCCGACGACGTGCTGGCGTGGGAGCGCCGCCACGGCCGACTGCCGGATCGCTGCGCGGTGTTCGCGCTGACCGGTTGGGGAACTCGGGCCGGCGACGCCGCGGCGTACCTGAACGCCGACGAGGGCGGCACCCTGCACTCGCCCGGCTTCAGCGCCGAGACCGCCGACTTCCTCAAGGGCGAGCGCCCCGCGGTCCGGGCCATCGGCCTCGACACCGCGTCGCTCGACATCGGCCCGAGCAGCGACTTCGCCGCTCACGTGAGCTGGCTCCCGAGCGGGCGCTACGGGGTCGAGAACCTGGCGAACCTCGAGCGACTCCCCGAGTCCGGAGCGATCGTCTGCGTCGGAGCGCCGACCTTCCAGGGCGGCAGCGGCGGGCCCGCGCGGGTGCTCGCGTTCGTGCCGTAACGCTCCGGCGGCGACGCTAGGACGCGCCGCCCTCCGCGCCGGATTCGCCCGCCCGCCGCAGCAGCTCCGCCCGCACGAAGGCGTCCAGGTCGCCGTCGAGGACCCGTCGCGCGTCGCCGACCTCGACGTTGGTGCGGTGGTCCTTGACCATCGTGTAGGGATGGAGCACGTAGGAGCGGATCTGGGAGCCCCAGGCGACGTCCTGGGCCTCGCCCTTCTCGGAGGCGATCTCCTCGCGGCGCAGCCGCTCCTCGCGCTCGAGCAGCTTCGAGCGCAGCATGGCCATTGCCGTCGCGCGGTTCGAGGACTGTGAGCGCTCGTTCTGGCACTGCACGACGATCCCGCTCGGGCGATGGGTGATCCGCACCGCGGAGTCGGTCTTGTTCACGTGCTGGCCGCCCGCGCCCGAGGCGCGGTAGGTGTCGATCTGGAGGTCGGCGTCGTCGATCTCGACCTCGACCGTCTCGTCGACCAGGGGAGCGACCTCGACGAGGGCAAAGGCGGTGTGCCGCCGTGACGAGGCGTCGAAGGGAGAGATCCGCACGAGGCGGTGCACGCCCTTCTCGGCCGAGAAGATCCCGTAGGCGTTCTCACCGCGGGCCACGAACGTCGCCGACTTGATCCCGGCCTCCTCCCCGGCGCTGGCCTCCTTGAGCTCCGCCCCGAAGTCGCGGCGCTCGGCGAAGCGGAGCTCGAGCCGCAGCAGCATCTCGGCCCAGTCCTGCGAGTCGGTGCCGCCGGCGCCCGCGTGCACGGAGACCACGGCGTCGCCGGTGTCGTAGGGCCCGGCGAACAGGCGCTGCTCCTCGAGCTGCGCGAGGCGAGCCTCGATCCCGACCCGCTGCTCGGCCAGCTCCTCGGCGATCGAGGGGTCGTCCTCGGCCAGCTCCTCGAGCGCCTCGAGATCGTCGATCCCCGACTCGAGCTCCCGGTAGGCGGCCAGTCGCCGCCCGATCCGCGCGTGCTCGGAGGAGACCTTCGCCGCACGGTCCTGGTCGTCCCAGAAGCTCGGCTCCCCCATCTCCCCCTCGAGCGCGCCGAGGCGCTCGCTCAGCGCAGCTGGGTCAAAGATAATCCGCGAGCAGCTTGAGCTGGTCGCGGAGAGTCGATGTGGCGATGTCGGTCATGCGGTCACTACGTTACCGGCGCTCGACCGATCGGCTCCGCGCGGAAGTCGAGCACCCGCTCCCAGAGCAGGTCGGAGGCGCCGACGTCGTACTCCTCGGGCAACGAGGGATCGGTGAACAGCTGACCGCTGCCGCCGAGCACGCCGCGTCAACGCCGAGGACCGAGCGATAGAGCGCGATCTGGGTCATGCCGCGGTCCGAGCTACGCGGTAACGCCCTAAGGCGGCGAAAGCCGAGGAAGCATGGGAGTTCGTGTGCTCCAGCACACGAGCTCCCGATGACAAAGGCAGACGAAGGTTTGCAGCCGCCTTACGTGCCGTGGCACTTCTTGAACTTACGGCCCGACCCGCACCAGCACGGGTCGTTGCGACCGATCTGCTCGTGCTCGTCGAGGCGTCGCGGCTGCATGGTGCGCACGACCTCCTCCTCGGCGCCGGGGAGGACCGGCTCGCCGTAGTCGGTGTCCATGTCGGGATAGGCCGCGGCCACGCCGCCCGCCCCGGCGGTCACCGCCTGCGCGCGCGCCGCCGCCAGCGCGCTGGGCTGGTCCTCCGCGCCGCCGCCGCTGTACTCGAGCGCCCGCGCCGCGGCCCGCGATCCGCCGTTGCCCTCGGGGACGGCAGCCGCGGGGTCCTCGCCCTCGACCTGGACGTCGACGTGGAAGATGTAACGGGCGAACTCCTCCCAGATCGCGTTCATGAGGGAGGTGAACATCTCGAAGCCCTCGTTCTTGTAGGCGACGAGCGGATCGAGCTGGGCGAATCCGCGCAGGTGGATGCCCTCGCGCAGATAGTCCATGTCGTGCAGGTGCTCTCGCCAGCGGTCGTCGATGATCTGGAGCAGGACGAAGCGCTCGAGCGCGCGCATGAGCTCCGAGCCCAGCTCCTCCTCACGCTCGTTGTAGGCCTTGATGACGTCCTCGCGCAGGTCGGCCACGAGGGCACTCCGCTCGAGCGCGTTGGGGTCGAGGTCCTCGGTCCCGATCGCCACCGGGTAGAGCTGCTCGAGCTGGGTGAAGAGGCCGTCGAGGTCCCACTCCTCGACGAAGTCGCCGACCAGGTACTCGTCGCCCATGCGCTCGACGGCCTGCCCGATCTGAAGCCGCGCCGTGTCCGAGATGTCCTCGCCCTCGAGGATCCGGTCGCGGTACTCGTAGACGACCTCGCGCTGCTGGTTCATGACGTCGTCGTACTCGAGCACGCGCTTGCGGATCAGGAAGTTCTGCTCCTCGACCTTCTTCTGGGCGCCCTCGATCTGGCGGGTCAGCAGCTTGTTCTCGAGTGGCTGCTCCTCGCCCTCGGCGTCGAGCGGTCCGAGCCGGTCGAGGATCTTGTAGATGCGGTCGCCCGCGAACAGGCGCACGAGGTCGTCCTCGGCCGAGAGGTAGAAGCGCGACTCGCCGGGGTCGCCCTGGCGCCCGGCGCGGCCGCGGAGCTGGTTGTCGATCCGCCGCGACTCATGACGCTCGGTGCCGAGGATGAACAGCCCGCCGGCCTCGGTCACCTGCTCGCGGCCCTTGACGATCTGCGCCTCGACGCGCGGGTAGACGTCGTCCCACATGCGGTCGTACTCCTCGCCGTCCTCGGGCGAGAGTCCGAGCTTGGTCAGCTCCTGGTGGGTCATGTGCTCGGGGTTGCCGCCGAGCTTGATGTCGACGCCGCGGCCGGCCATGTTGGTGGCGATGGTCACCGCGCCCGGCCGGCCGGCCTCGGCGATGACCTCGCCCTCGCGCTCGGCGTGCTCGGGCTTGGCGTTGAGGACGTGATGCTTGATGCCCCGCTCGTCCAGGAGCCGCGAGACGAGCTCGGAGATCTCGACCGAGATCGTGCCCACCAGCACCGGCTGGCCCATGTGGTGGCGGTCGGCGATCTCGCTGGCCACGGCCTTCCACTTGCCGTCCTTGGTCTTGTAGATCAGGTCGTTCTGATCGTCGCGGACCATCTCCTTGTTCGTCGGCACCTCGACGACCTGGAGCTCGTAGATCTTCATGAACTCGGTCGCCTCGGTGAGGGCGGTGCCGGTCATGCCCGCCAGCTTGTCGTAGCGGCGGAAGTAGTTCTGGTAGGTGATCGTCGCGACGGTCTGATTCTCCTCCTGGATCGCGACGCCCTCCTTGGCCTCGATCGCCTGGTGGAGCCCTTCCGACCAGCGCCGCCCCTCGAGGATCCGGCCGGTGAACTCGTCGATGATCCTGACCTCGCCGTCGATCACCGCGTAGTCGACGTCGCGCCTGTACAGCGACTCGGCCTTGAGCGCCTGGATCAGGTGGTTGACCAGATTGCCGTGCTCGGCGCGGTAGAGGTTGTCGATGCCGAGGAACTTCTCGGCCTTCTCGACCCCCTGCTCGGTGACCGCGACGGTCTTGTGCTTCTCGTCGGGCTCGAAGTCGTAGTCGGGCATCCAGTCCTTCGCCTTCGTCTCGACGCCTTCGGGCTTCTCGCCGGCCTCCATGCGCGGAGCCAGGCGCGCGTACTTGTAGTAGAGGTCGGCGGCCTGCTCGGGCTGCCCGGAGATGATCAGCGGGGTGCGCGCCTCGTCGATCAGGATGTTGTCGACCTCGTCGACGACGGCGTAGTTGTGGCCGCGCTGCGCCTTGTCCTCGGCGGCGGTGGCGAGGTTGTCGCGCAGATAGTCGAACCCGAACTCGGAGTTCGTGCCGTAGGTTATGTCGGCCGCGTAGGCGGCGCGCTTGGTCTCCGAGTCGCGCATGTCGGCTTGGAGCGAGGCGACCGTGAGGCCGAGCACCTCGTAAACGGGCCGCATCCACTCGGCGTCGCGCCGAGCGAGGTAGTCGTTCACGGTGACGACGTGCACGCCCTTGCCGGCGAGCGCGTTGAGCACGACGGTGAGCGTCGAGGTGAGGGTCTTGCCCTCGCCGGTCTTCATCTCGGCGATCGAGCCGTCGTTGAGCACCATGCCGCCGATCAGCTGGACGTCGAAGTGCCTCTGTCCGAGGGTTCGCTTCGCCGCCTCGCGGGTCATCGCGAAGGACTCGGGCAGGAGGTCGCTCAGAGGCTCTCCCTCGCGCGCGCGCTCGCGCAGCGCAGCGGCGCGGTCGCGCAGGTCGTCGTCCGAGTCGAGCTCGAGCTCGGGCTCGAAGTCGTTGATGCGCGCGACCCGTTTCTCGAAGGTCTTGAACTTCTTCCCCTCGCCGATCCGCAGCGCCCGATCGATGATCGACATGGCGCCGAGGTTAGCAACGGGAGGGGTCGCCTCGAAGGCTCTGGGAGGGCCTTTTCTACCCGATCGAAAGGCTCTCCCACGGGCCTTCGGGGCGGCGTGGATCGGACGGGTCGCGGGCGCTCGCGCCGGCCCGGACCGCTACGGAGCCGGAGCCGCGGGCGGTGCCTCTCTGGCCTGTCGCCGGCCGCGACGCTTGTCGCGGTGTCGCTTGACCTGTCGCGCGAGCTCGTCGGCCACGAGGTTGATCGAATGCCCGAGATCCTCCGAGGCGTCCTGCGCGCGCAGCGTGATGCCCTTGAGGTACAGCGTGCCCTCCGCCACCTGCGCGTCGCGGATCGACGGGTTGCGCTCCTCGTAGAGCTCGAGCTCTAGCCGCGCGAGCTCCGAGACCTGCCGTCCGACCTTCTCGAAGCGGCGCTCGGCGCGCGCCCTGAGCTCCTCGTCGACGGTGACATTGCGCCCCTTGACCTCGATGCGCATCAGCCCTCCTCTCGCTCGTGAGTACTCCCCGGCCCGATCCTAGTTGGTCGGGGTCCCCGCCGCGCGCGTCGGGCGTGTCGGGTCGCCGGCTCGATCGCCTCGTGGCCACGCCGCGACGTGAGCCGCCGCGCGGCCGGGCCGACCGCCCTCAACGCCCCGGTGTGCGCGCGTAGGCGAGCGCGCGGACGTGGTCCGCGCCCGCCACCCGCAGCGTCGCCGCGCAGGCCAGGAACGTGGCCCCGGTCGTGAGCACATCGTCGACCAGTACCGCCCGCGCCGGCGCCCGCGCCCCCGATCGCACCGACATGGCCCCGGCCAGAGCCGCGAGCCGCTCGTCACGGTCGCGGCCCATCTGCGTCCCGCGAGCACCACCGCGGATCAGACAGTCGGCCACCTCCAGCCCGGCCCTCGCGGCGATGGCTCGAGCGAGCACCTGCGCCTGGTTGAAGCCGCGCCGGCGCCGGCGGGCCGGGTGCAGCGGCACGGGCACGAGCGAGCCGCCCTCGACCAGCTGCCCCGGGACGCTCGCGACGATCTGAGCGGCCATGCCGTCGGCCAGCGCCACCGCGCCACGGAACTTGAGCGCGCGCGCGAGGGCCTTCGCGCCCCCGCGGTAGGCGAGCGGCGCCCACGCCTCGACGCTCAGCCCGTCGCCGGCGTCGAGACGGACCGTCTCGGCCGAGAGCCAGCCGAGCCCGTCGCGACAGACGGGGCAGAGCGGAAGCGCCCCGCCCGCGCTCGCTCCACAGGCGAAGCAGCCCGGCGGCGCCACAGAGGCCAGAGCGTTGCGCCAGAGGGTGGAGACCACCTCGCAAGCGTGCCCTCGCCGGCGCGACCGGACAAGCCGCCAGTGTCACAATCGCGCCTGTGGAACGTGACGGCTCAGCACCAGCGAGCGTCGCGACCGAGCGGACCGCCCGAGCGCACGCATCGCTGTGAACACGCCGGACATAGGCTGGCGCCTGGATCCGACGGTGTTGCTGCCGCTCGCCCTCTACGCCGGCGTCTACCTGTGGCGGTTTTGCAACGCGCGCCGGGGGGCCGGAGGGCGCGGGGCTGGACCCCTTCAGGCGCTCGCCTTCGCCGGCGCGCTGGTCGTGCTCCTCGCCGCGGTCGCCTCGCCGATCGACGCGCTCGGCGAGCGCTACCTCTTCTCGGCGCACATGGTCCAGCACATCCTGCTCGGCGACATCGCCCCGCTGCTCGTGCTGCTCGCCCTCTCGCGGGTGATCCTCCGCCCGGCGACGCGCCGGTTTCTGCGCATCGAGCGTGCGCTCGGCCGCCTCGCCCACCCGGCGGCGGGCCTGGCCCTGTGGCTCGGGCTCATCTACCTGTGGCACATACCCGTGCTCTACGACGCCGCGCTACGCGTCCCCGCGCTGCACGCGCTCGAGCACGCGTCGTTCTTCACGGCCGGGCTCGCGCTGTGGTGGCCGCTGATCCAGCCGGTGCCCATGCGCCACCGCCTCAGCGGCCTCGGCAGCCTCGCCTACGTCGGCATGGCCAAGGCCGGACTGGCGGCGCTCGGCCTGTACCTCGTCTGGTCGACCACGGTCGCCTTCTCCTTCTACGAGTCGGTGCCGCGCATCTGGGGACTGTCCGCCATCGAGGACCAGAACGTGGGCGGGGCGATCATGATGGTCGAGCAGTCGCTCGTGCTGGTCGTGACCTTCTTCGTGCTGTTCGTGCGCATGCTCGTCGAGTCGGAGCGCGAGGAGCGCCGGCGCGAGCGCCTCGAGGACGCCGCGGCGGCGTGAGCCCGCGCCGCTCCTGCGGCGGATGCAGGGGCTTTCTCGACCGCTCTCCCGAGCCGCCGGGGCGGAACCGAGCCGCCCGCTAGGATGGCGCGCTCTTGAGTCCTCTGCGCTCCCGCCCCTCCGCGCGCACGGCCGCGTTGATGCTCGCAGTCACCCTCCCCGCCCTGGCAGCCTGCGGCGGGGACAACGGCTCGATCGACGATCCGAAGCTGCCCTACTCCTTCACCTACCCGGAGGAGTTCCAGTCCGGCGGCGATTCGCGGGGCACCTCGCGCGAGCAGGGCTTCGACAACCAGACGATCGTCGCCAAGGAGAACGGCCAGGACCTCGTGGCCGTGCAGACCCAGCCGCTGCGGCGGACCGTGACCCCGAACCTCGTGAAGCGGGTCAAGCGCGAGGTCGAGCAGTCCGCCCGGCGCACCGGCAAGGTCAAGGACCGCTCGCAGGTGCGCGTCGCCGGGCTGGACGGCGTCAACTTCGAGATAAGCCTGCGCGGCGACACGGGCGTGCCCGTGAACGCCCGCTGGATCTACGCCGCCAAGGACCGCACGTTGTTCTGGATCAACTGCCAGTGGCAGAGCGACCGCCCCGCTGTGCTCCGCGCCTGCGACGAGGTCGTGCGCAGCTTCAGGATTCGCTGACCGCGTTCGGCTAGCGCGGGCGGACGACGATCGTCCACTTCGAGCCGCGAACCCTGACGTCGTCGTAGCTGCCCGGATCGAGCGCGACCTCGCCGCGGTCGGCGCTCGACTCGATCGTCAGACCGCCTCCGCGCGCCGAGAAGGACCTGCCCTCGCCGTTCGTCCAGGCGAACCGCGACGGTTCCTCGATGTCGAAGGAGAGCGTGGTGGAGCCGCTGCCCGAGAAGGTCTTGATCCCCGGGCCCGACGAGCTCGACGAGGAGACCGAGTCTGATCCCGAAGAGCTCTGGGTGATCGAGCTGGACTGGTCGCCCGAGCCGCTCTGGCTCTGTGTGACCGAGCTCGACTGGCTCGAGCCTCCCCCCTCGGCGCGCACGCTCTCGCCGTCCTCTCCGTCCTCGCCGTTCTTGGCGTCGCCGCCGTCGCCGCCCTCGGCGCGAACGTCGCCGCCGGCGGTGTCCCGCTCGGCCTGCTGCACGTCGGAGGCAGGGCGGGCCGGCTCCGGCGAGCCCTCACCTTCGCCGCACCCGACGGCGCCGAGAGAGGCCGCGAGCGCGAGCGCGAAGATCAACACCCTGCCGGTCCCGAGTCGATGCATACCCCGAACGGTACCCGATCGGGGAACCTCCGCAGCGAGGCTCGCGCCACTCAGTCCGCCAGCACGACCACCTCTTCCTCGGGAGCGGCGACCTTGGGCCAAGCGGTGGCCGGACGGCTGAGGCGCCCGAAGCGGTCGCGCGACCAGACCGCGTAGCAGTGACCCTCGGCGTCGGCACCGGGGTAGAAGCGCAGGTCGCGATGCCTCTGAAAGGCGTCCGGCGCGGCGGCCGGCGCGTCCCAGGAGCGCGGCCGGCGCGGCGGTCGCGTCGGGCAGCGGCCCTTGGCCCGCGCGACCACCACCTCGCTCAGGGTGGAGACCGTGGTGTTCTGCCAGCGCAGCGAGACCGCGTTGTCACCCAGGGGGTGGCTGCGAGCCAGCGTCGCCTCGAAGCGTCGCGGAGGATCGGGCGAGGCCGGGCCGTCGAGCCAGGCCGTGGCCGGGCGCCGGCTGAGCGTGCCCTTGCGGTCACGCGACCACACGGCGTAGCAGGCGGACTCGAGCTCCAGCGGAAAGGTCACCGTCCCCTCCTGGCCGGGCACCGCGTCCACGGTCTTGCGCTCGAGGTCGCCGGGCTCGGACGGGCAGCTCGCGCGGGAGCGCGCGACCACCACCGAGCGGATGCGCTCGCTCTCGCCGTTGCGCCAGCGCACGAGCACCCGGGTCGAGCTCCCGGGATCGGAGGTCACCTCGATCGCGTCCGCGGGCGTGAGCCCAACCGGCTCGGCGGGCGTGAGCGGCTCGGGCGCCAGCGGCGGCGGGGGCTTCGGCTTCGGGCGCGCCTTCGGGCAGTAGCGAGGCCGCGGCGGGTCGACGCCGCCGCCGTAGAGTTCGACGGCGCCGCGGATGTCGTCCTCCTCGAGCAGCCCGCAACGCCACTGCTTGGCCGGCGGTTGGTCGCAGCGAATCGGCGCAGCGGCGGTGATCGTGGAGTTCATCGTGGCACAGCCGCTGTCCTCGTGGTCGAGACCGAGGACATGACCGAGCTCGTGAGCGGCGATCAGCGCGATCGAGAAACGCTGCTCGCGCGCATCGCCCGAGGCGACGGGGAGGCTGATGCGGGCGTCGCCGGGACGCTGCACCCCGTCGCCTCGATGCGTCGAGCGGGCGTGACCCTTGAGGCCCTGGGTCTCAGCCACCAGGATCAGCTCAGCCTCGTCGCGCGGTGCCTCGGTGAACTCGACGTCGGCGCCGCTGCGGTTCCACGCCCGCACGCCCCGCTCGACCGCCCAGTCGTGCTCGGGCGCCGCGTTGTAGTAGGTGACGACGCGGCCATCTGACGAGACCTTCTCGTTGATCTGGTAGGCCACCGCGCCCGTCGGGGCGGCCAGCGCGAGCAGGGTGAGGGCGATCGGAAGCTTGCGAGTCATCGGCCGGGGCGCTGGTCGCGCGAGGCGAGCTTACCGCCGGGGCTCGCCGGACGGCGAGGGTCGTGGGCCGGAGCACAACGAGAACGGGGCGCCCCGACGGGCGCCCCGTTCAGATCCTGCGGTTTGCTTGAGCTGCTTAGACGCTCAGCCGACCGCGGCGCTGCGCCGCGAGGAGGCCGAGGCCGCCGGCGAGCGAGAGCCCGCCGATCAGCGCGAGCACCCAGGCGTCGAAGCCGGTGCGGGCCAGCGTGACGCTGTCGACGCCGCCGCCGGTGCCGCCGCTGGTGACGTTGTCGTTGTCGTCGAAGTCGCCGCCGCCGCCAACGCCATCGTTGTCGTTGTCGTTGTCGTTGTCGTGGCCGTCATCGCCGCCGCCGTTGCCGCCGGCGAACGTGTCGCCGCCGAAGCTCTGCGACTGGTCGATCGAGCAGTTGGCGTCACGGCCAGCGTTCTGCTGGCAGATGGCTGCCTGGTTGCCGGCGTCGCCGCCGTCACCGCTGGCCGCGTCGCCACCGCTGCCGCCGTCGTCGCCGTCGGAGCCGGAGCCGCCGCCCGCGGTGCTGTCGCCGCCCGCGGCACCCTGATCGATGTTGCCGGTCTGGGTGTTGCCGCTCGACACGTTGTCGCTGCTGCCGGCGAACGCAACCGCCGGCATCGCGCCGAACATCGCGAGCGCGACGAGCATTCCGATTACCTTGGTCATGCGCACTGTCCTCCTACTGGGGGAATGAGATCGCGGACACCTGGGGAGCATCCGCTCGAACAAGGCGGTTGTATACCCCACCCGCCGGTCGTGCGTCAAGGGTTTCGCCGAAATATTTTTAAGAGCGTCTAAAGAGAGGCCTCACCGGCCCGGCGGCGAAGGCCGGTGCTCGGACCTCGTCCATGGCCATAGACAGCCCCTGGCAAGGCGGAACGTGCGCATTGGGCCGGGCCTGAAAGAGCCGTCCCCCTCCTAAAGACTTCTGAAAGTTCTCCGCCTCCCAGTGCATGGCGCGCATCTGATGGCCACCGCGGCCGGCTGGCTTGCCCTCGATGACCGAGGAGAGCCCATCTCGAGCCCGCGCCCGCGCGCGAGCGCGGGAGGGTCGTGGCAGACTTGTGCGCAGCGCTCGACCGCGGCTACCATGGCTGCTGCCCCGCCCCCGAGAGAGACGCGAGCATGACCACTCTTCGAGACCGCCCCGATTATGCGGCATCCGGCGACGAGCCGATGGAACACGAAGCGGCCCACTGCCCGCACTGCGGAACTCTGCTGGAGGCGGGCGTCGAGCTGCCGTGGCCGACCGAGCCGGTCCCCTGCGCCACCTGCGACCGTTGGGTCGGTCGCGCCCGCGCGGTGCCCCCTCCCTCCGCTGCGGCGTCCGAGGCCGAGGCGGCCCTGCGAGACGCTGAGGTCGACGGCCGCGGACGGCGGGCACGCGCCCGCCGTCGTGCGCCGCGTCTCGGTCCCTCCGCGCGCCGCCGCGCGCGCGAGCTCGGACCGCCGCCGGTGCCGCGCTTCGCTTCCGACCGCGACGAGCCGGAGGCTGAGGCGGACTTCGACCTTCACGACGACGGCTTCGCCAACACCGGAGTGTGGGATGCGCCGGCTCAGGGGCGCGAACTCGCTCCGTCGGCTCCGCCGGCGGTGAGCGAGACCACGACGGCTCCCGAGCCCTCGACCGAGTTCTGGAGCACGCCGGACGGCGACACGAACGGCGCCTCGGCATCACCCCCCGCGACCGACGACGGCCACGCTGCGGCCTTCGCGGCGCCCGCGGAGCTCGACCGTGACACCCCTCCGCGGTCTGACCGCTACGAGGACGACGACGACCTCGGTCCGCCCGCCCCCTTCTACGCCCCCGCACCCGCCGCAGGGTCGGGCAACGGCAACGGCAACGGCACGGCGCCGCCGCCCGCGGTAGAGCCGGTCGCGGCCGAGCAGGCCCCCGCCGCGCCGCCTCAGCCGCCGCAGGCTCCGCTCCGGCCCGGGTCGGGACACACGCTTCCGTTCTGGTCGGTTCCCTCCGAGCCGCCGCCGCCGAAGCGCCGCCTGTCACTGAAGAATCTGCGCCGCCCGCACCTGAGGCGCCCTCGCCTGCGGCGTCCCACCCGCGCGGGCCTGATGCGCGCCCTGCCGATCATCCTGCTGGTCGTCGGGGGCCTGCTGCTCGTCGAGGGTGCTCTGACCGTGTTCTGGAAGGAGCCGTTCTCGGCCGTCTTCGCGGCGCAGACCCAGAGCTCGCTGGGCGACGACCTCGACAAGCTGGAGCGCGACGGCGCGGCGGCCGCAGCCGCCGCCCGCGGCGAGAAGGCCGCAGCCGCCTATCAGCGCCGGCGCTCGGTGGCGCTCAACCGCAACGCCGGCATCAGCGAGCCGGTCGGACGCCTCAAGGTCCCCAAGATCAACCTCAACGAGGTCATCGTCCAGGGCACCGACGAGGAGGTGTCGCTCAAGAAGGGACCCGGCCACTACACCCAGACGCCGCTGCCCGGACAGAAGGGCAACTGGACGGTCGGGATCGCGGGGCACCGTACGACCTACGGCGCCCCCTTCCGCGAAATCAACAAGCTCGAGAAGGGTGACGACATCGTCTTCTCGACGCCCTACGGCCGCTTCACCTACGAGGTCGAGGGGACGAAGATCGTGGACGCCTCGGAGACCGGAGTCTTCAAGCCCAAGGGCTACAACCGCATCGCGCTGACCGCCTGCCATCCGCTCTACAGCGCGGCGCAGCGCATCATCGCCTACGGTCGGCTCAAGAAGAGCGAGCCGCTCGGGAAGGCGCGCCGCGCCGCCGCTTCCAGCCCCGGCGCCGCGGGCTGACGCAACCCGCTAGCCCGCGCAGCGCTCGCGGCGCGGGCAGCGCTCGAGCAGCTCGAGGTACGGCAGCTCGCCCCGCCCGCGGCGCCACTCGATGCGCAGGAGGACCGACGAGGCGTTGTTCGAGTACGTCGACTCCCGCACCCTGCGGTCGCCGTTGGCCCTGTGGACGAGCTCGTAGAGGCCGGAGGGCAGCCCGGTGATGTCGATCGACTGACCCTCGAGGTAGGCGGCGTAGTCGTCGCCGTAGCCGACGGTGATCCCCTGGAGGACGTCGCGCGACTGAGGCTGGCTCTTGCGACAGTCTCCCTCGAGAACCGGCTTCTCGGCCTTGCCCGGGAACTCGCGGCCGGGGTCGTAGCGGTCACCGAGGCAGAAGCCGGTCTTGCGGTCGGGGCGTGCGAGAGCGTGGTCGGACGCGCGGCGGAGCTCGTAGCGGTCGAAGCCCAGGTAGTGCCAGTGCTCGTGGCTCGGCGAGCGCGTGTAGCGGAACCGTCCGACGCTCGGCTCGTAGACGCGTGAGCCGTCGGCCCGCTCGATCGCCTGGTCGGCGGTCATGTCGGGCTCAGAGGCGGAGCGGTTGCCGGTCACGATCAGCGGACCAGAGCCGTGGTTCTCTACCGCGGACTCGAAGCCGAGTTGGAAGCGGCCCGCGCGCCGGCGCACGCCGATGTCGGTCGGGGTGCGCTGCACGAGGTCGGGCCGGAGCTCCGGCGGCTCGGCGGACGCCTCCTGGCGGGAGGTCGTGGCGAAGACGACGATCGCGGCCACTCCGCCCAGGCACAGGACCCCAGCCGCGAGATAGGTGAGGAACATCCGGGTCCGGCGCATCGGCCGATGGTAGCTCCGGCCCGGGCGCCGCTCAGGCCAGTCCGTCGAGCGGGCGCAGGCTCTCGACGAGGCCCGAGCGGCCCACGATCGCGCCGATCATCACCTCGCCGGGGGGCACGACCGTGCCGGGCAGGAGGATGACGTCGCGCAGGGAGGCGCCGGCGCCGATGCGACAGCCATCGCCGATGGCCACGGGCCCGACGAGGCGCACCCCGTCGCCGAGCTCGCACCCCTGCCCGATCCAGGCGGGCGGCTCCTCGAGCTCGAGGTCGCCGGGCAGCTCGGTCCCCTCGCCCACGCGCAGACCGTCGCGAACCTCGCGTCCGCTGACCTCGAGCCGCAGGCGGCCGTCCAGCGCGTCCCAGGTGCCCTGGCGCAGCTCGGCCAGCGACCCGACGTCGTTCCAGTAGGAGTCGGTCACGTGGACGTGGAACGGCACGTCGTTGTCGAGCAGAACCGGGAAGACGTCCTGCGCCCAGTCGACCGGGTCCGCGTCGGGGAAGAAGTCGAAGATCTCCGGGCTGAAGCAGTAGATGCCGCAGTTGCCGAGATCGGAGAGCGCCTCGGCCGGGTCCGGCTTCTCCTGGAAGCCCTGCACGCGGCCGTCCTCGTCGTGGATGACCACGCCGTACTCACGTGTGTCGGGCACCTGCTTGACGGTGAGGGTGGCGATGCCGCCGGCCTCGCGATGACGCTCCACCAGCGCGCGGACGTCGAGGTCGGTGAGCGCGTCGCCGGAGATGACCACCACCGGCTCGTCGCCGAAGAAGTCGCGCACGCCCCGGACCCCGCCGGCGGTTCCGAGCAGCTTCGGCTCGTGGCGGTAGGTGAGCCGATCCCCGAAGTAGCCCGTGATGGCGTCGGGGAACCAGTGGAGGTTCGCGATCAGCTCGTCGAAGCCCTGAGCCTCGAGCAGGCGGACGATATGAGCCATCACCGGCCGGTCGAGCACCGGCACCATCGGCTTCGGCAGCTCGTAGGTGAGCGGCTTCAGGCGCGTGCCGAGGCCAGCGGCTAGGACCATCGCTTTCACGGACGGCGGCGCAGGCTAGCGGACCCGGCGGGGGCGGCGGCGAAGCTCCTGACGCCCCCGTCGATCTCGGCTAGTAGCGGTACTGGTCCGACTTGTACGGCCCGCCGACCGGCACGCCGATGTAGGCGGCCTGATCCTCGGAGAGCTCGGT
>JBBSNG010000017.1:0-20444 GCA_038232755.1 Solirubrobacterales bacterium | reverse complement strand
TGTAGTGCATGCACATGATGTCCCCGTCGCTGAGCGGATGGTTGGGGACGTCGGCCCAGTCGACATCCGAGAGGTCGACCTTCTTCGACGCGCGCAGGTAGCGGTCGATGTCGAAGTCGATGGTCGTCGGCTGGCTCATGAGCGGGGCGTTGCCTCCGTCGTGCTGCGCCCACTTACGCCGCCGGCGCCGCCGCGGTTCACCCGGACGGCGAAGAGCCGGCCACCCCGGTATGGTGCGGCGCGCACATAGGTCGGTGGTCAAGGGAAGTCCGGTGAAAGTCCGGCGCGGTCCCGCCACTGTTACCGGCTAGGCCCGTCGCAACAGGCCACTGGAGAGCGCCGCTCTCCGGGAAGGCGCGGCGAGCGAGAACCGGGAGCCAGGAGACCTGCCTCCGGCCGCAGCCAACTAATCCCTCGCGGAAGGGGAGGCATCACATGAAGTCTCGTTCTCGGGCCCTGTGGGCTCTCATCACGGCCTGCGCGCTGCTCGGCGTGGCCCCGGCGGCCGGATCGGCCGCGCCGACCATCTCCAAGCTCCGGGTGGAGGCCGGCGGGCAGGCGCTGGCCTCAGGCGCTCTCTACGTCAACGGCAGCGCGCGCATGGCCACCAGGCCGAGCGAGTGCGGAGGCAGCGGACAGAGCAAGACGGTCGCGGGCCCCTCGGCCATCGGCCTCGTCCAGTACGGGCAACAGACCAACAGGCTCCTCAAGCCGTTCTTCGTCTCCGACAGGTTCGACTTCGGACTGATCGTGTGCCGGATCGGCAACGCCGGCGCGTTCGACGCCAACCAGGCTTGGCTCTACAAGGTCAACCACAAGGAGGCGCAGGTCGGCGGCGACCAGTTCCCGCTCAAGCGGCGCGACGAGGTGCTCTGGTACTTCGCGGACTTCGCCACCGGCGCCAACACCGGTAGCGAGCTCGGGCTCCGGGCGCCGGTCCGCGTCCGCCCGGGCTCGCGCTTCACGGTCACCGCGATCGCCTACGACGGCGAGGGGCGCACCGTTCGCGCTGAGGGGGCGAAAGTCACCGGAGGCAACACGCCGGTTGAGACCGATGCCAACGGGAACGCGCGGGTGGTCATCTCGAAGGCGGGGACGCGGAATCTGCGCGTCACGCGGGTCAACAAAAACGACATCGCTGGGCCGCCGACGTCGGTATGCGTCAATGCCAACCTCGACCGCTGCCCGACGCGGCGTCCGGAGTTCATCGTCGGTACCAACGGTGCGGATCCGATCCTCGGCACGCCGGCCGCCGATCTCGTGGTGGCGCGTGGCGGCGGGGATCGAATCGACGTGCGCGACGGCGGTAACGACAACGTGTACTGCGGTGCGGGCGTCGACGCCGTGCTCGCCACCAGCGGCGACCGGGTCGCGCCGGACTGCGAGCGACTCAACGGCCGCACCCGCGGCTAGAACCACGTGGCCGGACGAGTGCGCGAGGGTGGCCGGCGGTCTGGACGCGCCGCGGCCGCCCTCGCGCTCGTCGCGGTCGCGGCGCTTCCGGCCTGCGGCCTCGGGCCGGGGCGTGAGCGTCCGGGCGGAGCGGAGCTCAGGGTCACCCGTGACTTCGGCCAGCAGCGCCTGCACACGGCGACGCGCGACCGCGTCCGGGAGGGCGACACGGTCCTGCGCTTCCTTCAGTCCGAGCGCCGGGTCGAGACGGCCTACGGCGGCGGCTTCGTCCAGTCGATCGACGGTGTCGCCGGCGCGGGGAGCTCCGGCCAGCGCGACTGGTTCTACTTCGTCAACGGCCTCGAGGCGAACGTGGGGGCCGCCGAGCGCAAGCTCTCCGAGGGCGACGTCGTGCAGTGGGACCTCCGCCGCTGGGGCGCGGCCATGAGCATCCCGGCGATCGTCGGCGCCTATCCCGAGCCGATGCTGAGCGGGATCGAGGGCAAGCGGCTGCCCGTGCGCATCGAATGCGCCGAGGACCGGGGGCGAGCCTGTGCCGAGGTTGAGCGGCGGTTGCGCGGAGCCGGGGTCACGGCCTCGGTCGGGCCGTTCGGAGGGGTCGGCGGCGAGAACCTGCTGCGGGTCGTCGTCGCGCCGTGGTCGCTGGCGCGCCGGGTGCGGGCGGCGAGCGCCCTCGAGGAGGGCCCCGAGGCGAGCGGGGTGTTCGCGCGCTTCGGCCGGGGCGGGCGCCGGCTGGAGCTTCTGGATTCCACCGGCCGGGTGGCGCGGACGGCGCCGCCGGGCACCGGGCTCGTGGCCGCGACCGCGGTCGAGGGCGAGCAGCGGGTGTGGCTGGTGACCGGTGGCGACGAGGCCGGGGTCGAGCGGGCCGCCGCGTCACTCGACCGCGCCACGCTGCGCGACCGCTTCGCCGTCGCGGCCCTCCCCGACGGGCCCGAGGCGTTGCCGCTCGGCGGAGGCGGCTCGCGGTGAGCGGCGTGGGCGACGTCGCCTTCTTTCCGACCTTCCGGCCGCGGGCGAGCGCGCTGCACGCCGCCCGCGCGCCCGTCGCCGCGGGGTACTGCGCAGCGCTCGCACTCGTCTTCGTCCTGTTCGAGCACCCGCTCGTGCTCGCCGCCGGCGTGCTCGCGGTGGCGCTGGCCGCCCGCGGCGCCGGAGTCGGCCGTGATCTGCGCCCCGCGGCCCGGCTGGGGCTGACCATCGCGCTGCTCGTGGCGGTGATCAACCCGCTGGTCTCGAGCGAGGGCGAGACGCTGCTCGTCCGCGGCTGGGCACTGCTCGGACACCGCTTCGACATCACGCTCGAAGCCGTGGTCTACGGGGGTGTGGCCGGGGTTCGGGTGCTCGGCCTCGTGCTCGCCTTTGCCCTCTTCTCGCTCGTCGTCGACCCCGACCGGTTGCTGCGGGCACTGCGTCGGGTCTCCTACCGCTCGGCGCTCACCGTCGCGCTCGCCACTCGCCTGGTACCGCTGCTGGCCCGCGACGCCAGCCGCCGCAGCGACGCGGCGCGCTGCCGCGCGCGACCGGCCGCGCGGGCGGCGCTCGCGCGAGCCGCCCTGGCCGGCTCGCTGGAACGGGCGGTGGAGGTGGCGGCGGCGCTCGAGGTGCGCGGTTACGCGGGCGCGCGACCGGGCGGCCGGGGTCAGCGCCGCTCGTCGCCGCGCCGCTCGCGCCACGACGTCCGCGTCGGTCTAGCCGCCGCGGCCCTCGTCGCGGCCGCGGTCGCCGCGAAGGTTGCCGGGCTCGCGCCGTTCTCCGCCTATCCGCGCCTCGAGCTCGCGCTCGGGCCGGGCGAGCTCATCCTCGCCGCGGTCGTGATGGCGCTGGCCTGCGCGCCGTTCGCTGGCGCCGGGGCGCGCCTCGGGGTGGGCCGGTTGCCGTCGACACGATCGCGGGTGGCCCGTGCCTGAGCCCGTCCTCGTCGCTGAGCGCTTCGAGTACCGGTATCCCGGGCGGCCGGAGCCCGCTTTGTGCGATCTCAACCTCGCGCTCCGGCCCGGCTCGTTCACGCTGCTGGCGGGCGAGTCCGGCTCCGGCAAGTCGACCCTCCTGCGGGCGGCCTGCGGACTGGTCCCGCACTTCCACGGCGGCGACGCGGCGGGCGAGCTGCGGGTGGGCGGCCTGTCGCTGCGCGAGCACGGTCCCTCCGACCTCGCCGCGGTCTGCGGGACGGTCTTCCAGGACCCCGAGTCGCAGGTGGTCATGGGCGGCGTGCACGCGGAGATCGCCCTCGCGCTCGAGCACCGCGGTGAGTCGGCGACGAGCGTCGCGCGCGAGGTCGAGGAGACGGCGCTCGAGCTGGGGATCGCCGATCTGCTCGAGCGCCGGACCGATTCCCTCTCGGGCGGTGAGCTCCAGCGGGTGGCGATCGCCGCCGCGCTGGTCACCCGGCCTGACCTGCTGGTCCTCGACGAGCCGACCTCGCAGCTCGACCCGGTGGCCGGCGACGAGCTCGTGTGGCTGCTGCGCCGCCTGAACGAGGAGTCGGGCACGGCGGTGCTGCTGGCCGAGCACCGCATCGAACGCTGCCTGGGTGCCGCCGACCGGGTGATCGCGCTGGAGCGGGGACGGGTGGCCTGCGACGCGGCCCCGGACGGGTTCCTGGCCTGGGCCGACGCCAACGCGGCGGGGCTCGCGACGCCGCTGACGCGGTTGTTCTCGCTCGCCGGGCTCGGCCCGCCGCCGGTGTCGGTCAAGGCGGCACGGAAGGGTCTCGGGGCGGTGGGGCTGGCGCCGGGGACGGAGTCGCCGCCCTCCGGGACCGATCCTTCGTATCGCGCCGTTGGCGAGTCGCCCTCCGCCGAGGACCGAGATCCGCGCGTCGCGCGCTTCACCCGCCTGCGCCGCCGCCCGTCCTCTCGATCACGGTCGTTCGCCCTCCGTACACGTGATCTCCGGCACGAGCTCGCCGACGGCCCGGCGATCCTCCGCGGCATCGACCTGCGCCTCGACTCCGGCGAGCTCGTCGTGCTGCTCGGGCGCAACGGCGCGGGCAAGAGCACGCTGCTGCGGCACCTGAAGGGGCTGGTCGAGCCGACGCGAGGATCGATCGAGCGCGGGGGAGAGCTCGCCCTGCTGCTCCAGTCGCCCGGTGACTATCTCGTGTACGAGCGTGTCGACGAGGAGGCGGGCGCGGCCGGAGCCGTCGCCGCGGGGCTCGGCGGGCGCGAGGACGCCAACCCGCGCGATCTCTCTGGCGGCGAGCGCCAGCGCCTGGCCATCGAGGTCGTGCTCGGCGACAGCGGAGCCGATCCGCCCGCCGCCGTGCTCCTCGACGAGCCCACCCGAGGCATGGACCGTGCCCACAAGGACGCGCTCGCCGCGCGACTTCGGGACCTCGCGCACGCCGGCGCCGCGATCCTCGTCGCCACCCACGACACGGAGTTCGCCGCCGGCTTCGCGCAGCGTGCCGTGCTGATGGGCCAGGGCGCCGTCATCGCCGACGGGCCGGCCGCCGAGGTCCTCTCCGGCGGGCGCCACTTCACCACCGACGTCGCCCGCGCGCTCGACGGCGCGGGCGGAGCGCTCACCCCGGAGCAGGGCGCGGAGATCCTGGGACGCGAGCTCGTCTCGCAGGAGGTCGCCTCATGAGTTGGCAGCTGACGTCGTTCCTCATCCTCGGGGGCGCGCTGGCCCTCGGCTTCGCGTGGTACGAACGCTCGCGCCCGTCGGCGCGCGTGCTCGCGCTCGTGGCGGCGCTGGCGGCGCTGGCCGTGGTCGGGAGGATCGCCTTTGCGCCGTTTCCCAACGTCAAGCCGACGACCGACATCGTCCTCTTCGCGGGCTATGCGCTCGGCGGCGCGCCCGGCTTCGCGGTGGGGGCGGTGACCGCGCTGGTGTCGAACATCTTCTTCTCGCACGGACCGTGGACGCCGTGGCAGATGGCGGCCTGGGGCGGGGTGGGCATGGCCGGCGGCGCGCTCGGGGCGGTCGTCCGGCGGGGCTGGAGCTGGCGTCAGAGCCGGGCCTTCGGCGATCAGGCGTCGAGCGAGCCACGCGAGCTCGGCCGCTGGGGCCTGGCCCTGGCCTGCGGCCTCGCCGGACTGGGTTTCGGCGTCGTGATGGACCTCTACCTGTGGACGCTCGGCGCCGAGCAGACGCTCGCGAGCTATGTGGTGCTGTCGGCTCGCTCGCTCCCGTTCAACGTCGCGCATATCTTGGGGAACGTGGCGTTCTGTCTGATCATCGGGCCGCCGCTGGTGCGGGCGCTGCGGCGGTATCGGCGGCGCTTCGAGGTGCGGTGGGCGGCGCCGGGCGGGGCGCGGGCCGGCGTTCCGGCTGGTCTCGTCGCGCTGGCGCTCGTTTTCGGGGGCACCGGGCTCCTGACGGCCCCCGCTGCGGAGGCGGACTCCGCGGGAGATCGCGCTACGCGCTATCTCCTCGGGTCGCAGAACCGCGATGGTGGGTTCGGCGGCTCGCGAGGCGCCGCGTCCAACCGACTCCACACCGGCTGGGCGGCGCTTGGGCTGGCCGCCGCGGGGCGCAACCCGCGTGATGTCGAGCGCGGCGGTAAGTCAGTGATCGATCACCTGAAGAGCAACCCGCCTCGATCGGACGACACTGGAGGCCTCTCCCGCACGATCCTCGTCGTCCGTGCCGCCGGGTTGTCTCCCCGGCGTTTCGCCGGGCAGGGCCTGTACGCCAAGCTGTTGAAGAGGCGCGACAAGCGCGTCGACGGCTCCTTCGACGGTCTCAGCAATCAGACCGCGTTCGGAGTGATGGCGATGCGAGCAGCGGGCGAGAGCCGCGACTCCCGTCTCGTGCGCGAATCTGCGCAGTGGCTGACCGAGCAGCAAAATTCAGACAATGGGTTCGGCTACAGCCGCGGCCGCAGCGAGGTCGACGTGACCGGCGCGGCCCTCGAGGCCTTCGCGGCCGCGGGCCGAGGTGGCGACGCGCGCGACGCTGCGGTGACTTACCTCAAACAGGCGCAGCTCGCTGACGGGGGGTATGGCAAGACCGCCGGCGCCTCATCCTCCAACGCCCAGTCGACGGCTTGGGCGGTTCGCGGCCTCGCGGCCGTGGGCCGTGGCGGAGGAAGGCTGGCCGACAGGGCCGTCGGGTACCTCCGCCGGCGGCAAGGCTCTGACGGAAGCGTCTCCTACTCGGCCGCGAGCTCC
Organism: Solirubrobacterales bacterium; assembly: GCA_038232755.1. Lineage (GTDB taxonomy): Bacteria > Actinomycetota > Thermoleophilia > Solirubrobacterales > Thermoleophilaceae > JACCUC01. The sequence goes on along the minus strand of JBBSNG010000017.1, from coordinate 13,911 downwards.
CAGACACCGGTTTGGGTGACGGCCGACGCGGGTCTCGCGTTCGGCCGCAAGTCCCTTCCCCTCGCCCCCGTGCCGCGTCGCGTCAAGCCGCCCGCACCCCGCGCGAGCGCCAAGCCCGAGGCTGGCGGCGGCGGAGGGAAGCCCTCCTCGAACGCCGGCGACGACGAGACCGCGAGCCGCCCCTCGAGGCGCTCACGCTCTGGTCGGGGCAGGCGTCGAGCGAACGGCGCGGGAACGGGTGTGGGCGCTGGCAAGGGATCAGGGGGCCGCGCGACGATCTCGGGCGCCGGCGCCGCCGCAGGTCCGGCCTTCCCCATCGGATCGACGGCTGTCCCGACCGCGGCGTCGCCATTCTCTGTGCCCGGCCTCTCCGGCGCCATCGGAGCCGCGGGCGCCCTGGCGCCTCCGATTCCCGCCCTCCCTAACCCGCTCGCCGCGAAGCCGCCCAAGCGCCCCGAACAGCCCTCGCCGACCGAGAACCGGGGAACACCCCGCACCCCCGTCGCCGCGAACAAGCCCCTCGGAGCCCGCGGCGACAAGCCGGGCCCGAAGGTCGGCGCCGGGGCCGGCGCCCTCCTCCTCGTCCTTATCGCCGCCGGTCTCCTGCTCGCCACCGGCGGCGGCGCGCGCGCCCGCCGGCTCTGGGCCGCCGCGCGCCGGAGGACCACCTAAGCTCAGAACCACGATGATCGCTCGCGTCGACGCCCTCGCCGCCCTCGAGGCCGAGCGCTTCGACGTCGTGGTCATCGGCGGGGGGATCACGGGCGCCGGCGTCGCCCTCGACGCGGCCTCGCGCGGCTACAGCGTCGCGCTCGTCGAGCGGGCCGATTACGCCTCGGGGACCTCGAGCCGCTCGTCGAAGCTCGTGCACGGCGGCCTGCGCTACCTCCAGAGCTTCGACCTCGGCCTCGTGCGCGAGGCCCTCGTCGAGCGGGCGATCATGGTCAGGCTGGCGCCGCACCTGGTCAAGCCGCTGCCCATGCTCATCACCGGGTTCGACGGCGAGCGCCCCGAGCGCAAGGTCGGCATGGGGCTCAACATGTACGACGTCATGGCCAGCGAGCGGTTGCGCCGCCGGCCCGAGCGGCGCTTTCGCTACGGCTATCGCGCGAGCGAGGACTGGAGCCCCGACCGCCACCGCCTGGTCGACGCCGAGGAGGTGATCGAGCACCTGCCCGCGCTCGCCGCGCGCCACCCGACCGCCGGCTACCTGTTCTACGACTGCCAGACCGACGACGTCCGCCTGACCCTGACCGTGCTCGGCGAGGCCGAGCGCTTCGGGGCGGTCTGTGCCAATCGCTGCGAGGTCCTCGAGCTGATCGAGGAGGGCGGGCGCGCCGACGGCGTGCGCTGCGTCGACTCAGTTGAAGGCCGGGCGCTCGACGTGCGCGCCACCAGCGTGGTCAACGCGACGGGCGTCTGGGCCGACCGGATCCGCCCGGAGGAGATCCACGCCGAGGCCGAGGTGCCGCACATCCGGCCGAGCCGCGGGACCCACATCGTCGTCTCGGGCGAGGACATCCCCCTGCGCTCGGGGGCGGTCGTCCCCGCCGGAGGGGGACGGACGATCTTCGCGCTGCCGTGGCTCGGGCGCACGCTCATCGGCACGACCGACAAGGACTACTCCGGCGACCTCGATCACATCCGCCCCGACCGCGACGACATCGCCTACCTGCTCGAGGCCTGCAACGCCTTCTTCGGGACCGAGCTCGCGCCCGCCGACGTGCTCGGTGCCTTTGCCGGCGTGCGACCGCTCGTCTCGACTGGGGACACCAAGCGCTCGGTCGACATCTCTCGCAAGGCGGAGCTGTTCGAGACGAGCTCGGGCCTCATCACCATCACCGGCGGCAAGCTGACGACCTGGCGGCGGATGGCCAAGCAGGTCGTCGACCGGCTCGTGCTCCGCGACGGGCTCGAGGCGCCGTGTCGCACCGAGGACATCCCGCTCGGCCTTCCCGTCGAGGCGCAATCGCTGCCGGGCGCGCCGGGCGTCGACGAGCAGAGTCGCCAGCTCCTGGCCGATCGCTACGGTCACACCGCCGGCGAGGTCCTGGCGCTCGTCGCCGAGGACGAGGCGCTTGGGGAGCGCATCGTGGCCGACCTGCCCGACCTGCTCGCCGAGGTGCGCTTTGCCGCGCGGCGCGAGCAGGCGCTCACCGTCGGCGACGTGCTCCTGCGGCGCACGCGACTGGGTCTGCTCGACTCGCGCGCGCTCGCGGCCCCCGGGGCCGAGGCGCCGCGCGCCGTCGCGCGCGCGCTGGGCGCCGAGCTCGGCTGGGACGACGCTCGGATGGAGCGCGAGGTGGTGGCCTGGCACGAGGAGGCCGAGGCGGAGGGGATCGCCGACGCCGGCGGCGACACGGCCCCCCCAGTAGGGGTAAGTCCGCCGCCCGAGGATCTCGCCCCCGCCGGCGCCCTCCCGCCCGCGCCCGAACGGGCGCAGGCGCACTCGCCCGCCGGGTGAGCAGCCTCTCCATCGGCGAGCGGAGCCTCGTGCTCGATCGCGCCCGCCCACTCCTCATGGGCATCGTGAACGCCAGCCCCGAGTCGTTCTCCGACGGCGGAGCGCTGCTCGACGCCGACGCTCAGGTCGCCCACGGCCTGCGCCTCGTCGCCGACGGCGCGGCGATCGTCGACGTGGGCGGCGAGTCGGGCGTGACCAACCGTCGGGCGGTCACCGCCGAGGAGGAGATCCGCCGGGCCGTGCCCGTGGTCGAGCGCCTGGCCGCCGCCGGGGCGACGGTCTCGATCGACACCTGGAAGGCGCCGGTCGCGCGAGCCGCGCTGAGCGCCGGCGCGTCGCTCGTCAACGACCCGAGCGGAGGCCACGATCCCGAGGTGGTGATCGCCTGCGCGGAGAACGACGCCGCGATCGTTCTCACCCACACCCGCGCGGAGCCTAAGGTCAAGGCCTTCCCGGCCTATGACGACGTGGTGGCCGACATCGTCGCCTTTCTGGCCGAGCGACTTGAGATCGCCGTGGAGCGCGGCGTGGCGAGCGAGCGGATCGTGGTCGACCCGGGCCTCGACCTGGCCAAGACCCCGGCTCAGAGCGTGGAGGTCCTCCGCCGCCTCGAGGAGCTCGACGTGCTCGGGCGCCCGGTGCTGCTCGCTCCCTCGCGCAAGGACTTCGTCGGGGCGCTCACCGGCCGGGCGCCCGCGGCTCGCCTGGCCGGCACCCTCGCCGCCGTCGACCGGGGGGCCGCGGCCGGCGTGGCGATCCTGCGCGTGCACGACGTCGCCGCGACGGCCGACTTCCTCGCGGTTCGCGCCGCCCTCCGCGGTGAGGCCGCGCTCGAGCCTGGGCTCGAGCTCTCCGAGGACCTTCGGCGAGAGCCCACGCTGACCTGACGCGCCGCGCCGGACGGATGTTCTAGGCCGCAGCCGGCGCCGTTCAAGCGGGGCCGCCCGCCGCCGATACAGAGACGGTCACGCCAAGCGTCGGCCGCCGTGCGGCCTGGAGGTCCCACCAAGGATGAAGCGCACGCTCGCGTCCATCGCGCTGACCACCGCGCTCATGCTCACGGTGGGTGGCGGCACCGCCTTTGCCGGGCAGTACGACTACCTGCTCGCACCGACGTCGGTCTGCGCCAACCAGACCAACACCAGCGCCTCGGTGGCCGCGCAGGAGTCGGCGATGGCCTGCATGCTCAACTACGTGCGCAGCCGCAAGCGCCTGCCGTCGCTGGCCACGCGCTCTCCGCTGATGAGCTCGTCGAACTCGAAGTCGCTCGACATCGTTCGCTGCGCGGACTTCAGTCATCAGGCCTGCGGTCGCGAGACCTTCTACTTCACCAAGCGGGTCGGCTACGCCAGCGGGTGCTGGGGCGCGGGCGAGAACATCGCCTGGGGCTCGGGCTCGCTCGGATCGGTGCGCAGCATCATGCGCGCTTGGCTCTACTCCACCGGCCACCGCGAGAACATCCTGCGCTCGAAGTTCCGCGACAAGGGCGTCGGTCTTGTCAAGGGTCGGTTCTCGGGCTACTCGAACGCCCAGGTCTGGACGACGCAGTTCGGCTACCGCTGCTGAGCCTTGGCTCTCGGCGACACGGGCGGGCCCGCCGGGCCGTGTGACATGATCGCCCCCGCCGTGAAGCTCTTCATCGATACCGGCTCGGTCGCGGAGGTCGAGGAGCTCGCCTCCTGGGGCGTGCTCTCCGGCGCGACGACCAACCCGTCCCTGCTGGCCAAGGAGGAGGGCGACCCCGGCGACATCGTGCGCCGGATCTGCGAGCTCGTGGGCGGTCCGGTCTCGGCCGAGGTCGTCTCCGACCGTCCCGAGGGCATGGTCGAGGAAGGGCGGGCGCTCGCAGGCCTGCACCCGCACGTGGTCGTCAAGGTGCCGTTCTCGCAGGCCGGGCTCGCCGCCACGCGCGAACTGACCGACGCCGGACTGCGGGTCAACATGACGCTCGTCTTCTCGGCGGCCCAGGCCCTGCTCGCGGCCGAGGCGGGCGCCACCTACATCTCCTGCTTCATGGGCCGCCTCGACGACATCGGGGTCGACTCGACCGCGGTGGTCGCGGAGATCGTCGCCGCGCTGCGACCCGCCGGCGTCACCTCCCAGGTGCTGGCCGCCTCCCTGCGCCACCCAATGCACACCGTTACCGCCGCGCGGCTCGGTTGCGAGGTCGCGACCGCGCCCGGCAAGGTGCTGCGCCAGATGCTCGTCCATCCCCTGACCGAAGCCGGGATCGAACGGTTCGGCGACGACTGGCGTGCGCGCCCGGAGTTCGGGACCTGGCTCGAGGGGCTCGTCGACAGCTCGAAGGTGGCGCTCTCGTGAGCGTCCACGGTCACTAGATGCCGGTCCTCGACCGAGACGAGCTCGAGCGCAGCCCGCTCGCCGACCTCCACGCCATCGCCGCCGAGCTCGGCGTCGAGGGCTTCCGGCGCCTGCGCCGCGACGACCTGGTGGTGGCGATCGTCGAGCACGCCGGCGACGGCGAGACGCCGAACGAGCGGCCGGAACGCAACGCGCCGGCGCCGGGCGAGGACTCCGGGCGTCGCCGGCGCAGCGGGGGCGGGCGCGGCCGGCGCCCCGCCGAAGCCGACAAGCCGGACACGGACGAGGAGCGTCCGGCGCGGCGCCGGGGCGGCCGCGGACGCTCGGAGCGACCCGACCGCGAGACCGCCGCGAGGCCGGGGCCGCGCGCCGACCGCGAGACCGAGCCCGCCGACGACGAGCCCGAGGCGGAGACCGAGCCCCGCACGGGCGTCCTCGACGTCCTGCCCAACGGCAGCGGCTTCCTGCGCGGCGAGACGCTCGCGCCCGACCGTGGCGATGTGCACGTCTCGCCGGCCCAGATCAAGCGCTGCGAGTTGCGCCCCGGCGACGAGGTCGCCGGTCCGGTGCGAGCGCCGCGGCGCTCCGAGCGCCATCCGTCGCTCGTCCACGTCGAGACCGTCAACGGCGCCCCGGCCGAGCCCCCGCCCGAGCGCCCGCCCTTTGCCGCGTCGAGGGCCGCCTACGCCACCGAGCGGCTCGCGGCGCCCGACGAGCTCGCCGCGGCTCCGTTCGGCAAGGGCTCGCGGGTGGCGATCGTAGACCCGCCGGGCGGCGAGGCGAACGCCCTGCTGCGGGCAATCGTGGCCAAGCTGCGCGAGTCGCACCCCGATCTGACCGTGACCGTGGCCCTGGCCGGGGTACGGCCCGAGGACGCGGCCCAGTGGCACGGCGGCGACGTCGCCGTGGTCGGTGGGGCCGCCGACGGCTCGATCGACGAGCAGTCGCAGGCGGCCGAGCTCGCCCTCGAACGGGCCAAGCGCCTCGTCGAGGGGGGCGCTCACGCCGTGGTCGTCATCGACTCGCTCGAGGCCATCGCGCCCGACGCCGCGCGCCGCATCTTCGCCGCCGCCCGCAGGCACGAGGGCGCGGGCTCGCTGACGGTGGTCGGCACGCTCGCGGTCAGCGACGAGCTCGCCCGGCTCGCCACCACGCGGATCGTGCTCGAGCCTGGCACCGGCGCCCGTGGCGACGACCCGCCGACGGTCTCGCCGGAGTCCTCCACCGTGCGCGCGGATCTGCTCGGCGCTTAGCCAGGCCCGGCGAGATTCCCGGCGCTACCGGGCGAACATTCGTCCAGAAGAGGGCTCGGCCCGCGCGAAGCCGGGTAGAAGGTAGGCAGGGAGGTAGCTCGTGAGCTTGGTACTGACAGCGATCGCAGGATGGTTCGTCGCGGCGGCCGTGGTCGGCCTGTTCGCTTGGAGCCTCGCGCGCGCGGCCGCGAGCGGTGACCGAGATCAGCTGACGCAAGTCGCCTGGGCGCGGGCAGTCGAAGTCGAGGCGGCCCGTGAGGACCGTCGCGCAGGCGTCCAGGATCGGCGGGTCTCCACGCGACCGTGGGCCGACCAGGCACCCGGCCGGCGGTCCGAGGATGCTCTCCGGCGGGAGCTTGCCGACGCTCAACGCGCGCTGAGCGACGCTGAGACAAGGCTCCTAGAGGCCGAGGCTCGCCGGACGGCCTGAGCGCTCGGCCGGTTCAGGCGCGGGCCTTGTTGAGGCGGCGCTTGGGAACCTTCCGCGGGATGACGTACCGGCGCTTGGTCTGCCGTTCGGCCAGGCCGGCCTCGCACAGGCGCTTCAACACGAGCGGGCAGCGACGGCAGCGCGGCCGCGACTTACAGCAGCGCTTCTTGGCTTTGAACTCGCCCTTCAAGCTTCAGCGCCCCGTCGTCATGGTCGACGGGCCCGGTGCTGGGTAGTCGGTTCTCCGGGCACGACTCCGGCTACCCCCGGCCGGCCCGCGGCGACTCCGGCAGCGGAGTGAGCGCGCGCTCGACCTCCGCCCGCCTCGGCTCGAGGAACGGCGGCAGGGCGAGGCCCTCGCCCATGCTCTCGGCCGGCTCGTCGACGGCGAACCCCGGTCCCAGGGTGGCCAGCTCGAACAGCACGCCGCTCGGCTCGAGGAAGTAGACCGAGCGGAAGTAGAAGCGGTCGATCACCGGCGTTGCCTGCGCGCCGGCCGCGAGGGCACGCTCGCGCCAGTCCTCGAGCTCGTCCATCGGCGAGGCCCAGGCCACGTGATGGACGGTTCCGGCCCCCTGCATCCCCCGCTCGGCCGGCGGGGTGTCGTAGACGTAGAAGGAACCGCGTTCGGAGCCGCGCCGCTGCCAGGTCGACTCGCCGAGGAGCTCGAAGCCGAGCGCCTCGCCCAGCAGCGCGGCACTGGCATCGGGGCTGCTCGCGTAGGCGCGCACGCCCGCGAAGCCCTGGAGCGCGAGCTCGGCCGGGATGTTCGGCGCCTCGGCTATGAGCGGCGGATCGGGATCCTCGGTCACGAGCAGCTCGAGGTCGAGGCCCTCGGGGTCGGCGAAGCGCAGCGTCCGCCCGGCGCGCTCCGTCTCGACGCGCTCGTTGCCCAGGCGCTCGGCCCAGAAGTCGAGGGCATCCTCGGAGCCCACCCGCCAGGCGATCCGATGGACCATGCCCGCGCCGGCCCGGCCGCGCCGGGCACCGGGATACTCGAAGAAGGTCAGGTCCGAGCCGGCCGACCCGCGCTCGTCGGCGTAGAACAGGTGGTAGACGCCGGGGTCGTCCTGGTTGATGGTCTTCTTGACCATTCGCAGGCCGAGGACGCGGACGTAGAAGTCGACGTTGCCCGAGGCGTCGCCGGTGATGCAGGTGACGTGGTGGATGCCCTCAAGTCGCATGGTCCTCGATTGTGGCGACCGCGCCCGCCGGGGCGGCGGGGACCGCGGCCGGGCCGCGCGCACGCACCGCGTCGCGCGGCTGTCCGACGAGCTGTCCGCCCGGGCATTCCTCGGCCCTGACGCTCCGCCGACCGCGGCCCGAGCCGCGGATGCCTACGCCTCCGAGGATCCCGCCGAGGGCGACCAGCAGCGCTCCGGTGCCCATGGCGAGGCGGAAACCGCTGACCGAGGCCTCCTCGACCGCCTGGGCGACCGGCGCCCGCTCGGCGGCCGGTATGCCGCGCAGGTCCACCGGCGCGAGCGGCTGGCGCTGGGCCTCGGCCAGGGCCGCGCGCGCCGGAGCGCTCAGGGGCCGTCCACCGACGCTGTCGGCGATCGAGGTCGAGAACTGGGCGGCGACGAGCACCCCGATGCCGGCCACGGCGATCAGGCCGGCCACCCGGGCGATGGCGTTGTTGACCCCGGAGGCGATCCCCGCGTTGTGCTCGTCGGCACCGGCGAGCACGGTCGAGGTCAGTGGGGCGACCGTCATCGACAGGCCGAGCGCGAACAGCAGGAGCGCGGGCAGGAGGTCGGTTACGTAGTCCACGTCGCTGTCCAGGCGAATCAGGAGGGCGAAGCCGCTCGCCGTCACCAGCGGCCCGGCGCCGAGCAGGATCCGCGGGCCGACGCGGTCGGCGAGCGCGCCGAAGCGGCTCGAGAGCAGGAACATGACGATCGTCACCGGGACGCTGGCCATGCCGGCCTGAAGGGCGGAGTAGCCCGCGACCTGCTGGAGGTAGAGGACGAGGAAGAAGAACAGCATCGAGAGCCCCGCGTACATCGAGAACGTCTCGAGGTTTCCGACCGCGAAGTTGCGCCGGCGGAAAAGCCCGAGCGGGAGCATCGGCTCGCGGGTGCGTCGCTCGTAGAGCAGAAAGGCGGCGAGCAGCGCGATCCCGGCGAGGCCCGGAACGATCACCGCCGGGCTTCCCCACCCGAGCACCGGCTGCTCGATGAGCGCGAAGGTCGGCCCCGCGAGCCCAAAGGCGGCGAGCAGCGCCCCGCGCCAGTCGAGGTGCGGTCGCTCCGTTCCGCCTCGGCCGGCGGGCACGAAGCGCGCGATCAGGAAGAGGGTCAGCAGCACGAGGGGAACGTTGATGGCGAAGATCCACCGCCACGAGGTCGAGTCGACGATCTGGCCGCCGATCAGCGGACCGAGCACGGTGCCGATGCCGCTCCAGGCCAGCCACGTGCCCACCGCCCGGCCGCGCTCGTCCGCCGAGAAGGTGGCGACGATGACCGCGAGCGCCGCAGGAGTGAGCAGCGCGCCGGCGACGCCCTGCAGCGCTCGGGCGACCACGAGGAGCTCGATCGAGGGCGCCAGCGCGCAGAGCACCGAGGTCACCCCAAAGGCGCTCACGCCGACCGCGAACACGCGCCGCTCTCCGAGCAGGTCGCCGAGCGAGCCGCCGATCAGGAGCAGGGATCCGAGCGCAAGCGTGTAGGCGTTGGCCGTCCACTGCTGTCCGGCCAGACCGCCGCCGAGCTCGCGCTCGATGCCCGGCAGGGCGACGTTGACCACGGTGGCGTCGACGGTGACCACTGTCGAGCCGACGATGGTGGCGACGAGGGCCAGCCGCTTGTCGCGGTCGGTCACTCCGGCGGAGGGCGGCGGGCTCGTCACGCCTGGGTAGCCGTGCCCGGAGCGAGTGGGGGCTGAAACGCCTCGGAGGCGGCCGATGCGCCCGCCTCGGCGCCGGTGGCTAGCGGCGGTAGGCGATGCCGGCCCAGGAGGGCTCCGGCGTGAGCTCGATCGGCTCGGAGTCGCGCTCGGGCTGGGCGTAGCCGAAGGTGTGGGTGCACTCGTCGAAGTAGGGCTCGAGCTCGCCCTCCTTGACCCGCTGGTCGAGCCAGGCGCCGCGGAAGACGAGCCGGCGCAGCCAGTGGACGAGCGAGCGCTCGTCGGGACCCGCCAGGTCGTTCCAGGCCTCGTTGACGTGCTCGCCCAGGGCCGAGGCGGGCTCGGAGGTCTCCCCGTTGACGGTCAGGTTGACGAGGTCGTCGCGCTCCTCGGCGCCGAGCGGCCCGTCGACGAAGCCGAGTCGCAGCGCCGCCTGCTCGACGCGCTCGACGAAGTCGCCCTCGTTGAACGTGAAGCGCAACTCGCCGTACTCGAGCACGTAGTCGGTGCCCGATTCATAGTTTCCTCGTCGTGTCGTGTCCATGGGGATCGAATTCGGTTGGTTGTCGGCCCGCGGCGTCGGCATGTTAGGCGCGACTCCTGCCCGGCCGGGATGGTGCAAGGGGATTTTCACCTTTCCCACGCGTCGGGAGGGGAGAGATCCGCGCCGGTGGGAGCTTTGATCGGGCATGGACTCAACGCGCGCGGCACCCTCGGTGGTCGTGGTCGAGGACGACCAGGCCATCGCCACCTACCTGGCCGACAACCTCGCCGCCGATGGCTTCGCGGTCACGGTCGCCCGGGGGGCGGGCGAGGCTCTGCGGGCGATCGAGGTCCGCGTGCCCGACCTGCTCCTGCTCGACCTCGTACTCGGCGACGGATCCGGCCTCGCCGTGCTCGATCGGGTGCGGGCCGCCGACGGTCTTGCCTCTCGCGTCGATCCGGCACTGCCGGTGATCGTGTTGAGTGGGCGTGCCTCGGAGGCGGACCGGGTTCGCGGCTTCGCCCGCGGGGCGGATGACTATGTGGTCAAACCCTTCGCCTACCAGGAACTGCTGGGGCGCGTCCGCGCGGTGCTGCGACGGGCCGGCGGGCGTCCGGCCCGCGGAGCGATCCGCGTCGGCGAGCTGACCGTCGATCCCGAGACCCGTCAGGTCCGCCTCGCCGGTGCGCCGGTGACGCTCGCGGCCAAGGAGTTCGCCCTGCTCCAGGCCCTCGCGGCGAACCCGACGCGGGTCTACCTCAAGAACGACCTGCTCCGCGACGTCTGGGGCTACGCCTCGATCGGCACCACCCGCACGCTCGACGCCCACGCCTGCCGCCTGCGCCGGAAGCTGAGCGCCTCGGGGCGGCCCTTCGTGCTCAACGTGCGCGGCGTTGGCTATCGCCTGACGGAGGCCGCGTGACGCTCTGGCTCGCGCTCGCCGGCTGGGCCCTGGCCGGCGCCCTCGCGCTGCGATGCGCTCGGGGGGCCCGCCGGCTCGAGCTGGTGGCCCGCGCCGACCACGAGCTTCGGGGGCCGGTCTGCGCGCTCGGCTTGGCGCTCGAGGCGCTCGCACGCCAGCCCGAGCTCCGGCGCCGGGCGGCGGCCCTCGACGCGCATCTCGACCGTCTGCGCCTCGGCCTCGCCGACCTCGCGGCGGCGCGGGAAGGACGGCGGGCCGCCGGCCGCCCGACCGACGTGCGAATCGACGGCGTCGCGCGCGCGGCGACGGAGGCCTGGGAGCCGGCCGTGCGCGCCGGCGGCGGCGAGATCAGCTTCGACTGGCGAGCGGGACCGCTCGTGGCCCACGCCGATCCGGCGCGGCTCTCGCAGGCCCTCGGCAACCTCTTGGCCAACGCGGTCGAGCACGGCGGCGAGCGGATCGCCGTGGTGGGGGAGCGCGACGGCGAAGGTGCGTGGATCGCCGTCCGCGACAGCGGCGGTTTGCACCGTTCGCGCGAGTCCGACGCCCGCCGGCGAGGACGAGGACTGGCCATCGCCACGCAGGCGGTGGCAGGGGCTCGTGGCTCACTGGCGGTGCCCGATCTGCTCGGCGGCGTCTCGAGGCCTCCACGCCGCTTCGCTCGACGCGTCGGCGCGGCGAAGCGTGACCCGCGCGGCGGCGTCGCAGCGGCCACGAGCGAAGGCCGGCGGTGCGAAGGCACGGAGTTTCGGATCGAGCTGCCCACGGTCGAGACACCGGCCGGCTGACGCCTTCCTCCGCCGTTCGAGGTGAGGCTGTCAGAGTGCAGCCCGCATGGCGACCCTGCTCGAGCGCGAGTTCATCTTCGTCACCGGCAAGGGCGGCGTCGGCAAGACCACGGTCGCCGGCGCCCTCGGGCTCGCCGCCGCCGCCCAGGGGCGGCGGACCGTCGTCTGCGAGGTTGGTGACCAGCATCGCCTGTCGCGCGTGTTCGGCATCTCTCCGCCCCCCGCCGACGGCGAGGCTCAGCTCGCACCGGGCCTCTGGACTACCTCGATCGAGCCCGACGCGGTGCTCCGCCACTGGCTCGAGGTCCAGCTGCACTCACGGGCGCTGGTGGCCCTGCTCTCCCGCACGCCGGTGTTCGTCTACTTCATCGCGGCCGTGCCCGGGGCGCGGGAGGTGGTCACCCTGGCCCAGGCCTGGAACCTGGCCCAGCCCGAGCGCTGGGGCGGCAAGCAGGCCGGCTACGACACCGTGATCGTCGACGCGCCGGCCTCGGGCCATGCCCTCGGGATGCTGCGCACGCCGCGGACCTTCGGTGACATCGCCAGAGTCGGCACCATCCGCCGCCAGGCCGATCGGGTCCGCTCGCTGGTGACGGACCCCGACCGGGCCGGGTACGTGACCGTCGCGCTGCCCGAGGAGATGCCGGTCACCGAGACCCTCGAGCTCGAGACCCAGCTCGAGGAGGAGGTCGGCATGGGCCCGACGGCGATCGTGGCCAACGGCCTGCTCTCACAGCGCTTCTCGGCGGCGGAGCTCGAGCAGCTCGGCGAGCCGACCCCCAACGGCGGACCGCCCGAGCTCGATGCCGCGCTCGACGCGGCCCGTCTCCAGGGCAATCGCGCCCGGGCCCAGCAGGGGCAGCTGCGCCGCCTGCGCCGCGGGGCCCGCGCGCCGGTGCTCACGCTTCCCCAGCTGCTCGACGGCGAGCTCGATCCGGATGGGCTCGAACAGCTCGCGCGCGAGCTCGAGCGAAAGCTCTGAGGAACGAAGTGCTCGACATCACCTACCGGGTTCAGATCTGCCATCGCCCCGGGATGCTGGCCCGGATCGCCGGGGCGATCGGCGACCAGAACGGGCTGATCGGCGACGTCACCACCGAGAAGCTGGCGCGTGACGCGACCGTCCGGGAGATCACCGTCGAGGTGCGCGACGACGAGCACGCCGAGGCCATCGCCGACCAGCTCAACGAGATCGACGGGGTCGAGGTCCTGTGGCAGCGCGACCGCGCCTTCTGGCGCCACGAGGGCGGCAAGTTGACCATCGAGGCGCGGATCGAGGTCCGCACCCTCCAGGACACCCGCGACATCTACACGCCTGGCGTGGCCCGGGTGGCCCAGGCGATCGCCGATGATCCGGCGCAGCTCGCCCGCTACACGATGGTCGGGCGCACGGTGGCGATCTGTACCAACGGGACGCGAGTGCTCGGCCTCGGCGACATCGGCCCCCGCGGCGCGATGCCGGTGATGGAGGGCAAGGCGGTCTTCTACCGCCAGTTCGCGGGCATCTCGGCCATGCCGATCCTCATCGACGCCTCCGATCCGGACGACTTCGTGGAGACCGTCAGGCGGATCGCACCGACCTTCGGTGGCATCCATCTCGAGGACATCTCTGCCCCCGAGTGCTTCGAGATCGAGCAGCGACTGATCGAGGAGCTGCCGATCCCCGTCATGCACGACGACGTGCACGGCACCGCGGTTGTCGTCCTGAGCGCGGCCATCGTCGCCTGCCGGCAGGTCGGCATCGACCTGCGCGAGGCCACGGTCGGCCAGATCGGGCTCGGCGCCGCCGGGTTCGGCATAGCCAGCCTGATGGTCGACGGCGGCGTCGACCGCGTCCTGGCCAGCGACCCGAACGAGTCGAGTCACGCGCGCGCCCGGGAGAAGGGCATCGAGATCCGCGAGGCCGACGAGGTCATGGCCGAGGCCGACGTGGTGGTGGCTACCACGGGCCGGGCCGGGCTGATCGAGCCGGAGCTGGTCCGCGACGGTCAGGTGATTCTCGCCCTGACCAATCCCGACCCCGAGATCCGCCCCGACGACGCGCTCGCCGCCGGCGCCGCCTTCGCCTCCGACGGCTCGATCGTCAACAACGTGCTCGGCTATCCGGGGATCTTCCGCGGCGCCCTGCTGGCCGGGGCGGAGGACATCAACCTCGAGATGAAGCTCGCCGCCGCGCGGGCGATCGCCGACCTGGCCGAGCAGTCCGAGCTCGTGCCCGACGCGCTCGACCCGACGGTTCACGAGCACGTCGCCGACGCGGTCAAGCGGGCCGCGGAGGACAGCGGCGCGGCGCGAGCGGACATGGCACCTCCGGGCCTGTAGCGCCGCCCGTCCGGCGAGGAGGCCGGGCTCAGAGGGACGACGGCGGTGGCGGCACGCCCCGCCACCCCGCGACGCCACC
>JBBSNG010000016.1:0-21760 GCA_038232755.1 Solirubrobacterales bacterium | reverse complement strand
CTTCGAGGGGGAGATGGAGTCGTCCGGCTCGAGCAGGCATAGGCCTCGCCCGGCGAGCGGAGGCCCGATCCGCCAGAATGGCCGCATGAAGGTCGGATTGGTGCTCGGGGCGGGCGGCGTGATGGGCGGCGCCTGGCTCACGGGCGGCCTCAACGCGATCGCCGTCGAGACCGGCTGGGATCCGGCCAGCGCAGACCACGTCGTCGGCACCTCGGCCGGTTCGATGATCGGAGCGCTATGTGCCTCCGGTGTGCCGCCGTGGTTCATGGTCGCCCACTCCGGCGGCGAGACCTTCGAGGGGCTACGCGACGGCAACGGCCGCCCGGCCGATGAGGCCGAGCGCAACGGCGGCGCCACCTACCGTCTTCATCGGGGCCTGCCGGTGCCCGGCCCGGGCTCGTGGCGACTCGCCCTTAGGAGTCTCGCCAGCCCGACCCGGCACACGCCGCTCCAGGTCGCGAGCGGCTGGTTGCCCCGGGGCCTGGTCTCGACCGAGGCGCTCGAGGCCACCATCGGCCGGGTCGTCGAGCGCGGGTGGTCCACGCACGAGAACCTCTGGGTCGTGGCCTGCGACTACACGACCGGCCGGCGCGTGGCCTTCGGGCGCGCCGGGGCTCCGCCGGCCGACCTGACCAAGGCCGTCGCCGCGTCGTGCGCCATCCCCGGCTTCTACCGTCCCGTGACCATCGCCGGGCGCCGATACGTCGACGGCGGGGTCTACTCGGCCTCCAACCTCGACGTGCTCCGCGACGAGGGGCTCGACCTCGTCATCTGCCTCAATCCGACCTCCTCGCGGGCGAGCACGGCCGCGCAGAGCCTCGCTGACCGCACGGCGGCCGCGACCCGGTCGGTGGCGGGCCGCCGTCTCGGCCGCGAGGCACGCAAGCTCCGCGAGGCGGGGACCGAGGTCATCCTGATCCAGCCCACCGCGGAGGACCTCGCGGTGATGGGCCGCAACCTCATGAGTGGCCGCCGCCGCCACGAGCTGATCGAGCTCGCCACGCGCACCGTGGCCGAGCAGCTGCGCACGGCCGGGCCGGCCGAGCTCCTGGCCGACCTCCCGGCGGGCGCACCCGAGCGCGTTGGCCGTCCAGCCGGGCCGCCCTCCGAGTGGCCTGCGCTCGTGGGCGCGGCGCCACGCCCGACCGCGGCGCCCGCCGGTCAGGCTCGATGAACGAGGGCCGCGCTCTGACCGGGGCTCGCAACGGTGGAGCCGCCTCCAGCGCCGCGCGGTTCGTCTCCGGCCTCGCCGGCGGCCTCGCGGGTGCGGTGACCGGCCCGCTCGCTCGCCGCATCCCCAAAGCAGACCTCGACGAGCGCGACCCCGACTACATCCGCGAGACGCTCCCCGGCCTGTGGATGCTCGCCAGCTTCTACTTCCGAAGCGAGGTCCGGGGCCTGGAGCGCATCCCCGCCGAGGGGCCCGTGCTCCTGGTCGGCAATCACTCGGGCGGCAACCTCACCCCCGACACGATCGTCTTCACGCTTGCCTTCACGACCTACTTCGGCGTCGAGCGACGCTTCTTCCAGCTCGCCCACAATCTCGTCCTGGCCACGCCCGGGCTCGGGTCCCTGCGCAGGTACGGAACGGTCGCCGCGTCGAACGACAACGCGCGCAAGGCCCTCGACTCCGGGGCTGCCCTGCTCGTCTACCCCGGCGGTGACTACGAGGTCCACCGCCCGAGCAGCGAGTCCGCGCGCGTCGACTTCGACCGCCGTAAGGGCTTCCTCCGCCTCGCGCTCGAGAAACGGGTCCCGCTCGTCCCGGTCGTGGCCATCGGCGGGCAGGAGACGGCACTGTTCCTGACTCGCGGCGAGGGTCTCGCCAAGGCCCTGCGCCTCGACCGGCTGCTGCGGCTCAAGGTCGTGCCGATCTCGATCGCGCTCCCCTGGGGGCTCAACATCGGCGACATGGCCGGCCATCTCCCGCTGCCGGCGAAGATCACCGTCCAGGTCCTCGAGCCCATCGACCTGGTGGAGGAGTTCGGCGAGGACCCCGATCTCGACGAGGCCTACGACGCGGTGCTCGGTCGAATGCAGAGGACGCTCGACGATCTCGCCGCCGCACGACGGCTACCCGTGATCGGCTGAGCGCGGAGGCTCCGAGCGTGCAGGTCGAACGGAAGCTGACGATCAACGCCTCACCCGAGCGCGTGTGGTCCTACGTGACCGAGCCGGCGCGCCTGCGGACCTTCCTCGCCGGCTTCACCCGCTGGGAGGTCGCGAGCGAGCGCGAGAGTGGACTCGGCGCGCGCTACAACATTCGCCTCGAGCTCGGTTCCGCCGAGATCGGCGGGCTCGTGGAGGTGGTCGAGTTCGACGCTCCGCGCGACATGGCGTGGAACAACATCAGCGGGCTGGACCAGCGTGGGCGCTGGCGCCTGCGCGAGCGCGAGCCCGGCGTGACCGAGGTCACCTTCCGCCTGAGCTATCAGGCGCCGGGCGGCATCCTGGCCACGGTCGCCGACCGCGTGGCCGCGCCGATCGTGGGGCGCCGCTTAAGTGCCTCGCTGCACAATCTTCGACGCGAGCTCGAGAAGGAGAGCGGAGTGACGCCATCGAACCGTGAATCAGGAGGCCTGCGCCATGCGCTGGGGCAGTCGGTGAGCGCGGCCGGGCAGGCGGTCGAGGCCGCCCGCGTGCTCGGGCGGGCCGGGCTTATCGCGCCCATGCGTCCCGACCGCGCCGCGCGGGCCGGGCGCGAGCTGTGGCGCTTCGGTCCTACCCCGGCCGCCGGCTACGGCGCTGCCGCTGCCCGCACGCCCGACGACACGGCGATCATCGACGAGCTCGGGCGCCTGTCGTTCGCCGCGGTGCACCGGCGCACCAATGCGCTCGCCCACTCGCTCGCCGACGCGGGCGTCCGCGAGGGCGACGGCGTGGCCATCATGTGTCGCGACCACCGCGGCTTCGTCGAGGCCACGGTCGCGGCCTCGAAGCTCGGCGCCCATGCCCTGTACATGAACACTGCGTTCGCCGGCCCACAGCTGACCGAGGTGGTCAAGCGCGAGCAGGCCGCCGCGATCGTCTACGACCAGGAGTTCTCCGAGATCCTCACCGGTGCCGGCCGGCGTCGCAAGCGCTTCGTGGCGTGGTCCGACGATCCTTCCCAGGCGGCGGACCCGACGCTCGAGCAGCTGATCGAGGCCGGCGACGAGCGCGACGTCGTGCCGCCGGCCGAGCCGGGACGGACGGTCATCCTCACCTCGGGCACCACGGGAACGCCCAAGGGCGCCTCGCGCTCGAGCCCCGGGGTCGGCGCCGCGGTGGCGATCCTCTCTCGGATCCCCCTGCGCGTGCGCGAGCGAACGCTGATCGCGGCGCCGTTGTTCCACTCGTGGGGCTTCGCCCACTTCACCCTCGGCCTGCTGCTGTCGACAACGCTGATCCTGCGCCGGCGCTTCGACCCCGAGGCCACGCTCGCGGCCATCGACCGCCACCGCGCCCAGCACTGCCCGATGGTCCCGGTCATGTTGAAGCGCATCCTCGACCTGCCTGAGGAGGTCCGCCGCCGTCACGACACGAGCTCGCTGCGCACGGTCGCCGTCAGCGGCTCGGCGCTCTCCGCCGATCTCGCGCACCGCTTCATGGACGAGTTCGGCGACGTCGTCTACAACCTCTACGGCTCGACCGAGGTCGCCTGGGCGTCGATCGCCACCCCGCACGAGCTGCGCGCGGCGCCGGGTACGGCGGGCTCGCCGCCGATCGGCACGATCCTGAAGATCCTCGACGACAATGGCGGCGAGGTTCCGTCAGGCCGGACCGGCCGGATCTTCGTGGCCAACAGCGCTCAGTTCGAGGGCTACACCGGCGGCGGGAGCAAGGAGATGGTCGACGGGATGATGTCTACCGGCGACGTCGGGCACCTCGACGACGCCGGGCGGCTGTTCGTCGAGGGCCGCGACGACGACATGATCGTCTCCGGCGGCGAGAACGTCTTCCCGCAGGAGGTCGAGGAGCTGCTCGAGGCCCACGACGACGTAGTCGAGGCAGCGGTCATCGGGGTCGAGGACGAGGAGTGGGGCCAGCGCCTGAAGGCCTTCGTGGTCACGCGCGACTCCGCCTCCGTCGACGATCTCAAGGCCTACGTCAAGGAGAGCCTCGCCCGCTACAAGGTTCCGCGCGATATCGAGCCGATCGGCGAGCTGCCGCGCAACCAGACCGGCAAGGTACTCAAGCGCGAGCTGCGCGAGCGGGAGGGTGAGACGCAGGAGTAGGACCGCCGTCAACTCCGTTGGCACTCTCCTTGATAGAGTGCCAAACCGTAAGCGAGAAGCGACCGGAGTTGGAGGTCTGCGTATGAATCTGAAGCCTTTGGGCGATCGTCTGATCGTTCAGGTGGTCGAGGAGGAGGAGAAGACGGCCAGTGGCATCGTCCTCCCCGACACCGCCAAGGAGAAGCCCCAACGGGGCAAGGTCGTCGCCGTCGGCGACGGCAAGCTCAATGAGGACAACCACCGCATCCCCGTCGACGTGACCGAGGGCGACGAGGTCCTCTACTCGAAGTATGGCGGCACGGACATCGTCGTGGAGGGCGAGGATCTCCTCGTTCTGCGCGAGTCCGACGTGCTCGCCAAGGTCACCGGCTAGAGAAGGAAGGACTGAGACACACATGGCTCACAAAGAGCTCAAGTACGATCAGGAGGCGCGCGCGGCGCTCGAGGCCGGCGTCAACGCCGTGGCCAACGCGGTCAAGGTGACGCTCGGCCCCAAGGGCCGTTACGTCGTCCTCGACAAGAAGTTCGGCGCACCCACCATCACCAACGACGGCGTCACGATCGCGCGTGAGATCGAGGTCGAGGACGTCTTCGAGAACCAGGGCGCACAGCTCGTCCGCGAGGTCGCCACGGCGACCAACGACGTGGCCGGCGACGGCACCACCACGGCGACGCTGCTGGCACAGATCATCGTGCACCAGGGCCTGCGTAACGTGGCCGCGGGCGCGAACCCGCTGGCGCTGCGCCGCGGGATCGAGAAGGCGGTCGACCAGGTCACCGAGCACATCGGCAACCAGGCTCAGGACGTCTCCGGGAAGGACCAGATCGCTCGCGTGGCGGCCATCTCGGCGGCTGACTCGGACATCGGCGACGTGATCGCCGATGCCATCGAGAAGGTCGGCAAGGACGGCGTGGTCAACGTCGAGGAGGGCCAGACCTTCGGCATGGACCTCGAGTTCACCGAGGGCATGCAGTTCGACAAGGGCTACATCTCGCCGTACATGGTCACCGATCAGGACCGTATGGAGGCCACCCTCGAGGACCCCTACATCCTCATCGCCAACCAGAAGATCGGCTCCGTGCGGGACATCCTGCCGGTGCTCGAACAGGTCATCCAGTCGGGTAAGCCGATCCTGGTGATCGCCGAGGACGTCGAGGGCGAGTCGCTCGCGACGTTCGTGGTCAACAAGCTCCGCGGCACGTTCACGGGTGTCGCGGTCAAGGCTCCCGGCTTCGGTGACCGCCGCAAGCGGATGCTGGAGGACATCGCCATCCTCACGGGCGCCGAGGTCATCACCGAGGAGATGGGCCTCAAGCTCGAGAACACCCAGCTCACCCAGCTCGGGCGTGCTCGGCGCGTGGTCGTGGCCAAGGACAACACCACGGTCATCGACGGTGCGGGTGACGAGGAGGCCATCAAGGGCCGTATTCGTCAGATCCAGGCCGAGATCGAGGACACCGACTCCGACTTCGACCGCGAGAAGCTCCAGGAGCGTCTCGCCAAGCTGTCGGGCGGCGTGGCCGTGGTCAAGGTCGGAGCTGCGACCGAGACGGAGATGAAGGAGAAGAAGCACCGCGTCGAGGACGCGCTGCAGGCCACCCGGGCAGCTCTCGAGGAGGGCATCGTCCCGGGCGGCGGCACCGCGCTGCTGACTGCGGCCGAGGCCATCAACGGCGACACCGGCGGTGACCAGGACGAGCGCACGGGCGCGCTGATCATCAAGCGCGCGCTCGAGGAGCCCGTCCGTCAGCTGGCCCAGAACTCGGGTCTCGAGGGCTCGGTGGTCGTCAGCGACGTGCTGCGTGCCGGCGTCGTCGGCCAGGGCCTCAACGCCGAGTCCGGTGAGCTCGTCGACCTGATCCCCGCGGGGATCATCGACCCGGCGATGGTCACGCGGTCGGCGCTGCAGAACGCGGCCTCGATCGCCAAGAACATCCTCACCACGGAGTGCATCGTGGCCGAGGTGCCGGAGAAGGACGGCGGCGCCGCTGGCGGCGGCGGCATGCCCGACATGGGCGGCATGATGTAGCGAGCGCGCTGCGCTTGCGAAGGACGAAGAGGGCCCGGCACGCGCCGGGCCCTCTCTCGTTGCGGGCTGGTTCGACCACCGGCCGCCGCGCGGCGGCCGGGTCAGGCCTCGAGGAGGGCGGAGAGCCGGAGCGGGCTTACGCCGAGCGCCTCGGCGTCGGCCGTTCCCCGCGGGGTGGTCAGCGACACATCGAGCAGGTCGGCCTCGTCGGGGGTGGCGAAGACCGCCGGTCCGACGATCCGCTCGATCGCTCCGAGGCCGAGCCGGACGCCCGCCGGCGGGATGTGCAGCAAGCGCCGCCGCCTACCTCGAGCGCGGAGCACGCGCGCCACGATCTCGTCGCGGGTCAGCGTCTCGGGACCCGCGAGCTCGAGGCGGCCGGACACCGGCTCGTCGAGCGCGGCGATGGCGCAGTCGGCGACGTCTCGGGCTCCGATCGGCTGGAAACGCGCGCGCCCTTGGCCCGGCACGAGCATGGCCGGGAGCCAGGAGAGACGCTCGAGGACGGTCAGCCACCGGTCCCCGGGCGCAACCACTAGCGAGGGGGCGAGAACCGTCGTCTCCAGCGGCGCCTCGGCCACCGCGTGCTCGCCCAGCGCCTTTGAGCGCAGCAGGCGGGAGTGCGAGTGGAGTGTCGCTCCGAGGCTCGAGAGGAAGAGGAAGCGTTCGACTCCGGCTGCCTCGGCCGCGCGCAGGAGGCGCAGGGTGGCCAGCGCGTTGAGCTCCTCGATCGAGGCGCCACGCGCGTTGCGCGTCGCGGTGGCCAGGTGCACCACGCAGTCGACTCCGCGCATGGCGTGACGGAACGAGCTGGGTGCGCCCAGGTCCCCGAGCACCAGCTGAACCCGCACGCGTTCCGGGCCGATCTCGCGTGGATCGCGGACGAGGCAGCGGACCGGCCGGCCCGCACCGAGCAGGCGGCGCAGCACCGCTGCCCCGACGGTGCCGCTGGCGCCGGTGAGGAGGATCATGGCGGCGGGCAGCGTACCGGGCCCGAGGGTTAGAATGCCCGCTTCGGTGGCAGAGGACCGCCCCGGACGCCGTCCCCCTCGACTCGACCTCCAAGGAGCAAGACCCCGTGGCCTACGTCATCGCCGAGCCCTGCATCGGGCAGAAGGACAACTCCTGCGTCGAGGTGTGCCCGGTCGACTGCATCCACCCGACGCCCGACGAGCCGGATTACGATGCCGTCGAGATGCTCTACATCGATCCCGACGAGTGCATCGACTGCGACGCCTGCGTCGAGGCCTGTCCGGTCGACGCCTGCTTCGCCGAGGATCAGCTCCCGGGGGAGTGGGAGAAGTACATCCAGATCAACGCGGAGTACTTCGCGCAGGCCAGCTGACGGCTGCAAACCTGCGCATTCCTGCGTCCTCGGGTCTCGACTTGGTCCACCAAGTCTTCGACCCTGCGTCCTTGGACTGCTTGGTTTTCGCTCGTCAGCTGATCTGCACTGCTCACACGAGGTTCGGGTGCCGCTCAACCACGTCGCGCTGACCGTCTCCGACCGGGAGCGGTCGGCGGCGTTCTACGGCAAGCACTTCGGGCTCGGCATGCGCGTCCACGACGACGAGCACCTGCTGATCCTGAGCTCGAGCGACGGAGGGCTGCTGGCGCTGTCGGAGGGCGATCCGCCGGCGGGTGATATGCCCCGCACGAACCACTTCGGCTTCCAGCTGGCCACCACAGACGAGGTCTACAAAGCTCGGGAGCGCCTGCGAGCCGCCGGGGTGCCCGAGACGGAGTGGCAGGAGGAGGGCATCGTTCGCGTGCAGGTGGCCGATCCGGACGGCTACCGGGTCGAGTTCTTCGCGTACTGAGGCGGAAGCGCTACCGCGCCATGGGCAGCGAGACTCCGCTCGGCGGCGCGATGTCGGGTCGCGCGGGGGGCTGGAGCACGGCGAGCTCCTGCGGCGTGGCGGCGATCAGGCCGCGGGCGGCGTGGAAGAGTGCCTGCGAGGCCGGCGCGTCCGGATCCTCGAGCACGAGCGGGGTCCCGTTGTCGGCGGCGACGCGCAGCTCCTCCTGGAGGGGGATCTTCCCGAGCAGCGGTACGTCGAGCTCGTCGGACAGGGTCTGTCCGCCGCCCTCGCCGAAGATCGTGTAGCGCTCACCCGTGGGGGCCACGAAGCCGGACATGTTCTCGATCACGCCGACGATCTCGAGGTCGAAGCGCCGCGCCGTCTCCGCCGCCCGCTTGGCCACCTGCTGGGCAGCCGGCTGCGGCGTGGTGACGATCACGAAACGCGACTGGGGAAGGAGCTGGGCGAGGGTCATGGACACGTCCCCCGTCCCCGGGGGAAGGTCGATCAGCAGGTAGTCGAGCTCGCCCCACTCGACGTCCTCGAGGAACTGACGGATCGCCTTGTGGAGCATCGGTCCGCGCCAGACCACCGCCTGGTCGCGGCCCTCGAGGAAGAACTCGATCGACATCGCCTTGATCCCGCCGTGGACGACCAGGGGGAGGATGCGCTTGTTCTCGGAGACCTTCGGCTTGCCGTGGACGCCGAGCATGCGCGGGATCGAGTAGCCCCACACGTCGGCGTCGAGGGCAGCGGCGCGCTTGCCCTGCGCGAAGAGCGCAGCGGTGAGGTTCGCGGTCGTGGTGGACTTGCCGACCCCACCCTTGCCCGAGCCGACGCAGATCACGTTCTTGACCGCGGCGAGGGCTCCGTCGGGCAGTCCGTCGCTGCGCCCGACGCGCTGCTTCAGGCCGTCCTTCTCGCGCTCGGAGAGCACGTCGAAGTCGACGTGCACGCGCTCGACTCCGGGCAGCGCGCGCACGGTGTGGTCGACCGCCTTCTGGAAGTGCGAGCGGATCGGACAGCCCGGTGTGGTCAGCGAGACGGTGACCGACACCTCGCGCGCCGACGGGTATTCGACGCTGCGGACCATGCCGAGGTCGACGATGTTCTGATGCAGCTCGGGATCGACCACCGTGCGCAGGGCCTGGCGCACCGCGTCGCGGGTCGGCATCTCGGTGAGCGTCATCCTCGGCTCATTGTCGCAGCCCGGGATGGTGCGCCCGCAGTTGCCGCAGAGGCCGAAAAAAAGACCGGCGAGACCCGAAGGTCCCGCCGGCCGAGGGAGGAGAGATGCTGCTACTGCCGGCGATGTATGAGGCCGGCAGCCTCTCCTCGCGCGGCTCTCTCCGGGCCGGGCGAGGGTAAGTCGGTGGTCCAGAGCTAGCGCGTTGCGCCTGCGAGCTCCTCGACGCCCTTGGCGACGTCGCGGGCGCCGCTCTCGAACTTGTCGGCCCCGCGCTCGAAGTCGCGCCCGCTGCGGCGCAGGACACGCTCGGCCTGCGTGCGGGTGCGCTTGACCTGACGCTCGAGCTTGTTGCGCTCGGTCGTGCCGCGACGCTCGTACTTACGCACGTTGACGCCGAAGCGGTTGCGCAGCCGGCGCAGCTCGCGCTCGGCGGTCTTGCGCCTGGTGTACGGGCGGACCGTGCTCACGACGTTGTCGCGGACGGTGAGCCAGACGCCGACCGAGATCAGCACCGGGCGCTGAGCCTCGGTCAGGGCCGCCTCGAGGCGGGTGGTCTCGGCCTTGACCCGACGCTCGGTCGTGCGACCGGCGCTACGGGCCGTCGCGCGTGCGCCGCGAGCGGTCGAACGGGTGCTGCGAGCCGTTGAACGGGCCTGCCCGCGCGTCTGGGCCTGCGAGCTGCGGGCCTCATTGCGCTGACGGGTGGCCGCGGCGCGCTTGGCGCTGGCCGAGCGCTGGGCCTGCGTGCGCTGACGCTGACCGCCCGACTGCGACCTGCGGCTCTGGCCGCCGTTCTGCGATCGGCTCTTGTCCTGCGACTGGCTTCGGTTCTGGCTCTGGGTGGTTTCGGCCATGGTGTGTGAACCCTCCTGGCGACTGAGTCTCTCCCCCGGTAGTACCGAGGCGGTAAGGATGTTACTTCTAACGACAGTAACGGTATACCAGGCAGCGACCAGCGTCAAACGCGCCCTGTGAGAGGCTGGTCACAGAGCGGCGCTGGGCCGGCGGGGGCGCTGTGACGCGTTGAGCGGTGGTGGATCGCGCCGCTAGGCGGGAAGGGCCGGCTCGCGCTCGAGGCGCGCCAGCCACACCGCCGGAGCCTCGAGCTCGGCGAGCGTCGGCAGCGCGCCGGGAGCGCTCCAGACGCGGTTGAGCGCCTCCATCCCGCCGCGCCTGACGACGTCCGCGCAGAAGCGCCGGCCGAGCTCGTACTGGCGCATCTTCATGTCGAGCCCCAGCAGGCGTGAGAGGATCCGCTCGGGCGCCGAGCGACTGCCGCGCCGGCGCTCCATCGCCTCGCGCAGCCCGGTGTAGTTCGGCACCACCTCGGCTCCGAGCGCGTCCATGACGTGCTCGGAGTAGCCCTCGACCACGGCCATGGCGGCCTGGACGCGGTCCATGATCGAGCGCTGCTCGCGGGTCTGGACAAGCGCGGCCAGTCCGCCCTCACGAAAGGCCTCGACGAGGCGGGCGGGATCGGGGAGGCTCGGCAGACCGCCCGCCGACCCCCGGCGGATGCGTACCTCGACGGTGTCGAGGTACTGCTCGAGCAGACCACCGAGATGCTCGCGCAGCCACGGGACGCCGGCGAACTGAAAGGCGTGCGTCACCTCGTGTAGGGCGATCCAGGCCATGAAGCTCTCGCCGTCGACCTCCATCTCGCGGGCCGCGCTGGCGATGTTCGGACTGACGAAGAGCAGTCGGGGGGGTCGCTCGTGTCCGAGCAGCGACAGCTCGTACTGGCCGAGCACGCGAGTCGAGAGGTAGCCCATGACGAGCCCGACCTCGGCCGAGAGGGTGGCCGTCGCGGCGATGCGCAACGGCCCGGCGAGCGGCCCGGCGCTTCCGAGTCGTCGCTCGAGCCGATCGGCGACCGGAGCCAGCAGCTCGGCCATCATCTCGACGTTCACCTCGACCCAGGCCGCGCGGCCCACGGGCTCGGGGTCGGGCAACGGCCCGGCGGGCTCCAGCCCCGTGAAACGGCCGACCTCGTCCTCGGCGCGCGTCGACCACAGATCGAGGTCGCCGCGCAGCGGGTCGCTGGGATCGGAGCCCGCGGCGAGGCGGGCGATCTGGAGGGCGAGCGCGCGGTCGAGCATCTCTCGGCGAACGTTAGTGGGCCACGCGCGATCGCCCGCCGGGCGCGAAGCGTGAGTGCGGTCGATCACGGGCAGTATCCGGAGCGTGAGCTCCGCCACCGCCAACCGCGGTCCGTCCGGCGCCGACGATCGCCGTGCCCCGACCGAGCCCGGCGACTACGGGGCTCTGAACGCGATCTACCTGACACTCTTCGCCGGCGTGGTCGCGGGCACGAGCCGCCGCGCCGGCGCCGAGACCGCGATCCCCTCGCGCGAGATCGTCCCCCTCGGAGTCGCCACCTTCGCCCTGTCCAAGGTCGTCGCGCGCGAGAAGATCGGCACCTGGGTCCGCGAGCCCTTCGTGGAGCAGGACGCCCAGCATCAGCCCGAGGGTCCGCGCGGACGGGGTCTGCGCCACGCCATCGGCGAGCTCATGACCTGCACGCGCTGCGTCGGCGCGTGGGCGGCGCTCGCGCTCGTGGCCCTGCGGCTGCTGTCCCCGTCGGCGGGGCGCATCGCCACGACGGTGCTGGCCACCTCAGGGGTCAACGACTTCCTCCAGAGCGCCTTTCGCCTGACCGCCGAGCGGGCGAACGCGGCCGCCGGTTGAGCGCAGGCGGCGGTCTGGCTCAGGCCACGGCCAGGCCGGCCGAGAGCATCCGCTCGATCTCCCCGGCCTCGACCGCGCGTGAGAAGATGAAGCCCTGGCCGAGGCTGCAGCCGAGCTCGGTCAGCTTGACGAGCTGAGCCTCGGTCTCGATGCCCTCGGGGATCACGGGCAGCCCGAGCGCCGAGGCCATCGCGACGATTGCGGCGACGATGGCCTCACTACTCTCGCCGGAGTCGAGGCCCGCGACGAAGGTACGGTCGATCTTGAGCACGTCGAGCGAGAAGCGCGAGAGGTAGGCGAGTGAGGAATAGCCCGTGCCGAAGTCGTCGACCACGAGCCGCACGCCGAGCTCGCGCAGCCCTTCGAGGGCCTCGGTCTGCCCCGTGGCCTCCTCCATGACCACGCTCTCGGTGATCTCGACACCGAGGCAGCTCGGTTCGAGGCCGCTGTCGGCGAGGGTGGCCGCGACGAGATCGACCAGACCGGGCTGAGCGGCCTGGCGCGCCGACAGGTTGACCGTGAGGCGCAGATCCGACGCTTCGGAGCACACCCCGCGCCAGTGGCTGGCGTCGTGACAGGCCTGGCGCATCACCACCGCACCGAGCGGCACGATCAGCCCGCTCTCCTCGGCTACGGGGATGAACTCCCCCGGCAGCAACAGGCCGCGCTCGGGATGCTGCCAGCGCACGAGGGCCTCGACGCCGGCGATCGTCTGGTCGGCCAGCGAGTAGTAGGGCTGGTAGTGGACCACGAGCTCGTCCTCGGCCAGGGCCCGGCGCAACTCGTTCTCGGTCTTGAGGCGGCCGACGACGCGCGCGCGCATCGCGTCGTCGAACACCTCGTAGTGCCCGCGGCCGCGCTCCTTGGCCCGGTACATGGCCGCATCGGCGTCGCGCAGCAGGTCCTCGGGCTCGACGTCGCCTCCCGGGCACATGACCACACCCGTGCTGGCGCTGACCACGTGAGCCTCACCGCGCAGGAGGAACGGGCTCGTGAACGCGGCGGCGATGCGCTCCGTGAGCAGTCGTGCACCCCGCTCGTCCTCGACGTCCTCGGCCAGGACGACGAACTCGTCGCCGCCGAAGCGCGCGACCGTGTCGGAGGGGCGGATCGCCCCCTCGAGGCGTGGGGCCACGGCCTGGAGGAGCTCGTCGCCGGCCGAGTGGCCGAGGCTGTCGTTGACCAGCTTGAAGTTGTCGATGTCGAGAAAGAGCAGCGCGATCTGCGTCCCGCGACGCTCGCAGCGGACGAGGGCCTGCTCGAGGCGGTCGCGCAGGAGGCTGCGGTTGGGCATGCCGGTCAGCGGGTCGTGGAGGGCCTCGTGGCGGGCGCGGTCCTCGCTGCGCCGGCGCTCGATCGCGGTCCCGAGCACGTGGCCAACGGCCTGGAGGAAGTTCGCGTCGTCGACGCTGAAGGAGCGGCGCTCGCTCGAGTACGCGCCGAGGATCCCGTACTTGAGCGGGCCTTGGCCGATGAGGACGTTGATCGCGCTGATGACGCCGTTGCGCTCGAGCGCCGGCGCTTCGAAGCGGCCCTCCTCGGTCAGGTCGTCGGTGATCGTCGGACCCTCGATCAGGCACTCGACGAGCGCCTTCGACGAATCGTTCACCGACGCCGTCGACACCAGCCCGGCCTCGTCCTCGAGCCAGCCCGTGCCCGCCTCGACGGCCACGCGCTCCCCCTCGCCGGTGAGTCGGAAGACGCCGCAGGCCTCGATGCCCAGCGTCATGGCCACCGTCGAGCACGCGCGCCGCAGCAGCCGGGCGAGGTCGTCGTCCTCGAGTGCCTGCTCCCCGAGCGCGGCGATCGCCGACTGCTGGCGCAGAAGCCGCTCGAGCTCGGCCTGCGCGCGCCGGCGCTCGGTGATGTCGCGCGTGACGCAGTGGACCTCGCTCACCTCCCCTGAGTCGTCGGCGATGCCACGACAGCTCGTCTCGGCCCACACGTAGCCTCCGTTCTTGTGGCGCAGGCGGAAGCTGACCGTCTGTCCGCCCGGGGTCCGCAGGACCTCGCGGTAGGTCGCGCGGACGAGGTCGACGTCGTCGGGATGGACGAAGTCGAAGCCGGACCGGCCCGTGAGCTCGGCCGGCGCGAAGCCGAACATGCTGCTCGACGAGGGCGAGGCGTAGACGAGCCGAGCCTCACGGTCCTGGCGCGAGACGAAGTCGGTGGCGTTCTCGGCCAGCAGCCGGAAGTCGCGCTCGCTGGTCCGGAGGGTCTCCTCGGTGCGCTGACGCTCGGTGACGTCCAGGGACACCCCCATGACGCCGGAGACCTCGTCGCCGGCGCCGCCGATCGGCACCGCCTCGACGAAGTGGGTGCGGCCCTCGAGGGGGAACTCGAACGAGCGCGGTTCGCCGTCGAGGACGGCGCGGTAATGAGCGGCCAGCGCCCGGCCGGCCTCGCCCGCCACGAGCTCCTCGAGCGGCCGACCCCGCACGCTGTCCGTCCGCCAGCCGAGCTCCTCGAGAGCGGGGCCCTCCGCCATCCGGAAGCACAGGTCGCGATCGAGGAGCACGACGGCGCTTCCCGGCAGGTGGTGCAGGACGGAGCGGGCGAAGAGCTCGCTGTGCTCGAGCTCCTCCAGGTGGAGCCCTTCGCCTGCGCCCTGCTCCATGACCCGTGTCGCCTTCACTCCTCTTCCTCTGCCGCCCCTGCTCCCGCGTGCACGTATCCAGCGTAAGTGTCCCTTGTACCCCGAACGCACAGCTTGACCACAATCGGGCGGCGGCGCGCTACCTGAGGGAGGGCAGGGTCTGCTCCCGATCGAGGACGCCGGAGAACAGGTCGCCGTGCTCGTCGACACGCGCGAGCGCCGCCTCCCAGTCGAAGGTCAGGAGGCTCGGATCGTCTCCCTCGACGGCCTCCTCCACCTCGGCCCAGGCCATCGGGGTGGAGACCATCGGCTGCGCCCTGGCTCGCAGCGAGTAGACGCACACCGTCGTCTTGTGCTCGTCGTTCTGGCTCCAGTCCACGAGCACCCTGCCGGCGCGGAGGTCCTTGCGCATCCGCGAGACCACGAGCCCGGGGTGGTCGCGCTCGAGCACCTGGGCCACCGCGAGGGCGAACGGCTTGGTCTCGCCGTAGCTCGTCTCCACGTTGAGCGGCACGTAGACCTGGAGTCCCTTGGAGCCCGAGGTCTTGGCCCAGCTCTCGAGGCCGAGCGGGGCGAGGAGGTCGCGCAGCGCCAGGGCCACGCGCGCGCACTCGAGCACGGCGGCGGGAGCGCCGGGATCGAGGTCGAAGACCATCATGGTGGGGCGGGTGATCGCCGCGGCACGGGCCAGCGAGGTGTGCAGCTCGAGGTCGGCGAGGTTCGAGGTCCAGACGAGGGTCGGCAGGTCCTCGGCGAGGCAGAAGTTGACGCTGCGCCCGTCGGTGCGGATGGGGACCCGAGCCGTACGGACCCACTCGGGCCGGTGAGAGGGACACTCCTTCTCGTAGAAGTAGTTCCCCTCGACCCCGTTCGGGTAGCGCTTAAGGGTGAGCGGACGGCCCTGGAGGTGAGGTAGGAGCACCGGCGCGATGCGCGTGTAGTAGTCGATGACCTGCGCCTTGGTGAAGCCCGCCTCGGGGTAGAGGATCTTGTCGAGGTTCGAGAGCCGCAGGGCGCGTCCCTCGACCTCGACCTCGACCGTGCGGCTCACGTCCGGGCGGGCGCCCGTCCGGAGCGACGTCCGGAGCGACGTCCGTTCGCGTCGTGTTCGCCGCCGCCGCCGGGCCCCTCGCCATTCTCGCGGGCGCGGGCGATGCTGGCCTCGAGGGCGGCCATCAGATCGGGCGCCGGCTCGGCGCGCTCCGCGGCCGGCTCGAACACCACCTCCTCACCGCGTGTCTTGCATTCGATGAGCTCGAGGACCCGCTCGCGGTAGGTGTCGCGGTAGCGCTCGGGCTCGAACTCGCCCGTGAGGGAGTCGACGAGCCGGCAGGCCATCGCGACCTCGTCGTCGCTCGCCTCACCGCGGGCGGTGGGCAGCTCGACCTGTTCGCGAGGGACGACCTCGTCGGGGAAGAGCATGGTCGAGACCGTGAGCAGGTCGCCGGTGGGGCGCAGCGCGGCGAGGTGCTCCTTGGTGCGGATGACCACGCGGCCGATGGCCACGCGCCCCGACTGGGCCATGGCGCGGCGCAGGAGCTCGTAGGGCTTGGCGGCGATCTCGCCGTCCGCGATGGCGTGGTAGGAGCTGTCGTAGAGGACCGGATCGATCTCGCCGAGGTCGACGAAGCGCTCGATGTCGATGGTGTGCGTGCGGTCGGGATCGAGGCGCTCGAGCTCCTCGTCGGTCACGGTCACGTAGCGACCGCCCTCGAGCTCGTAGCCGCGCACGATCTCCTCGCGCGGCACCTCGCGTTCCTCCTCCGAGCAGAAGCGGCGGTGCTGGATGCGCGCCCCGTCTGGTCGTGGAGCTGGTGAAAGGAGATGCCCTGGCGGCGGACGGCCGGGCTCAGCCTCACGGGCACGGTGACGAGCCCAAAGGAGATGGCGCCGGTCCAGATCGAGCGGGGCATGCGGTCCTCCTACCCGGCGTCCGCGTCGTGCGCACCATCCGGCTCCGCCGCCGGGCTCACCCGTTCGGCCACAACCTCGAGCGGAGGCTTGTCGTCGCGCAGGCCGAGGTAGCGCGGGGCGCGCAGCGTTCCGGTGCGCGTCCACTCGGCGAAGCCGACCTCGGCCACGAGGTCGGGCTCGCAGAAGATCGCCTCTCGCGGCGGGCGGGCGCCGGCACCGAATGGGCTCGGCTGGCGCGTGAGAGGGTCGAGCAGCGCGCCGAGGCGAGCGAGCTCGGTCTCGTTGAAGCCCGTGCCCACACGTCCGACGTAGCGCAGCGGGCGCTCGCCCTCACGATCCTCATATACGCCGGCCAGGAGGGCCCCGAGGCGCCCGGCGCGCGCACCCTGGCCCGGCAGCCAGCCGCCGATGACGACCTCCTGGCGGAGGACGTTCTTGACCTTGATCCAGGCACCACTGCGGCGGCCAGGCTCGTAGCGGCCGTCGAGGCGCTTGGCCACGATGCCCTCGAGACCCTGCTCGCGGCTCGCGTCGAGCAGGGCACGGCCGTCACCGGAGTGGGAGGCGGGGGTACGCCAGCTCGGCCCCTCGAGGCCGAGCCCCTCGAGCAGCTCGCGACGCTGGGAGTAGGGCAGGTCGACGGTCGAGTGGCCATCGAGGTGGAGCAGGTCGAAGGCCATGTAGGCGACCGGGGTGTCGCTCATGCGCTTGCGGACCGCCGACTCCGAGGCCAGGTGCATCCGCCGCTGGAGCAGACCGAAGTCGGGGCGCCCCTGTACGTCGAAGGCGACGACCTCGCCGTCGAGCAGGGCCTCGTGCGAGCCGAGCGCGCGACCGATTCCCCGCAGCTCCGGGTAGCGCGCGGTGATGTCGTTGCCGGAGCGAGCCTCGAGGCGCACGGTGCCTCCCTCGCCGTACAGCAGCGCGCGCACGCCGTCCCACTTGATCTCGAAGGCCCAGCCCTGCTCGTCGGCCGGGAGGTCGCCGGTACTGGCCTTCATGGGCTCGACGCCGTCGGGCAGCGGCTCGCGGCCGGGATCCTCGGGCGGGTCCATGCGATGGATCATCCAATCCTGGCCGCGCGTGCGGAAGAGCACGTAGCGACCCTGCACGCGCTCGCCGTGCAGGGTGACCATGACCTCGTCCTCGCGGAACTTGTGCGTCTCGTAGGTCCCGTGGTCCCAGATCTTCACCGTGCCCGCGCCGTAGGAGCCCGCGGGGATCTCACCCGCGAAGTCGATGTAGTCGAGCGGGTGGTCCTCGACGTGCACGGCCAGGTGGTTGCGCTTGGGGTCGGGGGGGATGCCCTTGGGCACGGCCCAGGAGACGAGCACGCCCTCGCGCTCGAGGCGGAAGTCCCAGTGCAGGCGGCGGGCGTGGTGCTCCTGGACCACGAAGCGCCGGCGGTCCTCCTCGTCTGAGCCCGGGCGACCCTCATCCTCGTCCACGCCCGGCTCGGGCGTGGCGCCGGGATCGCGTTTCGCGCGGTAGGCGCCGAGGCGCTCGGCCGGGTCGCTCACGCCGCTTCGAGGTCGAGCGGCCCGCGGTCAGTCGCGGTCGGCGACGTCCTGCGCGCCCTCCTCGGCCGCGCAGTGGGCGCAGCAGAAGAAGCGACCGCCCGCCTCGATCCCGTGGCCGATGACCCGCACGCCGCAGTGCTCGCAGCTCGGAGCGAGCGCATGGATGGCGCACTCGAAGCTGTCGAAGGTGTGGGTCGCGCCGGCGGCCGTCACCTCGATCGCCTTGTCGTAGTCGTTGCCGCAGACCTCGCACTGCGCCATCGGAGGCTCCTTGCTCGGGGGATGCTTCCGCTTGCCCCGCGCCGGGCGGCGCGAAACCGCGGGGTCAGCGCGAGGTGCGCCCGATGCCGGTGAGGAACTCGCGGAGCCGCGCCGGCCCTCCGGTACGCGGCGAGAGCGGCGGCGTCTCGATGCCCTCCGACCGGCGCATCCCCTCGATCAGCTCGAGCAGGGCCTCACCGCTCGAGTGTCGCGGCGTCCAGCCGAGCTCGTCGCGGGCGCGGGAGAGGTCCATGATCGGTACCGCGAGCGCCATGTCGACCCAGCCGGGCGGCGTCGGCTGGAGGTGAGCACGCCAGGAGAGCTTCGCCCCGGCGCGGACGACGGACGCCGGCACCGGCACCGGCCGCGCGCGGAGCAACCGCCCGAGCTCCGCCGGGTCGAGGACCGGCTCGGCCGCGAGGTTGAAGGCGCCGCGCGCATCGCCGGTGGCGGCGAGCGCGTACGCCGTACCGACATCGAGCGAGTGCACCGCCTGAAAGCGCAGGCGCTCGATGTCGGGGACAATCGGAATGAGCGCGCGGTGGAGCGCCGAGGTCGGCACGAACGGCCCGGCGAACAGACGGCGGATCCCCGAGGCGGCCGTGTCCTTGAAGATCAGTCCGGGGCGCAGCCGGACGACGCGCATCTCGGGGAAGTCGCGCTCGTGGCGGTCGAGCAGCCGTTCGGTCTCGGACTTCTGGCGCGAGTAGAACGACGAGGCGACCCCGTCCGTCGGCCAGCTCTCGCCGACCGCGCGGTCCTTTGGACCGGGCGAGTACGCCCCGACCGACGACGCGTAGACGAGCGCGGGCACGCCGGCCTCGCCGGCGGCCCGGAAGACGCGGCGAGTGCCGTCGACGTTCGTGCGCCGCGTCGTCCGCAGGTCGCGCGAGGGCTGGATCAGCCACGCGAGGTGGACGACGGCGTCGGCGCCGCGGAAGTGCGAGACGAGGTCGTCCTCGGCCACGTCGGCGGCGACGAACGTGGTCTTCGCGAACCTTGCCTCGGGCAGGCGGCGCACGACCCCGAGGATCGACTCGACGCTCTCCGTCTCGCCGAGGGCGCGCAGCACGCTCGTTCCCACGTTGCCGGTGGCACCGGTGACCACGATTCGCATGACGGACGTACTACCCCTGCCCGGTGCCCGAAAACGCCGCGCCGTTCTCCAGAAGGCGTTCTCGAAGAGCTAGGCGAGGATCCGCCGCGCTTCCTCGGCCGCTCGCTCGGGCAGGTCGCGCAGCGCGTCCAGGACGTCGTCGACCCGGAGCTCGACCAGCCCGGGGTCCGGCCGGGTCCCGTGAGGATCACCGAGCCGACCGCTCCACAGGGCGCGGTGCCACGGACGGTCGGCGGGCGGTCCCCAGTCCGCGGGTGAGGCCGGCCCGAAGAGGAGGACCGAGGGTGCGCCCAGGGCGGTGGCGAGGTGGGCCACACCGGTGTCGCCGCAGACGAGCCGCCCGGCGACGGCGACCAGTCGGGCGAGGCCGAGAAGGTCCGTCGCGCCGGCCAGCACGGCGTCCGTCGGCAGATCGGCCTGTCGCGCCACCTCGGCGGCGAGTGGGCGTTCGGCGTGCGACCCGGTGGCCAGAACGGTGCGCCCGCGCGCGCGCTCGGCCCGCGCAACCGCAGCGAAGCGCTCGACGGGCCAGCGCCGGGCGGGGCTGGCCGCACCGGGGTGGATCACGGTGGCCCCGCGTGCGGCGGGGTGAGGAGGCTCACCGGGAGGCGGCGGCAGGTCGAGGCCTCGCGGGTCGGCGGGCACGCCCGACTCCTCGAGCAGCCGGCACCAGCGTACGACCTCGTGCTCGTGCGGCGTCCACGCCGGCCCGCGGACGCTCTCCGCGACCTCGGCGTGGGCAAAGGCGATCGTTCGGCGGACCCGCGCGGCGAGCAGGAGGCGATGGCTCTGCGGACCAGAGCCGTGCAGGTTGACCGCGAGGTCGGCGTGGTGCAGCGACTCATCGAGCGGCGCGAGCGGGGCGGCGTCGACGACCTCGTCGACCGCGCCGGTGAGGTGGGCCAGCGGGCCGAGCGCCTGCGGCGCGGCGAGAATGACGCGATGCTCGGGGAAGCCCTCGCGCAGCGCCCGCAGGGCCGGCACGGCGGTCAGCAGGTCGCCGAGGCCGAGGGCACGGAGGACCAGGAGCAGCGGTGCGCCGCCCTCCGCGCCGGCGCCCGACGCGCGCGCGCCTACGGCGGCCAGGACGATTCCTGCGAGGGGCAGACGACGAGCTCGCGCAGCTCGCACCCGGGCGGCTGGCGCAGCGCGAAGAGGATCGTCTCCGCCACGTCCGCGGGCCGGTTGAGCTTCGCGTCGGCCGGCGGCTTGTACTGCTCGGAGCACCCGTCGAAGAACGCCGTGTGCATGCCCCCGGGGATGAGCAGGGTCACACCGATCCGTCCGGCGGTCTCGACCGCGAGCGAGCGGGTGAAGCCGACGACACCGAACTTGCTCGCGCAGTAGGCGGTGGCGTCGCCGACGGCGCTGAGGCCAAGCGTCGAGCCCACGGTCACGACCTTGCCCTGCGAGCGCTCGAGGTGGGGGAGTGCGGCGCGGACGACCGCCGCGGTGCCGAGCAGGTTGACGAGCACGATGCGCTCCCAGCGCTCGGCCCCGATCTCGCCGAACGGCGCCGGCTCGTCCATGGCGGCGGCGGTCACCACCGCCCCGAGACCGCCGTGGCGCTCGGCCACGCGCTCGACCGCGGCCTCGGCCGCGCGTCCGTCGGCGAGGTCGACCTGCTCGAAGTCGACGCCCCCGGCGGGCTCGTCGCGATCGAGTACGACCGGCGTGCCTCCGCCTCCGGCGATGGCCCGCGCGGTGGCGGCTCCGAGGCCGGAGGAGCCTCCGGTGACGATCACGGTGCCCAGCTCAACGTTGACCACGAAGCGCGACCTCCTCTATCAGTCGGGTGGTGGAGCGCCCGGCCACGTAGGGCAGCACGACGGCCTGCCCCCCGTGGCGCTCGAGCGCGGCGGTCTCGGGGAGCTCGCGACCCGCGTAGTCGCCCCCCTTGGCGAAGAGGTCGGGTCGCAGGCGGGCGAGCGCTTCGGTCGGAGTGTCCTCCTCGAAGATCACGACCGCGTCCACCGCGTCGAGTGCGGCCAGGACCGCGGCGCGATCGTTCTGGGCGACGAGCGGGCGATCGGCGCCCTTGAGGCGGCGCATCGAAGCGTCGGAGTTGAGCAGGACGATCAGGCAGTCGCCGAGGGCGCGGGCGGCGCGTAGGACGCTCACGTGGCCGGCGTGCAGCAGGTCGAAGCAGCCACCGGTGGCCACGACGGTACCGCCGTGGTCGCGTACCCGGGCGCCGAGAGCGAGCGCGGCCTGCTCGCCGAATCGGTCGCCGCCGTCCTCGTCGGGGAACGAAACCGCTCCCGGGTCGCGGCCCATCCGCGCGGCTCCCCCCGCCGCCACGAACTCCGACGCTGCCGCGACCGCGCCGGCCACCGCCGCGGAGGGCAGCTCGCCGCCGGCGAGCAGCATCGCCGCCCGCGCGGCGAAGCGATCGCCCGCTCCGCACGGATCGGCGGCCTCTCGGG
>JBBSNG010000015.1:0-22656 GCA_038232755.1 Solirubrobacterales bacterium | reverse complement strand
GCTATGTAGGAGGCCAGGTACCCGATTCCGATTCCCGCGAGGTAGAGGAAGGGCAGGGTCATCATCGCCGCGAGCAGGCGGGTGGCGACGAGGAACGTCATCGAGGAGATGCCCATGACCTCGAGCGCGTCGACCTCGTCGGAGATCCGCATGGCCCCGATCTCGGCCACCAGACCGGTGCCGACCTTCGCCGACATCATGTAGCCGAAGCCGTAGGGCATGAGCTCACGCAGGTCGCACCACGCGGCGAAGACCCCGGCGTAGGCCGGCGCCCCGACCGAGCGGTTGAAGTACGCGCCCTCGATCCCGCAGGTCAGGCCGAGGACGAACATGAGCGTCCAGATGGTCACCGCCGAGCCGAGCACGAAGATGCCCGCCTGACGCAGCGTCTCGCCGAAGTACTTGAAGACCCTGCCGCCGAGCACCTCGCCGAAGTCGCGCGCGGCGAACTTGGCGATGTCGCCGACGGCGCTGAGCCAGCTCTTCTGGAGCTCGATGAACCGATTCATCTACTTGATGATCGAGATGTCCGGGTGCGTGGCCAGCAGCGTCTGGGTGAAGACGTAGTTGAAGGCGAACAGCAGCGTGAAGGCGATGACCACGGCCTGGTTCACCGCTCGTCCCACCCCCTCGCCGCCACCGGAGGCGGTCATCCCCTTGTACGAGCAGACGATGGCGATGATCGCCCCAAAGGCGGTGGTCTTCACGAGCGAGCCCCACAGGTCGGTGGTCGAGGCGTTGGTGAGCAGCGTGGCGAAGAACGGCCCGAGCGGAGCCTGGAAGGTCAGCGAGGCGATGACGCCGCCGAAGATGCCGAAGAGCAGCGCGTAGACGTCGAACAGCGCGGTGACGATCATCAGCGCGAGGAAGCGCGGCACGACGAGGTTCTTGACCGGGTCGACGCCGAGCACCTGGAGGGCGTCTAGCTCCTCGCGGATCTTGCGCGCGCCGAGGTCGGCGGTGATGGCGGTCCCGGCCACGCCGGCGACGATGATCGCGGTGGCGATCGGACCGAACTCGCGGATGGTGGCGAGCACGAAGAAGCCGCCGAGGCGGTCGAGCGCTCCGAAGAGGAGCAGGAAGTTGCCGGCCTGGAGCCCCGGCACGCCGTAGCCGAAGGCGATCGTGGTCACCAGCAGCGGGAACCAGCACAGCCGTAGGGCGAACAGGAACTGCTCGATGAACTCGCCGCCGTAGGGAAACGGGGGGGTGACGGCCGAGACCACGGTCTTGCCCGTGAGAATGACCATGTCCCCGATCTCCTCGAGGAGGCCCTTGACCGGTAGGAATGCTCGATCGGCTGCTGCGCGGACCATCTGTCTCCCTCTGCCTCGGCGCCTTGCTCGGGCCCCCTTGAAGGACAAGCGTACGTCATAGGCGGGCTCGCGCGCAAATGGTAACCGTCGCGGTGGGCGAGAGCGCCGGTTGGGTACGCCGTCGCGTCGTTGTGGCAGGCCCCCGTCGACCCGCGGCGGAGCCCGCCCGAAGTGCGCCGGAGCGCGGGGAGACCGTGGTATCTTGGGCCACGCTTTGCAGAGGGATCCGGTGATCAGGCGGGGGAGCGGCGCGAGCGGTGGGACTCGTCTGCGCGCCGGTGCGCTGGCGGGCGCGGCGGTCGTCCTCCTCGGCGGCTGCGGCGGGCCGGCCCGACAGGACGCCGACGAGCCGACGGGCCGCTACCGCGTCGAGGTGACCGAGGCCAGCTTCCCCGATGAGCAGAAGCTGGCCAAGAGCACGCGGATGACCATCAAGGTCCGCAACGTCGACACGAAGACGATCCCCAACCTCGCCGTGACCATGGGGACGGGCGTGGGCAACCCCTCCGCGGGCGAGGGACCGGCGGGGCTGACCTATTACGACGAGGGCAACGAGGACCCGGCCAAGCCCATCTTCACCGTCGACACCTCGCCGCGCGGGGCCGCGACGGCCTACAAGGACACGTGGGCCCTCGGCAGGCTGAGGCCCGGCCGCACCAAGACCTTCAACTGGGACGTGACGGCCGTTGACGCGCGTCCCTACGACATCAAGTACCGCGTCTCCGCCGGGCTCGACGGCAAGGCGATGGCGACCACCGCGGACGGAGGCCAGCCGGCCGGACGCTTCACCGGCGTGGTAAGCGATGCCGTTCCCCAGCCCAAGGTCGC
Organism: Solirubrobacterales bacterium; assembly: GCA_038232755.1. GTDB lineage: Bacteria > Actinomycetota > Thermoleophilia > Solirubrobacterales > Thermoleophilaceae > JACCUC01. The sequence continues at coordinate 20,512 of JBBSNG010000015.1, read as the reverse complement.
CGACAGCGGTGAAGACATCATCTCGGGCGGCAGTCGGATAGAGTCGCGCGAGCCGAAGAACTGACGCCCCGCGAGCGCTGACGCACGGCGCCGGAGAGCCTCGGATAGAGCGGACTCAGCCGGGGGTTCGACCCTCGGCAGGCTCGTGGCCGGGACAGTCGAGCACCGGGACGCGCGGGTAGCGCGGGTAGGCGGGCTCGTCGCGCGAGCGCTCGCAGAGCGAGAACTCCGATCCCCGTCCCGTACGCACGAGCCGTTGATGGAGGCAGGACGCGCAGAGCCCGAACGGAGGCCGGTTGCCCCCGGGCTGCGTTCGGGCGGCGGGCGGGGAAGGACCGGGACTGGCGGGCGCGCGCCGTGGCGCGCCCGCCGGATCCCGATCGACCCGACTCAGGTCGTGGCCAGGTAGCGGTCGAACTCCCAGGGCGTGACCTGCACCCGGTAGTCGTCCCACTCCGCCTTCTTCAGGGCGATGTAGTTGTCGAACACGTGGTCTCCGAGCGCCCGGCGCACCAGCGACGAGTTCTCCATCTCCGTGATCGCCTCGCCGAGCGACTTCGGCAGGGTCCCGATGATGTTCTCCTCGCGCTCGGCGTCGGTCATGTCGTAGAGGTTCCGCTCCATCGGAGGCGGTAGCTCGTACCCCTTCTCGATGCCCTCGAGGCCGGCGTGAAGCATGGCCGCAAAGGCGAGATAGGGGTTGCACGAGGGGTCCGGACACCGCAGCTCGGCGCGGGTCGCCTTCTCCTCCCCGGGCTCGTACGTCGGCACCCGCACGAGCGCGGAGCGGTTGCGCCGCGACCACGCCGAGTAGACCGGGGCCTCGAAGCCGGGGACGAGCCGCTTGTACGAGTTGACCAGCGGCGCGAACAGCGCCGAGATCTCCCGCGCGTGCAGGAGCAGTCCGGCGATGAACTGCTTGGCCACGTCGGACAGGAACCACTCGTCGTCGCCGTCGAAGAAGGCGTTCTGGCCGCCCTTGAACAGGGACATGTGGGTGTGCATGCCCGAGCCGTTCTCCCCGAACAGCGGCTTCGGCATGAAGGTGGCGTAGTAGCCGTGCTCCATCGCCACCTCCTTGACCGCCGTCTTGTAGGTCATCACGTGATCGGACATGGTCAGGCCGTCGGCGTAACGCATGTCGATCTCGTGCTGGGACGGGCCCACTTCGTGGTGCTGATACTCGACGTGGATCCCCAGCTCCTTGAGCGCGAAGAAGACGTCGCGACGGAAGTCGGAGCCGACGTCGAGGGTGGTGAGGTCGAAGTAGCCGCCCTTGTCGAGGACCTCGGTGCCCTTGTCGTCCTTGAACAGGAAGAACTCACACTCCGGCCCGAGGTTGAACGTGTCGAACCCCATCTCCTCCATGCGGCCGAGCGCCCGCCGCATGACGTGGCGCGGATCGCCCTCGTAGGACGAGCCGTCGGGGTTGAGGATGTCGCAGAACATGCGGCCCACCGCATGCTCCTTGCGCCACGGCAGGACCGCGAACGTCGTCGGATCGGGCATGGCGTTCATGTCCGACTCGTGGATCTCGTTGAATCCATCGATCGACGAGCCGTCGAAGCCCTTGCCCTTCTCGAACACCCCCTCGAGCTCCTCGGAGGGGATCGCGAACGACTTGAGCACCCCCAGGGTGTCCGTGAACCAGAAGCGGACGAACGGGATCTTCTCCTCCTTGACCCGCCGGAGCACATCCTCGTTGGACGCGCTCCGGTCGTTGGCCTCGATTGTCGCCATCAGGCTGGCACCTCTTTGCTCTCGTGGGATTGCAGTACTTCCTGCCCCGATTCGCCGGTGCGCACGCGGATGGCCTGCTCGACGGGGAGCACGAAGATCTTCCCGTCGCCGACATCTCCGGTGCGTGCATGGCGCAGAATCGTCTCCGTGACGAGCGAGACCTGATCGGTTTCTACCACGCACTCGATCTTGAGCTTGGGCCGGAGGTTGATCGTCAGCTGGGAGCCGCGATAACGCTCGGTCACTCCCCGCTGGCGGCCCGAGCCCTTGACCTCGTCGATGGTCAGGCTCGGGAAGCCGGCCGCGAGCAGATCCTCGCGGATCGGCTCGAAGGCCTCAGGACGGACGTAGGCGACGATCATCTTCATACCGTCACCTCCTCACGGCCTGGGGTGGTACTGCGGCTCGACTCGCCGGTGGCCGGCGAGCCGGTCCCGGTGAGCGACGGCCGCGCCAGCGGCCCGGAGGAGGCGGCGCCCATCTCCGGCAGCGGGATGAACTGCTCGGGGTAGCCGTACATGCCGTGCTCGACGATGTCGAGTCCGGCGTCCTCCTGCTCGGCGGTGACCCGCAGCCCGATCGTCTTCTTGATCGCATAGAAGACCGCGAACGAGACGGTGAAGACGACGACGAAGGCGACGACGACGCCGACGACCTGAGCTCCGAGCTGGGCGAAGCTGCCCGAGTAGAAGAGCCCGGCCTCGCCCACGCCGTTGGCCTCGGCGAGGCGGTCGGACGTGAACAGACCGGTGGCGATCGTCCCCCACACGCCAGCCAGGCCATGGGCCGAGAGCGCGCCAACCGGGTCGTCGAGCTTCTTCTCGATGGCGAGCACGCCGACCACCACGATCACGCCGGCCGCCAAGCCGATGATCGGAGCGGCCCAGAACTCGACGTAGCCCGACCCGGCGGTAATGCCGACGAGACCGGCGATGGCGCCGTTGCCGACCATGCCGATGTCGATGGTGCGCCCGAGCGCGTAGATGGTTATCGTCGCGCCGATCACACCCGCCGCCGCGGCCAGGTTCGTGACGAGCGCCACCTCCGCGAAGCGACCGTCGGCTGCGCCGAGCGTCGATCCCCCGTTGAAGCCGAACCAGCCGAGCCACAGGATCAGCACGCCGAGGCCGACCAGCGGCATCGAGTGGCCGGGGATGGCGCGCGGCTTGCCGTCGGGACCGTACTTCCCGCGACGGGGACCAAGCAGGAGCAGGGCGGCGAAGGCACCGGTCGCTCCGATCAGGTGGACCACCGTCGAGCCGGCGAAGTCCTGCATGCCGGGCAGGCCGAGGAAGCCCTGCGACAGGAAGCCGCCGCCGAAGATCCAGTGCGAGAGCACGGGGTAGATCACCGCGGAGAAGACGACCGCGTAGATGATGTAGGCGCCGAACTTGATTCGCTCGAGCGTCGTGCCCCAGACGATGGCCAGAGACACGGCGCAGAACACGAACTGGAAGAACAGCAGCGCCGCCGGGTTGATGCCACCGCCCTCGAGCAGAGGTATCACCCCGCCGGCCTCCGCTGAGTCCATGCTCACGTTGAGGAAGAAGCCCTCGGTGCCGGCGATCGCGCCGGCTCCGCCGAAGGCGAGCGCAAAGCCGACCGCCCAGTAGGCGAGCCCGGCGATCGAGAAGTTGGTGAGGATCTTGGCGATCCCGGCACCGGCGTTCTTGGCACGCGAGAAGCCGATCTCGAGGAAGGCGAAGCCAGCCTGCATGAACATGACGACGAGGGCGGAAACCATCACCCACGTGGTGTCGAGGTCGCTCGTCGTCTGGGTCAGCGACGGCTCGTCCTGGGCGAGCGCAAGGGCGGGTAGCGCGAGCAGCGCGGCCGCCGCGAGCGCGAGCGCAAGCGGGAGTCTTGATGTCATCTGTGGCCTCCTGGGTCGCCGGATTCCTGCCCGACGTTCGGTGGAATTCGCATCGCCGGCGACGATATGAGCGCGCGCAGGGGCGTTGCTTGTCCACGTGGAGAAAGATCGGGGCGGTGCGATTGGACGGGTGGTGGGGCGGCCGGCGGTTCGCGGGGTCTCAGCAGGGGCGGTCGCCGCGCCGCCCGACCCGCTCAGCGCCGCGAGCCGCCTCGCCGCGCCCTCACGCTGAGTACGGCGATCGGACGCTCGCCCGCGGTGCGCGCGCGCACCGCGAACCGGCCCGCCTGCGGCGCGATGAACGAGAATCGGGCGATCGTCTCGGGCCCCACCTGCTGAGTCAGCCCGAGCTCTCCGCCGATCGCGATCTCGTCGGGCAGGTCGGAGCGGACCGCGAGCGCCACGCGGTCACCGGCTTGGGCCTCGATCCGCTGCGGTCCGCCGATCGGGCGGCCGTCGCGCAGCTGGAGGATGGTCGACGCCCCGGATCGCGCGGCGGCGCCCGGACCGACGCTCGCCAGCGCCGCGGCCCCGAGACCCGCTCCGCCGACGAGGTCGCCACACGCGACGCGCGCGTTGGCGCGGGCCGGGCCCGGACCGGAGTAGACTATCAGGTAACGGCCCGACCCCACGATGTCCTCACCCGCGCGCGCGTCCACGCGCGCGAAGGCGACGCCGTTGGGATCGGCGACGAGCTGTCGCAACGCGAGCACGGGCGTCGCGGTCTGCTCGCCCCCGGGGCAGGCTCCGGCCCTCAGCTCGGCGCGGTGGCGGCTGCCGGGGCCGAGTCCCCAGACCGCGATCCGCCCGCGAACGCGGCCGTCGCCCTGCTCGAGATGGGCGAGACCGACCGGCCCTCCGGGATTGAGCGGCAGGAGCTCGAAGTCCGTGGGCCCGGAGCCCCGGGTGGCGAGAAACAGAGCACCGGCCACGAGCAACGGCAGGGGAGCGAATATGAGCGCCAGCAGCCTGCCTCGGTTGGCCATCATCGTCGCCACGCTACTGCTCCGACCGACCACCCCCGCCGGGCGCCGCCCGATCGGGCTCGAGCGCCTGCCTGTACCCTCATGAGCTGCTTATGCGTAACTACCTTGAAGCCATCCGCTCCCACGTCGTCGTCTTCGACGGCGGCATGGGCGCCACCCTCGAGCAGTACGACCTGACCTCCGAGGACTACGGCGGGCTGGCCGGCAAGTGCCACGAGGCGCTCGTCCTCAAACGCCCCGACGTGATCCAGGGCGTGCACGAGTCAATGGTCGCGGCCGGCGCCGAAGCGGTCCAGACCGACACCTTCCAGGCCAGCCGCCTCAAGCTCGACGAGTGGGGTCTCGGCGAGCAGGCGCTCGAGATCAACCGTCGCGCCGGCGAGATCGCCCGCACGGCCGCCGGGGAGGAGCGCTTCGTGGTCGGGTCGGTCGGACCGACGGGGATGCTGCCCGCCTCCGACGATCCGACCCTCGGCGGCATCACCTTCGCCGAGCTGCGCGAGATCTTCGCCGAGCAGTGCCAGGGACTCATCGAGGGCGGCGTCGACGTGATCCTGATCGAGACCGCCCAGGACATCCTCGAGGTCAAAGCTGCCGTCTTCGGCGCGCGTGACGCCTTTACCACCACCGGCCGTAGCGTGCCGATCCAGACGCAGGTCTCGCTGCTGCCGAACGGCGGCAAGATGCTGCTCGGGACCGACATCGCCTCGGTGCTGACCACGCTGACCTCGCTGGGCGTCGACGCCCTCGGGCTCAACTGCTCGACCGGTCCTGAGGACATGCGCGACGCCATCCGCTTCCTCGGCGAGCACTCGCCGGTGCCGATCTCCTGCATCCCGAACGCCGGCATCCCCCACCAGGGGCCGAACGGCGAGACGATTTTCCCGGAGGAGGCCGAGCCGCTGGCCGACGTCCTCGCCGACTTCGTGACCCGCTACGGCGTGGCCATCGTCGGCGGTTGTTGCGGCACGACGCCCGACCACATCCGCGCCATCGTCGAGCGCGTCGGCGACCGCACGGTCGACCCCCGTCCGACCGACGCCTGGCCGCCCCACCTCTCCTCGCTCATGACCGCCACGCCCCTGGTGCAGGAGCCACGCCCCTCGATGGTCGGCGAGCGCGTGAACTCACAGGGCTCGCGCAAGGCCAAGGAGATGCTGCTGGCCGACGACTACGACGGCCTCGTGCAGATCGCGGAGGACCAGGTCGAGGGCGGCGCCCACGTGCTCGACATCTGCGTGGCGCTCACCGAGCGCCAGGACGAGGACGAGCAGATGCGCGAGACCGCCAAGCGGATCTCGCTGACCCAGCCGGCGCCGATCCAGATCGACTCGACCGAGCCCGAGGTCATCCAAAAGACGCTCGAGCAGATCTCGGGCCGTGCCGTGGTCAACTCGATCAACCTCGAGGCCGGCCGCGACAAGGCCGACGGCGTGATCCCCCTCGCCACCGCCCACGGCGCCGCACTGATCGCCCTGACCATCGACGAGGTCGGGATGGCCAAGACGGCTCAGCGCAAGGTCGAGATCGCCGAGCGCATCCGCGACATCGCCTGCGGCGAGCACGGTCTCGACCCCGAGCTGCTGATCTTCGACGTGCTCACGTTCACGCTGACCACCGGCGACGAGGAGTGGCGCCCGAGCGCGGTCGAGACCATCGAGGGGATCCGCCGGGTCAAGGCCGAGATCCCGGGCGTCAAGACCTCGCTCGGGGTCTCGAACGTCTCCTTCGGGGTGTTCCCGCCGGCGCGGGCGGTGCTCAACTCCGTCTTCCTGCACCACTGCGTGGAGGCGGGGCTCGACCTGGCCATGGTCAACCCGAATCACATCGTGCCCTACGGGGAGATCTCCGACGAGGAGCGCGACCTGGCCGACGACCTCGTGTTCAACCGCCGCGAGGACGCGCTCGAGCGGTTCATCGCCCACTTCGAGGAGAAGGGCGAGGAGACGGAGGCGGAGGTCGCCGACCCGACGGCCGACATGGAGCCCGAGGAGGCGCTGCACTGGCGCATCCTGCGGCGCAAGAAGGACGGCGTCGAGGGCGACATCGACCGCGCGGTCGAGAAGCTGGGCGCCGTGCCGGTGCTCAACGACGTCCTCCTCCCCGCCATGAAGGAGGTCGGCGACAAGTTCGGTGCCGGCGAGCTGATCCTCCCCTTCGTGCTCCAGTCGGCCGAGGTCATGAAGCGCGCCGTCGGCCGGCTCGAGAACTACCTCGACCGCATCGAGGGCTACACCAAGGGCACGGTCGTGCTCGCCACCGTGTTCGGCGACGTCCACGACATCGGCAAGTCGCTGGTCAACACCATCCTCTCCAACAACGGCTACACCGTGGTCGATCTCGGCAAGCAGGTCCCGATCGGGACGATCGTCGAGGCGGCCAGGGAACACGACGCCACGGCGATCGGGCTGAGCGCGCTGCTGGTCTCGACCTCGAAGCAGATGCCGGCGTGCGTCAGCGAGCTGCACGAGCAGGGCCTCGAGTACCCGGTGCTCGTCGGCGGCGCGGCGATCAACCGCAACTTCGGCAAGCGGATCCTCTACCCGGGCGGCAAGGAGTCCGAGGACATCTACGAGCCGGGCGTCTTCTACTGCAAGGACGCCTTCGAGGGCCTGCACGTGATGGACCAGCTCGTCGAGGGCGAGGCGCGCGAGGAGCTCGTGACGAAGATCCACGAGGATGCGCGGAAGTTCCGCGAGCAGGGCGACGAGCCCGAGGAGCTGCCGACCGACGACGACACCGTGCGCTCCGGCGCGCGTACCGACGTGCCGGTACCCGAGCCTCCGTTCTGGGGCGTGCGCGAGATCGACGTGCCTCTGGACGACGTGTTCTCGCATCTCGACCTGCACGTGCTGTTCAAGCTCCACTGGGGCGGACGAGGGGTCAAGGGCGAGGCCTGGGAGCGCCTGCTCGCCGACGACTTCCGTCCCCGCCTCGAGCGCATGTGGCGCGAGCAGGACTGGCTGCGCCCGCAGGCGGTGCTCGGCTACTTCCCGTGTGCCTCGGAGGGCAACGAGCTCGTGGTCTTCGACCGGAACGACCCCGAGCGCGAGCTCGAGCGGCTGGTCTTTCCGCGCCAGCCCAAGCACGATCGCATCTGCATCGCCGACTTCTACCGCCCGCTGGAAAGCGGCGAGCGCGACGTCGTCGCCCTTCAGGCCGTGACCGCCGGCCCGGTCGTCACCGATGTGATGGCTCAGCTCGAGCGCGACGGCGAGTTCGCCGAGCAGCTGTTCACCCACGGCCTCGGCGTCCAGACCGCCGAGGGCATGGCCGAGTGGCTGCACGCCGAGGTCCGCGGCGCGCTCGGGATCGACCCCGACCAGGGCCGGCGCTGGTCGTGGGGCTACCCCGCCTGTCCCGACCAGGCCGAGCACGAGAAGGTCTTCCGCCTGCTCGAGGCCGACCGGATCGGGCTGTCGCTGAGCGGCGGGCACGCGGTCGAGCCCGAGCAGTCGACGGTGGCCATCATCGCCCCCCATCCTCAGGCCGTCTACTTCGGGATGAAGTCCGGGCGCCTGCCGGCGGAGGCCTCGCCGGACACGGTCATCCACGATCCGCGGCGACGGGTGGGACATCGGGTCAAGGACGGCGCGGTGTTCTTCGACGACGACGCGGATGCCTACGAGGAGTCACGGGTGGAGGTCATCGAGGACAACGATCCGCAGGCGGGGAACGGGAACGGCAGAGTGGGCGAGGCGGCCGGGGAGCTCGACCCGGCGTAGCCCGGCCGATCCCGCCCTCGCGGTTACGCTCGCGGCGTGGACCGCGGCGACAATGCGGGCTACTACGCGGCCAAGGACATCGCAGTCTCAGGCCACGACTGGGCCTCGGCATCCACCTGAACGCCGCGGCGAACGCCTAAGCAGAGGAGTGCTCGACCCAGGACCGCCGTCTGGTGGAGGGCGCCGGCGCCCGCGCGGGATCAGGCCGTCGCGAACCTTCCGAGCGTCAGCTCCGGCCGCACCGCCCGCAGATGCTCGCGGAAGATCCGGTAGTAGCCCGTCTCCTCGCGGGTGCGCAGCTCGGGCTCGACCTCGTCGCGCTCACGCTCGAAGTCGACCTCCGAGACCGTTTCCTCGACCGCTTCGGTCAGCACGTCGGCCGCACCGCTGCCGTCGCCGAACTCCGCCTTCTCGCGCCACAGGAACTTGTGTGGCAGCCAGCCCTCAAAGGCGAGGCGCAGCAGCCGCTTCTCGGGCTGATCCTCGCCGGAGAGCTTCCAGCCGGCAGGGAGCTTCAGTCCCAGCTCGATGACGTCGCGCTCGAGGAAGGGCACTCGAGCCTCGAGCCCGTGGGCCATGGTCACGCGGTCGCAGCGTTGAAGGTTGAGGTTGTGCAGACCCTCGATCATGCGCACGAGCTCGTCGTGGAGCTCTCCGTCGTCGCAGATCTCGCGCAGGTACTCGTAGCCGGCGAAGATCTCGTCGGCCCCCTCACCGGTGAGCACGACCTTGACGTGCTCAGCGGCCAGCTCGGCCAGCATGTAGTTGGGAACGGCGCTGCGTACGAGCGACGGGTCGTAGTTCTCGATCGTGCGCACGACCTTGGGCAACGCCGCGAGCGCGTCCTCGGCGGTGTAGACCCGCTCGTGGTGCTCGGTCCCGAGGAACTCGGCGACCTCGCGGGCGGCGAGCAGGTCGGCGCTGTTCTCGGTCCCCACCGCGAAGGTCTTCAGCTGCTCGCCGCGCTGCTCGAGGTAGGGCGCGGCGATGGCCGCGACCAGGCTCGAGTCGAGCCCGCCGGAGAGGAAGACGCCGACGGGCACGTCGCCCATCATCTGGCGCTCGACCGACTCAACGAGCTTGTCGCGCGTGAGCCGCAGGATCTCGTCGGGCACGGGCGCGCCCGACTCGCTCGGTCCCTCGAGCTGATCGTGGCCGGCCTCGGGCACGGCGCCGGCGAAGCGGACGAGGCCGCCCTCGGGGGTCCAGTAGTGGCCGGGCGGGAAGGCCTCGACGTCGGGCTGCCAGTCGGGATCGAAGGCCCGCATCTCCGAGGCGAAGCGGACGTTGCCGTTCTGACGGGCCCAGTAGAGAGGCTTGATCCCGACCGGATCGCGGACGGCGTAGAAGGAGCCGTCGGAGCCGGCGGCGAGGAAAGCGTACATGCCGTGCAGCTCGCCCAGCGCGTCGGGCCCCCGCTCCTCGAGCAGGTGCAGCGCGACCTCGTTGTCGGAGTTCGTCCGAAAGCGCGAGTCCCACAACGTCTCGCGGATCTCCTCGTGGTTGTAGACCTCGCCGTTGCCGACGAGCAGGAAGTTGCCCTGACGGTTGGGCAGCGGCTGGTGGCCATGGCTCACGTCGACGATCGACAGGCGGGCGTGGCCGAGCCAGGCGTCGCCGACCTCGATCTCGCCGGTGTCGTCGGGCCCGCGGTGGGTGAGGCGGCCGAGCATCCGCCGGCCGGCCTCGGGGTCTAAGTCGGCGCCATATTCGCCGGTTATTCCGCACATAGTTAGATGTAAGCCTATCCGATCGGGGTCTGGTCGAAACCTTGAAGGCCGGTGACCCCGGGGTTGTAGGCCCCCGGGCGACGATGGTCGAGGTGGCAGATCCGCTCGCGGGCCTCAGCGATCGCCGCGCCCGCGTCGACGCGGGCCAGCGCCATCCGCTCGCGCGTGTCGGTGCGGGCCAGGACGTCGCCGCGGGGACCCACGACCTTGGCGTTGCCGAGGAAGCGCACGCCGCCGAACGTGCCGGTCTGATTGGTCGAGACCATCACCACCTGGTTCTCGATCGCGCGCATCTCGTCGGCGAGATTGAACTGGCGGGTCTGGCGGTCGCGGGAGATACGGCGGGCGGCGCCCTTGCGGCAGATCGGCCAGGCCGCGGGCGCGGCGATGATGTCGGCCCCGTCGAGGGTCAGCGCGCGCGCGGCCTCCGGAAAGAGCTTGTCGTAGCAGAGCAGCATGCCCATGCGCCCGACCGGGGTGTCAAAGGCGGCAAAGCCCTCCCCCGGCGAGTAGCAGAGCGTCTCGGCGGGCGGGATGTGGACCTTGCGCTGGACGCCGAGCACGCCGTCGCCGTTCAGGCACACGCCCGTCGAGTACGGCCCTCCGGCGGCCTCCTCGGTGAGGCCGAGGCAGACCGTCGTCGGCCCGGCGAGCTCGACGAGCCGGGCGATCTCCGGACCGTCGAGGCGCACGGCGGGCGGCGGCTCGGGCATGCGGACCTGGCCGGGCCGCGGCTCGAGCACGTAGCCGCCGAGCGCACACTCGGGAAATACGACGAGCTTGGCGCCGCGCTGGCGCGCACGACGCACCCAGCGGCCGATGCGCTCGAGACAGGCGTCGAGGTCGCGCTCGAACGGCGCCGCGACCGCAGCGATGGCCGGGGCGGAGTGGCTCTTGCGTCGCTTCGCGGGCATACCGGGAATGTTCGCCACGCTCGCGGCGGCGACGTACCGACCTGCGTCGAAGATCTCGCCCGGCGACTTGTACGTGAGGCGTAAGCGCCCGTCACGCCGCTTCGGACCGAGGCCCGGACCGGCGTCCGAGCTCGAGCGCTGTGGCGCCGAGGGCGCGAAGTCGCATCTGGCGCCAGCTCAGCCCCTCACCGACCAGAGCGGGCGCGCCGAACGCCACCGCGGTGGCCAGCTCCAGTGCCTGGAGGACGATGCCGTAAGCGAGCGCTTCGGCGGGGTCGACCCCGTAGGCGGCCAGCACCGCGACGCACGCCGCCTGGAAGACACCGAGGTTGGCGGGGAGGACGGGCAGTGCGCCGGCGGCGTTGACGGCGAAGAGGACGGCCGCCGCGCCACCGAGGCCCGCCTCTGTATCGAGGCCCAGAGCGACCAGCAGGCCGTAGCAGGCCAGCCACTGAAGCGCCCAGGCGGAGAGCTGCGCCGCCGTGGCCCACGTGCCGAGCCGTGCTCGCCCGAAGACCGCGAAGCCACGGCGAAGGTCGGCGAGGCTCCGCGCCATCCCTGCCGCCACTCGACGAAACCATCCTCGCCCGCCGTGGGGGCTCGCCGCGCGAGCGAGCGCCGACGCGGCGGCCAGAGCCACGATCGCGGCGGCGGGCACCAGGGTGATCACGACGAGCGCCCCCGCGGCACCCCGAAAGAGCCCGACGGTCGCGAGCACGAGACCTCCGAGCACCGAGAGCGCGAGCAGGTTGAGAAGCGTCTGCGAGGCGACCGTTCCGACCACGAGCGGCAGGCGCTCGCGCACGCGACCGAGGCGCCGGGCCATGACCAGACAGCGCGACAGCTCGCCCAGGCGGGCGGGCAGCGTGGCCGACATGAGGACGCCGATCATCGTCGCCCGCGCGGTGTCGGCGCGCCGGACGCGGGCGCGCTCGGGCAGCGAGGCGCGGATGATCGCGTTCCAGGCCTCGGCCCGCATGAGCAGGGAGAGCGCCATGGCCAGCAGGGCGCCGAGAACCCCGAGCGGGGCGGCGTCGAGCACGGCGCCGACGAGCCGGTCGGCGCCCAGGGCGACGAGCGCGAGCGCGGCGAGGGCGCCAACCGCGACAAGCCCCACGGCCGGGGGTACTCGGCGGGTTGCCGGCGAGCCGGAGGGTGGGCCGGGCGGCGCCGCCCTCGTCGGTCCCCGGCAGCCGGCGGTGAGGCGTGGACCCCTTCGCCGGACGGCGGCGAGCTCCACGTCGTCCGCCGGCCGATCGAGCGGCGCAAGCCGCCGAGGCGGCCGGGGCGCCAGCCCGTCGGCCGGTCTGGCCCCCACGCGGACGGCCGCGCGCGCCAGGCGGCCCGCGGGAGCGGGGACGGCGAGCGCGTCCTCGTAGGCGGCGAGCACCTCACCGGCGACCTGCGGCCAGGCGAAGCGCTGAGCGCGCGCGCGCGCCGCATTTCCCATCGCCTCCAGACGCTCGGGGTCCCCCGCCAACCCGCGCAGAGCCTCCGCCAGCCGGTCCGCGCGCCCCGGTGGCACGAGCAGCCCCTCGACACCGCCGCGGACGAGATCGCGGTAACCGGCGATGGCCGAGCAGACCACCGGCGTGGAGCTGGCAAGCGCCTCTACGAGCACCATGCCGAAGCTCTCGCTGCCCAGCGACGGCGCGCAGAGGACGTCAGCCTCGCGCAGCAACCGCCACTTCGCGTCCTCCGTCACCGGGCCGACGACGTGGAGGCCGTCGGAGTCGAAGACGAGCGGGCGGACCTCCTCGGCGCTCGCGCCGGCGACCGTGAGCTGCACCGCAACGCCTTCCTCGCGCAGCGCCTCGAAGGCGCGCAGGAGGACCGCGAGCCCCTTGCGCTCCTCCGCCCGGCCGAGGTAGAGCAGGCGGAGCGGCCGCCGTCCCCCCCGCGCCCCGGTCGCTGGGCATGCCGCGGCGCTCAGGTCGACGCCGTTGGGAACGATCCGATAGCGCCCGCCGTAGAAGCCCTCCGCCGTCCAGCGTGCGGCCTCCGAGACGGCGATCCGCACCGCGAGCCGGTTGTAGAGGCGTCGAGCGCCGAGGACGTTGGCCGTCACGAGGTTGATCGGCCGGCTCGTCGAGTAGGCGTGGAAGGTGCCGACGAGCGGCACGCGGGCGAGCTCGATCCCGAACCAGCTGATGAGCGGGGCGTTCGGCTCGTGGACGTGGACGACGTCGTAGCGCCCGCGGCGCAGCTCGCGTCCGAGGCGCGCGACGCTCTGCGGGGCGAGCGCGAGGTTCGAGCGCGCGCCGTTGGCGTTGAGCGCGACCGTGCGCCCAAGCGCGACGACGTGGTCGGGCGGCGCCGACCGGGTCGGCCGCAGCCCGCGGTGCAGGGCGCGGGTCAGCCGGTCGTCGGGGTCGTGCGGAGCGAGGATGCGCGTCTCGTGCCCCCGCTCGGCCAGCCCCTCGGCGAGGGCCTCCACATGGCGCGCGACCCCTCCGGGGTAGGCGTAGGAGTACGGCGAGACCAGCGCGACGCGCACGGCGGCATCCTAGGCCGCGGTGGGACGCGCCCGGGCCCCGCCGGGTCCGCGCGAGATACCGCGCTCTAGCGTCGGCCGCCGCGTCCGCTCCGGTGGCTCGGCGTGCACATACGCCACGACGAGCAGGGCGAGGACCGCGCCGATCGCGAGCACGTCCGGCGCCGAGTCGTTCGCGAGGGCGCATACGAGGATCGCGACCAGGGCGCCGGTCAGGCCCGCGGTCAGGGGCCGGGCGCCCGCCTCGGCCAGCGGGGCTAGCACCTTCCTCCGCCCCAGCACCAAGGCGATCAGGACGAAGAGTCCCCCGGCCGCGACGACCGCCCCGCCCGCGGAGCCGAGCAGGCCTCGCTGCGTCGCGATCCGCCGCTCGAGCGCGGCGGCGATCCCCTCGGAACCGTCGTCGAGCACCGACCGCGAGAGGTGTGCGTCTCCCCCGGTCGTGGAGTCGAGGATCACCAGCGCGCCGACGGCGAGCACCGGAGCGATCACCACGAGCGCGGCCACGACGCGCCGGCCGGCGCCGCGCGGCAGGACGCAGGCCGCCGCAGTCGCCGTCCCCGCGCCGAGGGTGACGACGGCGCCCACGTCGGCGCCGAGCCGCCCCGAGCCCATCACCGCCGCCGCCGCGAGGCCCGCCGCCGCGAAGGTCGCTGCGACGCGGCCGGGGCTCGTCGCCGTCAGGGACAGGGCCGCGCCCACGCCGAGCAGCACCGACACGCTCAGCAGGGCCTCGAGCTCGTTGCCCACCCCGAAGAAGCGAGCGCCGCCGGCCGGGTTCGGACCGACGAGCGATATCGAGGTCAGCGGCGAGCCGAGCGCGAGGTCCACCGTGTAGGCGCAGAGGACCGCCGCGGCCGGAAGAGCGGGCCCCCGCGGCCAGGGCACGAAACGGTCGGTGATCGCCGCGAGGGCGAGCGACCCGACGGCGAGCAGCGCGGCCTCGAGGACGACGGAGGGCTCCGTGCGCCCGGAGAGCGCCGCGGGGGCCAGGGCGAGGCCCGGACACCACAGCGCGGCGAGCAGCCCGAGGCGCAGGCCCGTCCGCCGGCCCGCGCGCCCCCGGGCCAGAGCGAGCGCAGCGACGGTCGCGACCCAGGCGGCGAGCAGCGCGAGCAGGGCCGGCGGTCGGCGGGGCAGGATCGCGGTGAGGCGCTCGCGCCGGCGGATCGCGGCGCCCGCTCCCGCCGAGCTCGGGCGAGCCTCGATCCGCCGGCCCGCCATCGTCGACGGCAACTCCACTCCGATGCCCTCGAGCACGGTCGGCGCCACGTCGGTGGCGGCGACGAGTCCGGTCCGGCGGGTCGTCGCCGACCCGAAGCCGCGTCCGGCTTCGAAGCCGGGGCCCGCGAGGCCGGTGGCGAGCAGGGGGGCGCGCGACGCGGCCGGCGGCGGCGGCGCGCGCACGACGTAGACGAGATCGGACGGCGAGCGGAGCTCGAGCAGCCGACCGAGGACCGCGAGGCCCCCGTCCCCGTCCGGCAGCCGCGCAACCAGCAGGTCGGTCTCGCGCCAGGCCGAGCCGACGTGCGCCGCCGCAGCGCCGGTCGGCTCGGTCGAAGGGGCCTCCACCCGCCCGCCGAGATCGGCTGCCACCGCGGTCTCGGGCGCGCGCGAGGAACCGAGATAGGTCACGCGTCGTCCGGCGCGCTCCGCCGCCGCTGCCAGCAGACCGGGCTCGAGCCGGGCCGGCGCGCGCCTCGCGCGCGCCCTCACCTCCTCCCATCCTTCGATGGCCGGGCCGCCGCCCGGCCGCGCCCCGAGCGCGAGGGGCGGCGGCGGGCCGGCGTAGAGCCCGAGCGGCACGCGCGTCCCCTGGCTCAGGTCGAGCGCGAACTGCTCGGGAGCGTAACCGCCGACCGTCGCGCTGGTCAAGCCGACGGCGAGACCGCGCCGGCGCTCGCCCAGCCGCTCCAGCAGCACGCGGTCACCCCCCGCAGCCTCCGACCAGGGCAGGAAGAGGACCGCCGCCCGGCCTGATGGGACCGATGACGCGGCGAGGGCCGGCACCGCCGCCGCCCCGAGGAGCACCGCCGCGGCCCCGAGCGCGCCGAGCAGTCGCAGCACGCGCCGAACGACGGAACCCGCCATGCGCCAGACTCTATGGTTGTGGCCGACCGCAACTTCGTCAAGCTGACCTTCCTCAAGCTCGATCCCGCGTGGCGTCGCCAGCACGCCGACGCGCGCGCCCAGGACAAGCGCGAGCTCGCCGCGGCCTGTCTCGACTTCGCCGAGGACCACTTCCTCAGGACCTACTCGCTGGTGGGCACGCGCGGTGACGCCGACCTGATGATCCGGACCGTCTCCCCCAGCCTGGACTCGATCCACGAGCTCCACGTGGTCCTCAATCAGAGCGGCCTCATGCAATGGGCGACGCTCCCCTACTCCTACCTGGCCATGACCAAGCCCTCGCCCTATACCCCGCCGGACGAGACCTCGCCGCTCGCGCCCCGGGCGGGCTCCGAGAAGCACTTCCACATCGTCTACCCGATGTGGAAGAAGCGCGAGTGGTACCGCCTGCCCGGCGAGGAGCGGATGCGGATCATGCGCGGCCACATCGATGTCGGCCGCCGCCATCCCACAATCGAGATCAACACCGCCTATAGCTATGGTCTGGACGACCAGGAGTTCCTGGTCTCCTTCGACGCCGACGACCCGGGCGAGTTCCTCGACCTGGTGCACGAGCTCCGGGGCACCGAATCGAGCCTCTACACCGAGTCGGAGACGCCGATCTTCACCTGCATATCGACCTCGGTCGAGCGCGCGCTGAACGCTCTCGACGGCGAGGCCACGGCCGTCACCCCCACCCTGACCTGATCCTCACGCCATGACCCAGCACACGAACGGCGGCGGCCCGGCGAGCAACGGCGCGTCCGCCGCCCAAGAGCTCGACACCGAGATCCGCGACATCACCGTCATCGGCGCGGGCCCGGTCGGCCTGATCACCGCCTTCTGGGCCGGGATGCGCGAGGCGAGCTGCCGGATCATCGATTCGCTGCCGGACCTCGGCGGCCAGCTCACCACGCTCTACCCCGAGAAGTGGATCTTCGACGTACCCGGCCACCCGCGCGTGCTGGCCAAGGACCTCGTCGACCAGCTCCGCCGCCAGGCCATCGAGCAGTTCGACGTGCCCGTCCACCTCGAGACCACGGCCGACCGGATCGAGTACGAGACCGACCCCGACGACCCCGAGCGCCAGATCCTCCGCCTCAAGACCGACCGCGGCGACCTGCTCACCCGCACGGTGATCATCGCCGGCGGCCACGGCGCCTTTGAGCCGAAGAAGCTGCCGGGCTTCGACATGGACCCGTGGGAGGGTCGCGGCGCTCACTACCTCGTCGGCGAGAAGGCGGCCTTTGCCGGCAAGAAGGTGGTGATCATCGGCGGCGGCGACTCGGCCTGCGACTGGACGATCAACCTGCTCGACACCGCCGAGTCGATCACCCTCGTGCACCGTCGCGAGGGGTTCCGCGCGCATGAGGTCACCGTCAGGGAGATCGAGGAGGCGGCCGCGGCCGGCAAGGTCGACGTGCGCACGCCCTATCAGGTTCGCGAGGTGGCCGGCAACGGCGCCGTCGAGCGCATCACGCTCTTCCACTCCGAGAACGAGGACGACGTGGTCGACCTCGAGTGCGACGCCATCCTGCTCCAGCTCGGCTTCAAGACCGCGCTCGGGCCGCTCAAGGCGTGGCCGCTCGAGATCTCGAAGGGCGCGATCGTCGTCGACCAGGTCATGCACACCTCGATGGAGGGGGTCTGGGCCGCCGGCGACATCACCACCTTCGACGGCAAGCTCAAGCTGATCGCCACCGGGTTCGCGGAGTCGGCGATCGCGGTGGCACAGGCGGTGCAGCAGATCCGGCCGGAGATGCGGTTGCAGCCGAAGTACTCGACGAATACCGGGGTTCCGGGGGCGGTGGAGGGGCAGGCGTAGCGCACCCATGAGGAAACGGTCGGACGCCCGCGGCCGCGAGGCACAGCGAGACCCTGCCTGCTGAGCGTCCCTCCACTTCCGTTTTCGGTCGGGACGCGTCCTAGCGTCTCCCCTCGGGGTTCCGTCGTGCGCTTGTCCCATAATGTCGGACAAATGCACGACGCACCAGATCACGATGCCCTCTACCGGCAAGCAGAATCGCAGGCTGGCTACTTCACCGCGAGGCAGGCAGGCGAGGCCGGCATGGACCGCCGCACCCTGAGTCACCACGCGCGGGCCGGAGGACGTTTCGAGCGGGTCGCTCGCGGCCTCTATCGCATCCGGCTCTTCCCCTCGGACCCCCACGAGCACATCGTTGCTGCGTGGCTCGGCATGGGCATCCCGGAGGCCGTTGTCTCCCACGAGAGCGCGCTCGAGCTCCTCGACCTCTCCGATGTGATCGCCGACCACGTCCACATCTCGATCCCGCGCGCGAAACGCCGCCGGCACACCCGCCCCGGCGTCCGAGTCCACACGACCACGAGGCCACTGACCGGCCAGGACGCTCGCCGTGCCAACGGCGTTCCGGTCACCTCGCCCGAGCGGACCATCGCCGATGTGCTGGAGGCCGGCGGCCAACCCGAGCAGCTCGAGCTGGCGGTCTCCCAGGCGCTCGGTCGTGGACTGACGACGCCCGCCCGCCTGCGTCGGGCGGGCGCGGACCGGGGGCCTAGCGTGCGGGACCAGATCGATCGGTTTACGAGCGCGGTCGCCTCATGAGGTACGAGAGCGCCGCAGCGTTCCGAGTCGCCCTGGAACAGCGCCTGAAGAACGACGCGGCGGCGGGCGGGCCAAGCCTCCAGCGCGCGCGTAAGCGCGTTGCGTTCGAGCGTCTGCTCGCTCGCCTGGAGGCGACCGCACCCGATCAGTGGCTCGTAAAGGGCGGGTTCGCGCTGGAGCTCCGAGTCGCCGATCGGGCTCGGGCGACCAAGGACGTGGACCTCGATTGGCGCGCCTCCGAGGCCGAGGTCGCCGAGGCGCTCCTGACCGCCACCGCCGCCGACCTCGACGACTTCTTCGACTTCGAGATCGACCGCACTGCGACCGCGCCGGACCTGGGTGGCGGAGGCCTGCGCTACCGAGTGGTTGCCTCCGTCGCAGGCCGGGTCTTCGAGGAGCTGATCGTCGACGTGGGCTTCGCGATCGAACCAGTGATGGCTCCGGATCGCCTCCTCACGCCGGGGGCGCTGTCGTTCGCCGGAATCGACTCGGTCAGCGTGCCGGCGGCGCCGCTCGAACAGCACCTCGCCGAAAAGCTGCACGCGTACTCCCGGATCTACGCCGGCGACCAGCCGAGCTCCCGGCCGAAGGATCTGATCGACATGCTGTTGATCGCAGGCCTCACCCGGTTCGACGGTGGCCGCCTGCGCCAGATCATCGAAGCGGTCTTCACCGTGCGAGCGACTCACCCGGTGCCCAAACGAACTGGCCACGCCGACGGAGAGCGGGGACCCGCGCCATCGCCTCGAAGTCGTCTTCCTGAGTCACCACCGCAAGGGCGTGCTCTCCGGCGGTGGCGGCTATCAGCGCATCGAGGATCCGCACTCGCACGCCCTCTCGCCGGCAGTCGCGCACGATCCGGGCGAACGCTCCCATCACCGGGTCGTTCACCGGTAGCGGGTCGGCCGCGCGGGCCAGGTCAGATCGTCGACCGTCTCTCCGACCAGCTCGTCGAGCTCGTGGTTGAGCTCCGGGTCAGTCGACCGCGTCCGCAGCTCTTCGGCCAGCCATGCGCCGGGTAGTCACGGGCTGCACCGACGGTGGGGCACGATGTCGGCGAGGGGTTCGCCGCGCAGGTGGGACGATTCCGGCTGCCGAGGGCCGGCGTGCACCTCCAGCCGAACGCTGGGACTCAGCAGTCCAGCGTGGCCGCTCCCGCGCGGCAGATCTCGTGTCCCCGTGGCCCCAAGGCGCCGATCCGACGGACGAGCAAGGCCTTGGGAAACGGCCGCAGGTTGTCGAACGATGCGACCGACTCGACGGGCAACCCTTCGTCGGCTCCGACCCGCACTTCGCTGGGCAGTCCGCGGACGCGCCTGGTCACCGGCGCGACGAGGACCCGCTGCATCACCTCGTTGGCTGCGTCGCGGCTCACGACCAGGTACGGGCGGCCCTTCTCGTCGGGTGCCTCACCCCACCACAACTCGCCGCGCGCTACCACCAGCGCTCCCACGGTTCGTCGTGTATCGACTCCACGGCCAGGCGGGTCGCCTCGGCGATCTCCTCCTCGCTCTCGGGCATCCGGGCCATGGCGTCTCGGTATCGCCGGTCCAGCTCTTCGCGTCGGCGGACGGTCACCATGGTCTCGAGACCGGTGCGGATCGCGTGCGACCGGCTGTCGAAGGCACCGTGCTCGACGAGCCGGTCGACCTCGTCGACGAGCTCGTCTGGCAGCTTGACCGCAATCTGGGTGGTCATGCTTCGAGTATACCTTGTCGTCATACGATGAGGGGTCTGTCTCGCACATTCGGGCTCAGACCGGCTGCGGGACCCCTCGCACGTCGCGTCGTGCCGCGACCACCGCCGAGGCGATCGCCGCGAGCCAGACCGTGATCAGCACGACGTAGGCCGCCACGAGCACCTCCGTCGGAGCTCCGACCGCCTCGCCGAAGGTCTTCGTATTGGTCACGAGGATCAGCCCTCCGACCGACGGCGCCGAGGACGCGCGCCGGGAGCTTGCACACGAGCCACGCCGCGATCGGTGCGGCGATCAGCCCTCCGACGAGGAGCGCGACGAGCCAGCCCGCGTTGATCTGCGCGAAGCTCAGCGCGACCAGGAAGCCGGCGGAGGCGCCGAGGGTCACGAGGAACTCGGACGTGTCGATCGACCCGATGACCTTGCGCGGCTCGAGGCGCCCTGACGAGAGCAGCGAAGAGGTGCCGATCGGGCCCCAGCCGCCGCCGCCCATGGCGTCGATCAGGCCGGCAAAGGCGCCGAGCGGGGCGAGGAAGACCGCGCGCAGCCGGCCCTGGTCGGCCCGGGGCTCCGGCGTGTGCCGCCGCCGCGAGAAGCGGACGAGGATGTAGAGGCCAAGGAAGAACAGGATCGCCGCGATCCACGGCTCGGCGATCTCGGC
>JBBSNG010000014.1:0-23039 GCA_038232755.1 Solirubrobacterales bacterium | reverse complement strand
CGCGCACAAGCTGTTGATCAACCCCCGAGAACGAAATCGTATCGCCCGCCCTCGGAGACCGGCCGGTATGCCTCGACACCCAGCTTCGTAGCCGCCGCGATGACTGCGGTCTCCGCGATCGCGCCCTTCTGGTTGGTCGTCAGCAAGAGGCGAACGCTCGTTCCTCCGCCGGACGAACCCCTACTCCACCGCCCGCGCCGGCGCGTCCCCCCACAACTGGTCGATCCGGTAGAACGCCCGCGCCTCGGGCGTGAACAGATGCGCCACGCAGTCGAGGTAGTCCATGAGGATCCAGCGCGCCTCGCGCTCGCCCTCGACCCGGCGCGGAAGCATTCCGTGCTCGTCCTTGAGCTCGCGGTGGATGGCGTCGTGGATGGCCTTGGCCTGGCGCTCCGTGTTCCCAGAGCAGACCACGAGCGTGTCGGTGTAGGCCACGAGCCCGCGCAGATCGACGAGCCGGATGTCGATCGCCTTTCGGTCCGAGGCGATCGCGGCGATCCGCTCGGCCAGGGCGAGGCCCTCGAGCTGCCCTACGCCGGCGGGCGAGCCGGCCACCTCGGGGCGCGCTCGCAGGGGATCGGGTGCGCTCACGAGGCCGTCACGGGCGCGCGGTAGAGGCCGAGCTCGGCGATCAGCCGCTCGACCGGCCGGGGCACGAGGTAGCGGATCGGCCGGCCCTCGGCGACGCGCCGGCGCACGAGCGTCGAGGAGATGTCGATACGCGGCATCTCGAAGAAACGTAGCCCCTCCGCCCCGCAAAGTCCGTCGACACGCGCGCGCACGTCGTCTGGCGAGAGCTCCGCGCGCGCGACGACGCCGACCTCGGCCAGGGCCAGGACGTCTTCGGGCTGGCGCCACTGCGGCAGCTCCGCGGCCTGGTCGCCGCCGAGCAGGAGGACGAGCTCGTCGCCGGCCGGTCGCTCGGCGCGCAGGGCCCGCAAGGTGTCGGCGGTGTAGGAGAGCCCGGGCCGGTCGAGCTCGATCCTCGAGACCCCGAGGCGCTCGTCGTCCTCGATCGCCGCCCGACAGAGTGCGAGCCGAGCGTCGGGTCCAGGGTCGGCCTCGACCTCGCGGTGCGGCGCCCGGCCGACCGGCACGAACCAGACCTCGTCGAGCTCGAGCTGCACGAGGGCCTCCTGCGCGCCCATGAGATGACCGAGATGAGGGGGATTGAAGACGCCCCCGAGGATGCCCAGTCGCAAGCGCTCCCAGAACTCCCTAAGGGCGCGTGTGACCCGCGCCCTCGACCACGTACTTGTAGGTGCAGAGCTCGCGCAACCCGATCGGCCCGCGCGCGTGCAGCTTCTGGGTCGAGTTGCCGATCTCGGCCCCGAGGCCGAACTGGCCGCCGTCGGTGAACCGCGTCGAGGCGTTGACGTACACGCAGGCTGCGTCGACGCCGCCGGTGAACGCTCGCGCGGCCTCGGTCGAGGAGGTGACGATCGCCTCCGAGTGACCGCTGCCGTGGCGGTTCACGTGCTCGATCGCCTCCGCGGCGGAGTCCACCACGCGCACCGCGAGGGTCAGGGCGAGGAACTCGGTGGCGTAGTCCTCCTCGCTCGCGTCGAGGAGGGCGTCGGCGGCCTCGCCCGCCAGCGCCCGCGTGCGCCCGTCGACGCGCAGCTCCACGCCGGCGGCGCGCAGGTCCGCGATCACCGCGGGTAGGAACGCCGGCGCGGCGTCGCGGTGCACGAGCAGCGTCTCGGCCGAATTGCACGTGCCCGGTCGCTGGAGCTTGGCGTTGAGGGTGATCGCCCGTGCCGCGTCGAGATCGGCGCTCGCGTCGACATAGACGTGGCAGTTGCCCGCCGCGGCGTAGATCACCGGGACCGTGGCCACCGCCGACAGCGCCTTTTTCAGTCCCTCTCCCCCGCGCGGGATGATCAGGTCGACCGACTCCGACGCCGTGGCGAGCTCGGCCAGCTCCTCGCGCCCGCCGCCGGACACCTGCGAGACCGAGCCGAGCGGCAGGCCCGCCGCGGCCACCGCCTCGGCGGCCACCGAGGTCAGGACCGCATTCGAGTGCGCGGCGATCGACGAGCCGCGCAGGACGATCGCGTTGCCCGACTTCAGGCAAAGCGCCGAGCAGTCGATCGTCACGTTGGGCCGCGCCTCGTAGACCACCGCAATCACCCCGAGTGGTACGCGCAGCTTGCGCAGATCGAGCCCGTTGGGCAGCCGCCGGCCCTCGATGACATCGCCGACCGGATCGGGCAGCGCGGCGATCCGCCGTACGTCGTCGGCCATCCCGACCAGGCGAGTTGGGGTGAGCGCGAGGCGGTCGAGCAGGGCGTCGCCGAGGTCGCCGTCGGCGCCGGCCTCCATGTCGCGGGCGTTGGCCTCGAGGATCTCGCCGGCGCACTCGGCCAGAGCGTCGGCCATGGCCAGCAGCGCCGCGTCCTTGGCGCCGGCGTCGAGCTGCGCGAGCGCGCGCGAGGCGCGCTTCGCCTCGGCGCAGACGCTCGCGACGGAGAGGGTCTCTACGGCCACCCGTTAAGCGTAACCGTCTCGGTCGCTCAATCGAGCACGAAGTAGTCGCGGTGCACGGCCTCGGCGCTCGGGCGCGCCACGATCGCCTGCACATCCGCGGTCTTCAGCCCCTTGATGCGGCGCAGCTCGCGCGCCGAGTAGTTGACGATCCCCTTGCCGACGGGGCGCTGGTCGTCGGCGACCACGACCACCGCGTCGCCGGCGTCGAAGTCGCCCTCGACGCCGCGCACCCCCACCGGCAGGAGGCTCGTGCCGCGATCGCGCAGGGCGCGCTCGGCGCCCGCGTCGACGAGCAGCCGCCCGTGGCTCGGCTTGGCGTACTTGAGCCACAGCTTGAAGCTCGACACCCGCGTGGCCCGGGTGTGGAACCGGGTGCCGACGCGCTCACCGCGCCGCGCGGCCAGCAGAGCACCGGGCTCGAGGCCGTTGACGATCGCGGTCGGTATCCGGGCCGCGGTGGCCATCTCCGCGGCCACCACCTTGGAGCGCATCCCGCCCGAGCCGAGCGGCGAGCTGGCGGCGCCGATGTCGAGGTCGCCGAGCGACTCGAAGTCGGAGACTTCGGGCACGAGCCGGGCCGTCGGGTCGCGGCGCGGATCGGCGGTGTGCAGGCCATCGGTATCGGTCAGCAGGAGCAGCAGCTCGGCGCCGATGAGGATCGCCACCTGGGCCGCTAGGAAGTCGTTGTCGCCAAAGGAGATCTCGTCGGTCGCGGTGGTGTCGTTCTCGTTGATGACCGGCACGACGCGCCAGGCGAGCAGCCGGCGCAGAGTGGCGCGCGCGTTCAGGTAGTGCGTCCGCGCCGACATGTCGAAGAAGGTGAGGAGGATCTGCGCGCTCGGCACTCCACGCGCGGCCAGCAGCTCGTCGTAGATCCGGTAGAGCTTGCCCTGCCCGACCGCGGAAGCGGCCTGGAGCTCGTCCATGGCCCGGGGACGGGCGCCGAGCCCCATCGTCCCGACACCGCGGGCGATCGCCCCCGAGGTGACGATGATCGCCCCGTCGCCGGCGTCGTGGAGCTCGGCAACCTCGGCGCAGACCCGCTCGATGACCTCGAGGCGGATGTGACCCTCGTCCTCGGAGACGACGCTCGAGCCGAGCTTGACCACCACCGGTCCCATGACGCCAAAGGTTAGGTGGCGGGCGCTCGCGGAGCGCGGACCTGCACGCCTCGCGTCGCGCTCGTCCCGCCTCGCCGGGACTGGTATCTCTCGCCGCTTGGGCGGCGACTGGTCGATCCGAGGGGGACGGCGCGACGACGTCGAGGCCGTGCTCGAGCTCTGGCGCGCCGCGGAGAGCGTCGCCACCCCGACCGACTCGCGCGAATCGCTGCTCGTTCTCCTGACCCACGATCCCGAGGCGCTCCTCGTCGTGGACGCCGGCGGCGCGCTCGTCGGCTCACTGATCGTGGCCTGGGACGGCTGGCGGGGGAGCTTCCATCGGCTCGCGGTCGCGCCCGGAAGTCGGCGCCGCGCGCTGGCCACGGAGCTGGTGCGTCGCGGAGAGGAGCGGCTACGCAGGCGCGGCGCGATCCGGTTGACCGCGATCGTGGCGAGGGACGAGCCCGCCGCCTTCGCGCTATGGGAGGCGCTCGGCTACGTGTGGCAGCCCGATCATCTCCGCTTCACGCGCGACCTCGGCTGACGCCAGGCCCTCTGCTCTCCCGGCTGACTCAGGTGAGCGGGGCGCCCGGATCGAGCTCGAACACCGTGCCGGCGATCTCGACGTCGTCGCCCGGGAAGAAGCCGGCGGCCTCGAGCGCGCGGATCACGCCGATCCCGCGCAGGCGCTCCTCGAGGTAGCGCAGCGCGTCGGGGTTCTCGAGGTCGTGGCGAGCGACCAGGCGCTCGACCGCGGGACCGGTGACGCGGAAGCCACCGCTCGACACCGCCTCGACGTCGAAGGAATCGCCCCCGCCGGGACGGTAGACGCGATGGGCAGTGCTCGGCATCGCCGCGTCGCCGGGCCCGGGCGCGCCGTCGTCCGGCGCCGGGATGGCCCGGAGCACCGCGGCGCCGAGCTCCTCGAGCCCCTGCCCCGTCGCGGCGGAGGTAACGAGCACCTCGAGCACGGACTCACCGAGGCGCTCGCGCCACTCGCTCGCCGCGGCCTCGGCCCGGTCGGCCGGCACGAGGTCAGCCTTCGAGAGGCACAGGAGCCGCGGCAGCTCCTCGAGGCCCGCGCCGTGCCCGGCGAGCTCCGCTTCGACGGTCGCGTGGTTGGCCACCGGGTCCGAGCCATCCACCGGCGCGAGGTCGAGCACGTGGACGAGCAACCGGGTCCGCTCGATGTGGGCCAGGAAGTCGTGTCCGAGGCCGGCACCATCGTGCGCGCCCTCGATCAGACCCGGGATGTCGGCCATCACGAGCTGGCGCTCCTCGCCCTCGAGCACGCCGAGCACCGGCTCGAGGGTGGTGAAGGGGTAGTCGGCGACCCGCGGCTGGGCCCGGGTCAGGCGGGCGAGGACCGACGACTTGCCGGCATTGGGAAGCCCCACGAGGCCGGCGTCGGCCAGCAGCTTGAGCTGGAGCTCGATCCATCCCTCCTCGCCCGGCAGACCGCGCTCGGCGAAGCGTGGGGCCTGGCGCGTGGGCGTGGCGAAGCGGCGGTTGCCGCGCCCGCCCGAGCCGCCCTGGGCGACCACGGCCCGCTCGCCGGCGTCGCGCAGGTCGTAGCGCGCCTCGTGGAGCGGATCGTCCACCACGGTGCCGGGCGCGACGGCGATCTGGAGCTCGGACGGGCTCGCCCCGTGGCGATTCCCGCCCTCGCCGTGGCCGCCGCGAGCGGCCTTGAAGTGCGCCCGGCGGCGGAAATGGGCGAGGTCGCGCAGCGACGGGTCGCAGACCAGCACCACGTCGGCGCCGCGGCCGCCGTCACCGCCGTCCGGCCCTCCGCGGGGAACGTGGGCCTCGCGGCGGAAGGAGACGACTCCGCTGCCGCCGGCGCCGGCCTGTACGTAGATCCTGGCGCGGTCGCTGAGCACTTCTTCGGGCGCCGGGCGCCCGGCGCCTAGCCCTCGGGCAGGACGGAGATCACGCGACCCCGCCGCTTGGCGCTGAAATCGACCGTGCCCGGGCGCTTGGCGAAGATGGTGTGGTCCTTGCCGATCCCGACGCCCTCGCCCGGGCGGAAGACCGTACCGCGCTGGCGGACGATGATCTCGCCGCCGGTGACCGTCTGGCCGGCGAAGACCTTGACCCCGAGGCGCTGAGCCTGCGAGTCGCGGCCGTTGCGGCTCGATCCGAGTCCCTTCTTATGCGCCATCGCCGCTCTCCTTCTTCGCCTGGCCTGGCCGCTTGCGCGACATCATCTTGATCTCCTTGACCTCTAGCCGCGTCAGGTCGGAGCGATGGCCCATGCGCTTCTTGTAGCCGTGCTTCGGCTTGAACTTGAGCACGTGGATCTTCGGGCCGCGCTCGTGGCCCGCCACCACGGCCTCGACCTTGACCTTGGCCAGCTCGCCGGGGTCGAGGATCGCCTCGTCGTCGCGGAAGAGGATCGGGTGGAGCTCGACCGTCGCGCCCTCGTCCTCGCGCAGGCGGTTGACGAGCAGGGAATCACCCTCCTCGACCCGATACTGCCGGCCTCCGACTTTGACGATTGCGTACATGGCAAGAGAAGACGCCCACCGGGGGCGTCGCGGTGGCGAGTCTAGCGCGCGTGGGCCGGTGGGCGGGTCCCGCGCCCGCCCCTAGACTCGCCGCTCGATGAGGGCGTTTCGATCGCTGTTCGCGCTGCTGGTCGGCGCCCAGGTGGGCTACTCGTTCCTGCCTGCGCGCCACCTCACGGCCGCCACCCGCTCGATCGTCGTGCTCATGCTCGCCGCCGCCGGCGCCGAGGCGGCCGAGGCCCGAGGTACCCGGCGCGGCGCGACCTTGCTGCTCGGGGCCGGCGGGACCGGGTTCGCCGTCGAGCTCGCGGGCGTGGCCACCGGCCGTCCGTTCGGGCACTACCACTACAGCGACAAGCTCGGGCCGAGCGTCGCGGGCGTTCCCCTACTCGCCTTTGCCGCCTGGGCGATGATGTCGCGCCCGGCCTGGGTGGTGGCCGGTCTGGTCGACCCCCGCCCGGCGGTGCGCGTGCCGCTGGCGGCGGGGGCGCTGACCGCGTGGGACGTCTTCCTCGATCCGCGCATGGTCCGCGAGGAATACTGGTCGTGGCCCGGCGGCGGGCGCTACGAGGGCGTGCCGGCCTCGAACTTCCTCGGCTGGTTCGCCACTTCTCTGGTGATCTTCTCGTCCTGGGCGGCGCTGGAGCGGGGGCCGGCCGAGGTCACGGCCCGCGACGACGGCGCCCTCGCCCTCTACGCCTGGACCTGGATCGGCGAGACGGTCGCCAACCTGGCGGTCTGGCGCCGGCCGCGGATCGCCGCGACCGGCGCCGCCGCGATGGGCGCCTTCGCGGTGCCCGCGCTGGCACGCCGGCTCGCTCCGCGCGCCGTTCGACGCCCGCGATGAGGATCGTCGTGGTCGGCGCCGGGGTGGGCGGCCTGGCCGCGGCCGCGCGGCTGGCCGCCCTCGGCCACTCGGTCACGGTGCTCGAACGCGCCGATGTCCCCGGCGGCAAGTGCGGGCTGGTCGAGCGCGCCGGCTACCGCTTCGACTCGGGCCCG
Source organism: Solirubrobacterales bacterium (assembly GCA_038232755.1). Lineage (GTDB taxonomy): Bacteria > Actinomycetota > Thermoleophilia > Solirubrobacterales > Thermoleophilaceae > JACCUC01. The sequence goes on along the minus strand of JBBSNG010000014.1, from coordinate 15,937 downwards.
TCGCTTCTGACCATGCCCTGGGTCTTCGAAGAGCTGTTCGCGGCCACCGGACCCCCACTCGCCGACGAGCTCGAGCTCGTCCGGGTCGAGCCGGTGACCCGCTATCGCTTCGCCGACGGAACCGGCTTCGACCTCGGCGCGGACCTGCCGCCCACGCTCGCCGCGCTCGAGGAGTGGTCGCCGGGCGCGGGGACCGACTGGGCCGCCTTCATGGGCGCCTGCGCGAGCATGTGGCCGGCCTCGCTGCGCTACCTGAGCGCCCCGCCGCCGTGGCCTCCGCGGCGCCCGACGCCGGGCGAGCCGAGCCCCCACCCGCTCGACCTCCTGCGCGTGCGCCCGTGGCGCACGCTGCGCTCGCTCGCCCGCGCGCACCTGCGCGACCCGCGCCTGCGGCTCGTGGCCGAGCGCTTCGCGACCTACGCCGGAGCCGATCCGCGCCGCGCACCGGCGGCGCTGGCCGCCGCCGGCTACGTCGAGCACGCTTTTGGAGCCTGGCACGTCGCGGGCGGGCTGCACCGGCTCGTCGAGGCCCTCGCCGGGCAGGTCGAGCGCCTCGGCGGCGAGCTGCGGGTCGGGACCGGGGCGCAACGGATCGTCTGCTCGAGCGGTGACGGCGCTCCGCGGCGCGTGCGCGCGGTCGAGACCGACGCCGAGACGGTCGAGTGCGACGCGGTTGTCTGCGGGGTCGACGCCCAAGCGCTGTTCGCCGACCTGCTCCAGCCCGGCCACGGGTCGAGCGCCGGGATCGAGCGCTCGCGTGCCCGCCGCGAGCGCTCGCGCGTGCTCGAGGCCGAGCGCTCGCTCTCGGGATTCGTGCTCATGCTCGGGCTGCGCGACCGCACACCCGAGCTCTGCCACCACACCATCCTCTTCCCGGCCGACTACGACGCCGAGTTCGACGACGTCTTCGCTCGTCGCCGGCCCGTCGCGGACCCGACGCTCTACCTGAGCGCCTCGGTGGCCAGCGACCCGACCCAGGCACCGGCCGGCGGCGAGAACCTGTTCGTGCTGGTCAACGCGCCGACGAACGGCGGCGGACTCGACTGGGACGCCCGCGCCGACGGTTACGAGGCACACCTGCTGGAGCGCCTCGCCGCACGGGGAATCGACGTGCGGGAGCGGATCGAGGTCCGCGCCCGGCGCACGCCGGCCGACCTCGAGCGCGAGACCGGCGCCCCGGGCGGCGCGATCTACGGCGCCGCTCCCCACGGGCGCCTGCGCGGCAGCCTCGACCGACCGGGCAACGCCGCTCGCGGCGTCGCCGGGCTGCATCTGGTCGGGGGGACGGTCCACCCGGGCGGCGGGCTCCCGCTCGTCGCCCTCGGCGCCCGCCTCGTGGCCGAGCGGATCGGCCCCGCCGGCTGACGCGAGCCGAGCGGGCACGGGAGCTGCCGGGCTCAGGCCTCCGCGAGCGGATCCCTCCCGTTCCACGTCCCCTGCGACCCGTAGGGACGGAAGCGCGCGAACAGCTCCTCCGAGTACCAGCGCTCGGCGCGGGTCCGGCGCACGACCTCACGATGGTCGGGGCGGCCGTACGCGTAGCGACGAGCGCCCTCGAGGCTGCGCCACAGCGAGAAGGTGGCCTGGCGTGCCAGCGGCCACTCCCCCACGCCGACCGATTCGATCAGCTCGGGTTGACGCAGGAGGTCGGCCGCGGGCGGTGCGATCGCCCGGTAGAAAGGAAGGAGCGCGAGCGGACGGATCGCGGCTCGGGTGAGGATGGCCACCGGCGCCGCGGCGCCGGGGTCGGGGCTAGCCACCGCGGCACCGGCGACATCGCCGCCAGCCGCGGCGGCGCCCTCGCTCTCCCGCTCCCCCGTACCGGCCAGCGGATTCTCGCCGCCCCAGGAGCCGTGCGCGCGCACCGGCGCCAGGCGCACGTGCCACGCTTCTCGCGCGAGGCGGCCCCAGCGCTCGGCCACGGGCGAGTCGGCGAGGAAGCGCGTCACCGCGTCGTCGTCCTCCCAGACCGCGAACAGGGCCCAGCGCCGCAGGTCCGCGCTCATGGTCATGGTCCGCCCCTGGCCGGTCCCGAGCAGGCGCCAGAAGCGCAGCCCCTCGACCTGCTTGAGCTCGGGCCGATCGAAGGCCATGCGCGAGAATCCCTCCGGCGCGGTGGATCGCGGATAGCGGATGAGGTGGAAGGAGGCAACCATGATCGAACTCGCGCTCACGGTGATTATCGGATACCTGCTGGGCTCGATCCCCGTCGCCCTGCTCGTGGGCCGCGCCCACGGCGTCGATCTGCGCGCCGTCGGCGACGGCAACCCCGGCGCCTGGAACGCCATGGAGCAGCTCGGCGGGCGCGCCGCGGCGCCGGTCTTCGCCGGCGACGGGCTCAAGGGACTCACCGCGGGTCTCGCCGGGCTGGGCCTGGGCGGTGAGTGGGGCCCCTACGTCGGGGTGGCGGGGGCGATGGTCGGCCATGCGCTGCCGGTCTTCGCGTCCTTTCGCGGCGGCAAGTCGGTGATGACCTTCGCGGGCGGGGTCTTCGTGCTCGCGCCGCTCGCCGCGGCCGCGTGTCTGGGCGCCTGCCTGGCCCTCGGTGCGCTGCGCTCGTTCCGGGTCGGGGCGCGGGTCGGCGTCTTCGGCTTTCCGCTCGCCCAGCTCCTGGTCGAACCGGTCGAGGAGGTTGCCGCCACTGGCGCGCTCATGACCCTGATCGGGTTGCTGTACCTCGTCGAGCGCCTGCCCCGGCGCCTGGCGCGGCTTCGAACTCCCTAGTCCGCGCCCTCCGCCACCGCGTCCGCGTGCGACCGGCCGCCTCGTCCGCCGCGCCGGCGCCGCCGGCGCGCCGAGCGGTCCTCCTCCTTCTCGTCGCGCGGCTCCGAGTCGCCGTCGCCGCGCTCGGCGTCGACCAGCGAGGCGTCGGCGGAGGTCCGTCCGATGCGCTCGATGCGTACGAGCCGCTTGTTGCCGATCAACCGTCCCGCCCCCGTGACCGAGACGATGTAGCCGTCGATCTTGGCCACCGCGTCGTCCTCGTTGTACATGTGAGGCTCCTCGATCGAGACGAGGACCTCATGCCCGACCTGGAACGGAAGCGCTCGCTCCTCGACCTCGCCCCGGGTGCCCTCGAGCATGACCTCGAAGTGGTCGATCGGCAGCGACTCGGAGCCCTCGAAGTGGAAGTGGCGGCCGAGCTCCTGCTCGAGCTCTATGAGCGGCGGGGTTCCCGGCCCGCCGAGCAGCGTGGTGGCCACGGCCGGGTGGGCCTGGATGAGGAAGGCCTCGGGCTCGGGGCGCTCGGCCGCGAGCTCGCGCAGACGGCGCTCGACGTCGAGGGCGACCGTCTCCTCGGAGAGCACGACACCCTCGCCCTCGCAGGTCGGGCACGTCTTGGTGAGGATCTCGCGCACGCCCTCGGTCACGTTCTGGCGGGTCATCTCGACCAGCCCGAGCGGCGAGATCTCGACCACGTAGGTCTTCGTGCGGTCCTCGTCGAGCGCCCGGCGGAGCACCTTGAGGACGTCGTCGCGGTTGCGGGCCCGGGCCATGTCGATGAAGTCGATGACGATGATCCCGCCGATGTCGCGCAGGCGCAGCTGGCGGACGACCTCGTCGGCGGCCTCGAGGTTGGTCCTGGTGATGGTGTCCTCGAGGCGGGCGCCGCGACCGCGGCCGGTGAACGAGCCCGAGTTGACGTCGATGACCGTCATGGCCTCGGCGTAGTCGATGATCAGGTAGCCGCCCGAGGGGAGGTCGACACGCCGGTTGAGCGTCGAGGCCACCGCCGCCTCGACGCCGAAGCGCTCGAGCAGCGACTCCTCGTCGCGGTGGAGCTCGACCCGGTCGACGAGCTCGGGCGCGGTGCGGGTGAAGAAGGAGACGAGGCGGTGGTGCTGGTCCTCGTCGTCGACCACGGCCCGCTCGAACTGGGCCGAGAAGATGTCGCGGACCACGCGCACCGCGAGGTCGGCCTCCTGGAAGACCATCGAGGGGGCGGCCGACTCCTGTGTGCGCCGCTCGAGGATCTCGTGCAGCTTGTGCAGGTAGCGGATCTCACGCTCGAGGTCCTCGCGCGTGGCCCCGTGGGCCGCCGTGCGGACGATCGCCCCGCCCTCGCCGATCTCGAGGTTCTTGGCCGCCTTGCGCAGCCGCTCGCGCTCCTTGTCCTCGAGCCGGCGCGATACCCCGACGCCCTCTCCGTTGGGCACGTAGACGAGGTAGCGCCCGGCGATCGAGAGCTCCATGGTCAGGCGGGCGCCCTTGGTCTTGAGCGGATCCTTGACCACCTGGACAAGGATCTCCTGGCCGGGCTTGAGGAGCTGGGCGATCTTCTGGCCCTTGCCGCCTCCACCCCGGCCGCGGCGCTGGACCTCGACGCCGGGCATGACGATGTCGTCGACGTGCAGGAAGCCGTTCTTCTCGAGCCCGATGTCCACGAACGCGGCCTCGAGGCCGGGCAGCGCGTTGTCGACGCGACCCTTGTAGATGTTGCCGACGATCGAGCGGTGCCCGCGGCGCTCGACGTAGATCTCGGCGGGGCGCCAGGACCCGCTGCCCGCGGAGCCGTTCTCGGCCCCGGCCTCGCCCCGGCCGCGCCCGCGACCCCGTCCTCGGCGGCGACCGCCGCCCCCCTGCGCCTCCCCGTTACCGGACCCGGCCGCGGGAGCGGCCTGCGGGTCCCCCTCCGCCTCGAGGATGGCGACTCTGGATTCGCCGCGGTCCACCGCGACGAGCACTTGTTTTCTCACTGAAGGTTTTCATCTCCTAAGGCCGCCTACGCGGCAGACAGCTCGCGCGTCCTGGCCAGCTCCGTGGAGCGCGCCTGAGCGCTCACCGACTGGAGCAGGCCGATCGCGAGGAAGGTCACCAACACCGAGGAGCCGCCGTAGCTCATGAGCGGCAGGGGCACGCCGGTGATGGGCATGATCCCGATGGTCATGCCGATGTTGACGAAGACCTGGAACATCAGCATCGCAGTGACGCCGCCAGCGACCAGTGCGCCGTAGAGGTTCTTCGCCGAGGTCAAGATTCGAAGCGCCCGCCATAGCAAGAGCGCATACAACGAAAGTACCAGCCCGGCGCCGAGAAAGCCGAACTGCTCTCCGACGACCGAGAACACGAAGTCCGTGTGGTGCTCGGGCAGGAAGTCGAGGCGCGTCTGCGTGGCGCCCTCGGGACCGCGGCCCGTCTTCTGGCCGGCGCCGATGGCGGTGATCGACTGCTGCAGCTGGTAGCCCTGTTCCTGAGGGTCGCTGGTCGGGTTGACGAACGCGGTCAGACGGTCGACCTGGTAGGGCTTGAGCACCTCGACCCCGACGGTCGGCAGAGCGAGCAGGACGATCACCGCGCTCGCCGCGGCCATGCCCCCGAGTGCGGCCAGATGCGTCCACTTGGTGCCGGCCACGAACATCAGGACCGCTGTGATGGCCAGGTACACGAGACCGCTGCCGAGGTCCGGCTCGGCGATCACCAGCAGCGCGGGCACGAGCGCGAGCACGACGATGTGGCCCGTCGTGGCCCGGTCCCCGAGCCGGCGGACGCGGTCGACGATGAACGCCGAAAGGGCGAGGATCAGCAGCACCTTGCCGAGCTCGGAGGGCTGAAAGCGGAAGAAGGGGAGCTCGATCCAGCGCCGCGAGCCGCGTGCGGCCACGCCGACGAGCAGGACGACCAGGATCGAGCCGATCATCGCCGCGTAGATCGCCCGCTGGTGCTCGCGCAGGCGCGAGACGTCGATGCGGGAGGCGCCGAGCATCAGACCGACCCCGACTACGCCGTAGATGGCCTGGCGCACGACGTAGTAGAGCGGGCTGCCGGGAACGTCGTCCTGGGTGGCCATGGTCAGGATGTAGACGCTGACCGTGATGAGGCCGAGAGCGGCCGCCAACAGGCCGAGGTCGAGGCCTCCGATGAGGCCCGCACGGGTGCCGCGAGCATCGCTCGAAGCCTGCTTGACGGGGCTTGCGTACATGGAAAGGCCCACCCTAGCGGCGCTCGGGGCGTCGCGGCCACGAGCTCTCGGGCGCGTGGATCAGAACGTTCGGCTGTCGCCCTTGACGACCTTCTTCTCCTCGCCGCGCACGTCGAACAGGCTGGCGAGGATGCGCCGGGCGGCGGGGGCCGCGGTCTCGGCGCCGAAGCCGCCGGCCTCGTCGGTCACGGCCACCACGTAGCGCGGGTTCGGATACGGAGCGAGCGCCATGTACCACGACTGGTCGGGACGACCCAGCCCCTTCTCGGCCGTGCCCGTCTTGCCGGCGACCGGAATCGGAAAGTCCTTGAACACGTCGGCCGAGGTGCCGCCCGGGGAGCTGGCGGCCTGCCGCAGCCCCGAGAGGATCGCGTCGCGGTGCTCGGGCTCGACGTCGACGCGGCGCCGGGCAGGAGCCGGGAACTCCTGGAGCACCCGTCCGTCGCCGTCCTCGACGCGCTTGCCGATATGCGGGGTGACCACCCGTCCCCCGTTGGCGACGGCCGCGTAGGCGACGGCCATCTGAAGCGGATTGGTCTGGAGGTCGCCCTGGCCCACGGACAGGTTGATGTTGTCGCCGGCCGACCAGGGCCGCCCGTCCCCGATCCCCTCGCGATTGGCCTTGGCTCGCCACTTCGGCGAAGGCACGAGCCCCGGGAGCTCGCCCGGCAGGTCGATCCCGGACTTGCGCCCGATCCCCAGCCGCCGCGCCCAGCGTTGGATGCCGAGGCCGTCGCCCTCGCCGTTGGCCTCGAGGCCGAGCTTGTAGAAGAAGACGTCGCTCGAGACCGAGAGCGCCTGCGGCAACGCGAGCACCCCGTTCACGGCGTCGCCGGCGTTCTTGAACACCGTGCCCCCCACGTTCAGCGAGCCGGGATCGGAGACCGGCGTCGAAGGATCGATCAATCCGCCCTCGAGACCCGCGGTGGCGGTGATGAGCTTGAAGGTCGAGCCGGACGGATAGAGGCCCTGGATGGCCCGGTTGGACAGGGGATTGCCGTTGATGGGGTCGCTCAGGCGGTCGTAGTCCGACTGCTTGATGGTCTTGGTGAACAGGTTCGGGTCGAACGAGGGTGTCGAGCCGAGCGCGCGAACCTCGCCGTCCTTGACGTCCATGACCACAAAGGCGCCGCGCCGGCCCTCGCCGAGGGCCTCCTGCGCCGTGCGCTGGACGTCGAGGTCGACGCCGAGGCGCAGCTGACGCCCCGCGCGGGGCTGCTTGGCCGAGAGCGAGCCGGTGAGGGTGCCCATGGCGTCGACCTGGACGCGCGTGGCACCGTTGCGCCCGCGCAGGTAGCGGTCGTAGGTTGCCTCGACGCCGGACTGGCCGACCCGGTCGCCCTGCTCGGCGCCGCGGTAGTCCTTCCCGTCGAGCTGCTCCTCGTTGATCTCGCCGACGGTTCCGAACAGGTGCGCGCCCACCTCGTCGTAGGGATAGCGGCGCAGGAAGACGCGCTCGACGGTGACGCCGGGGAAGTCGTCGCCGTTCTCCATCAGGTACTGGACGACGGGCAGGTCGACGTCCTGCTTGACCGTCGCGGTCGAGAACGGGACCGCGGCCAGCTGCTCGCCGACGTCGTCGCGGATCCGGCGCGGCGAGCGGCCCAGGACCTGGCCGAGGCGGGTGTAGAGATCGTTCTGGGCCGCCACCTCCTTGGGTAGCTCGGCCGGGGTGATCTTGACCGCCAGCGCGGTGCGGTTGTCCACGAGCATGCGGCCCTCGCGGTCGACGATCTGACCGCGGGGCGCCTGCACCTTGATGTCGCGCACCCGGTTGTCGTTGGCCTCGGCCACGTAGCGGTCGCCGGAGAGCACCTGCAGATACCAGAGGCGGAAGAAGATCACGCTGAACATGAGCAGCGCGACGCCGCCGATGATGGCCACGCGAAAGGCGAGCTGGGGCGTGATGGTCGGGCGGCGGTTGTCGAGGTACATCGCTCTAACGGCCCCCGAGCCCGAGTCCACGCAGGCCGATCGGGCCGGCCTCGCGCGGGCGTCCGCGGCGGCGGCCGTCGAAGCGGCCCTCGGCCACGAGCGGGCGCGCGATCCGGCGCACCAGCGCGAACACCGGCAGGGCGATCAACGCATTGAGGAGGACCCCGACGAGCATGCCGCGCAGGACGAGCACGCTCACCGTGGCCTCGATGTCCTGCATGAAGGTCATCGCCCCGTAGGCCACGTCGTAGCCGAGCGTCGCGGCGGCGGCCACGGCGATCGGCAGGAGCCCGTGCGAGACGTCGCGCAGCTCGGCGAAGCGGCCGATCGCGTAGCCGACGGAGGTGAGCACGAGCGAGGAACCGCCGAGGCTCATCCCCATGGCCAGGTCGAGCAGGAGGCCGGCCACGAAGCCGGCGGCGGCTCCGGTCAGGCTTCCACCCAGCAGGGCGAGGGCGCCCACCGCGACCGGGATCAGATTCGCCCGCCCGCCGAGGATCGGCACCTGAGCGACCACGGAGACCTGCACCAGCACGGCGACGAGGACGATCAGGCCGACACGCAGGGCGGCCGAGCGCGACAGCTTCACTGGCTCGGGACCTCGGCTCGCGCGCCCGGCTGCGCCGCGGTCAGGACCTGGACGAAGTCCATCCGCTTGAGCTCGGCGAAGGGCTCGATATGCACGGTCTGGTAGATGTCGAGCTCAGAGCGGTCGATCTTCTTGACCCGGCCCACGGGCACGCCACGCGGGAACAGCGAGTCGAGACCGCGCGAGGAGCTGAAGCCCGAGGTGACCACGGTCTGCCCGGTCCTGATGCGGCTGCCCTTCTCGACGAAGTCGAGCAGCAGGTCATCGGGATTGCCGACCTTGGGCCGGACGATTCCGTCCGCACCCGCGGGCATGACCTGGGCCGAGACCGAGGAGCGCTCGTCGGCGATCAGGGTGATCGTCGCAGTGCCGGAGGTGACGGAGGTGACCTTGCCGGCCAGGCCGTCGCCGGTGATCACCGGCTGGTCGACCTCGATGCCGTCGCCGGTGCCCTTGTTGATCTGCACGCTCGACCACCACACGGTCGGCGAGCGGGCGATCACCCGGGCGGTCACCGGCTCGGTGCCCTGCGGAAAGCTGCCCTCGCGCGCGATGTCGACGAAGCCCTGAAGCTGCTCGACGTCGCGACGGGCGGTCTGGGTGGCCGCCAGCTCCTGGCGCAGCCGGCCGACCTCGTCGCTCAGGCGGTCGTTCTCACCCTTGGCAGAGAGCGTGTCGCCCGTCCAGGCGATGGCGTCGCGAAAAGGCTTGAGCGCGCGGCTGGCGCCGGTCTGGATCGGGGAGAAGGCCTCCTGGGCGCCACGCTGGAGCGCGTGCAGGGCGCCTCCGGCCGGCTCGCCGAACCACACGGTCAGCAGTGCCAGCGAGGTCGCCACGAGCGCACCGAAGATCGCCCGCCGGCGCCGGATAGTCTTGCGGTCTGGGTACACGCCTGCCGGGCGCGCGCCGCTAGTTGCGGCGGCGCGGTCGGGAGTTCGAGTTCTTGTTCGAGCGGTGGATCGCCTCGAACTCCTCGAGCGAACGCCCGGAGCCGACCGCGACGCAGGTCAGCGGCGACTCGGCCAGGTGGGCCGGCATCTGGGTCTCCTCGCGCAGGCGCTCGTCGAGACCTTGAAGAAGCGAGCCCCCGCCGGCGAGCATGATTCCACGGTCCATGATGTCGGCCGCGAGCTCGGGCGGGGTGCGGTCGAGCGTCTCCTTGACGGCGTCGACGATCTGCTGGATCGGCTCGTCGAGGGCGAGGCGGACCTCCTCGCTGGTGAGCACGACGTTCTTGGGCAGCCCCGAGACCAGGTCGCGCCCGCGGATCTCGGCCTGGACCTCGTCGCCGAGCGGATAGGCCGAGCCGATCTCGAGCTTGACCTCCTCGGCCGTCTGCTGGCCGATCATCAGCTTGTACTCGCGCTTGACGTAGTTGGTGATGGCCTCGTCGAGCTCGTCGCCGCCGATCCGCAGGGAGTGCGAGACCACTATCCCGCCGAGCGAGATGACCGCGACCTCGCTCGTGCCGCCGCCGATGTCGACGACCATCGAACCGGTCGGCTCGCCGACGGGGAGTCCGGCGCCGATCGCCGCGGCCATCGGCTCCTCGATCAGGTAGGCCTGGCGTGCTCCGGCCGAGAGGCAGGCCTCCTCGACGGCCCGCTTCTCGACCCCTGTGACACCACTCGGCACGCAGACGACCACGCGCGGGTGGGCCCAGCGGTTCTGGTGGACCTTCTGGATGAAGTGGCGCAGCATCTGCTCGGTCACATCGAAGTCGGCGATCACCCCGTCCTTGAGCGGCCGGATCGCGGAGATCGTCCCGGGCGTGCGCCCGAGCATGCGCTTGGCCTCGATGCCGACGGCGTGGACGTCGCCGTTACGCGAGTCGATCGCCACCACGGAGGGCTCGGAGAGGACGATGCCGCGACCGCGGACGTAGACGAGGGTGTTGGCCGTGCCGAGGTCGACCGCCATGTCGCGTCCGCCGAAGCCGGTGAGGTAGGAGAAGAAGCCCATAGGTCGGTGTCGAGACTAGCCGCCGTCGTCTCGCGTGTGCAGTATTTGTGGTGCAAGCGCACACAATCCGAGAGCCCGCCCGTCGCACCGCTGGCGAGCTCCCGCACGGACGGGCGAGAGCGCCCTCCGCGGGGCGGCAGTCTAGCGGACGCAGAGGCGGCGATTCAGGGGGCGACGGCTGCCTTGCGGGCTAGACTCGCGCTGGTGCGCGTCACCTCCGTAGGCCACGCCGGGCTGTTCGTCGAGACCCGCCACGGGTCCGTTCTGTGCGATCCGTGGTTCAACGCGGCCTACTTCGAGTCGTGGTTCCCGTTTCCCAGCAATCGGGAGATCGACCTCGAGCAGATCGGGAGCCCGACCTACCTCTACCTCTCGCACCTGCACCACGACCACTTCGACCCGCGCTTCCTGCGCGAGCACGTCTCCAAGGAGACGACCGTGCTGCTGCCCGACTACCCGCTGCCGCTGATGGAGCGGGCACTGCGAGAGCTCGGTTTCACGCGGTTCGTCTGGACGCGGAACCTCGAGCCCTTGGAGCTCGACGGGCTCACGGTGACCATCGCCGCCGCCGTCGCGCCCACCGACGGGCCGCTCGGCGACTCCGGGATGATCCTCGACGACGGCAAGACGCGAATCTTCAACCAGAACGACTCGCGGCCGCTCGACCTCGACGCCCTGAGCGCGCTCGGGCACTACGACGCCCACTTCCTCCAGTTCTCGGGGGCGATCTGGTACCCGATGGTCTACCGCTTCCCCGAGGCCAAGAAGGCGGCGCTCGCTCGCAAGAAGCGCGAGAACCAGCTCCAGCGCGCGCTGCGCTACGTCGAGCAGGTCGATGCCGACTTCGTGATCCCCTCCGCCGGGCCGCCGTGCTTCCTCGACGACGACCTCTTTCACTTCAACGACTTCGACCGCGACCCGACCAACATCTTCCCCGACCAGACCGTGTTCCTCGAGTTCCTGACCGAGCACGGTCGCGAGGGCGGGCGCGGCCTGATACCGGGCAGCTCCGCGGAGCTCGACGATGGCCGGTGCTCCGTCACCCATCCCGTCTCCGACGACGAGGTCCGCGCCATCTTCACCGACAAGCGCGCCTACCTGGAGGACTATAAGGCGCGCGAGGAGGCCGGGATCGCCGCGGCCAGGGACGCGTGGCCGCGCGGCCAGGTCGACATCGTCGCCTCGCTGCGCGACTGGTTCGAGCCGCTGCTCGAGCAGGCCGACATGACCTGCATCGGGGTCAACGGGCGGCTCCTGCTCGACTGCGGCGAGCAGGCCACCGTGGTCGACTTCCAGCAGCGGCGGGTCTATCCGTGGCGGGGCGAGGAGTGGGAGTACCGCATCGGCGTGGACCCGGCCCTCATCGAGAGCTGCATCGTCAACCGCTACGAGGACTGGATCAACCAGCTGTTCCTGTCGTGTCGCTTCGAGGCCGAGCGCCAGGGTCCGTTCAACGAGTACGTGTACAACTTCTTCAAGACCCTCACCGAGGAGCGGATCCAGTACGCCGAGGGCTACTACGCCGAGCAGTTCCACGACCAGCAGATGTGGGAGTGCGGCGATTTCCTGGTCCAGCGCCGCTGCCCCCACCTAAAGGCCGACCTGACCCGCTTCGGGGTGGTCGAGGACGGCATCCTCACCTGCACCCTGCACGGCTGGCAGTTCGAGCTGGCCACCGGGCGCTGCCTGACCTCCGACGACCGCCGGCTGCACAGCGAGCCGATCACGCGCGAGCAGACGGACAAGGCGGTCTCCTCGCCCGAGGGGGCGGCCGGCGCGGAGGCGCGCCGCGACCTCGCCACACCCGCGACCTCGCGCTGAGCGGCCGGGATGGTTGATGCCGAGTTGACGTGCCCACGGGGGCGGCGCAGACCAAGCTGGGCGCCGCACGAGGCTGAAGCGGGTAGCGGCGCTACCCGCAAGGCCGCGGGTGGCGATCCAGCGCCGGTATGCGCCGTCATCCGTGGGTGCGGCAACGAGGGATCGACCATCTAATGGACTGCGCCGACCGGATCGCGGTGCTGGCGAGCGAGCGCACGCTCGAGCCGGTGCGGGCGCTCGCGCAACCGGGGGCGCCCGAGGCCGTAACGATCCGCGCCCGGCTCGAGCGGCGACGGCTCAACGTGACGATTCGCCGTTCGCCGGTCGAGGCCGAGCGGCCGCCGGCCTACGGCTGGGAGGTCCGCGAGGTCGAGGCCGACGGTCGCTCGACGCCGGACGGGCTCGAGCTCGGATGCCGGCCCTCGAGCGCCGAGGCCGTCCGCGATCCCGAGGACGCCTACTGGGTCGCCCTCGAGGCCGTGCAGGCCGGCGTCGCCGCCGTCTCGGTCTAGGCCGGCTCTGGAGCCGGGCATGATGCTCGCCGCCAAGCTCGCCGTGGCCCGCGCGGCGCGCGTTGCCTCGCGAGCGCTGCGTCGCGGCGGCACGGTCGTGCCCGGGCGCGTGCTCCTGCGGCTCGAGCCGCGGGCGATCGCGACGCTCGCGCCGCGGCTCGGACGAGGGTCGGTGGTCATCTCGGCCACCAACGGCAAGACCACCACCGCGGCCATGCTGGCCAGCGTGCTCCAGGGCGCGGGCGTGGAGCTTGTCCACAACCGCACGGGCTCGAACATGGACGGGGGCGTGGCCACGGCCATGCTCGACGCGCGCCCCGGCGGCGACGAGCTCGGCCTGTTCGAGGTCGACGAGGCCTGGCTGCCCGCCGTGGCGCGTGACCTGCGTCCTCACACCTTCCTGCTCTCGAACCTCTTCCGCGACCAGCTCGACCGCTACGGCGAGCTCGCCGTCCTGGCCGAGCGCTGGAGCGAGATGGTCGACGACCAGTCCGACGGCGCCCGGCTCGTGCTCAACGCCGACGATCCGCTCGTGGCCGATCTCGGCCGCGGCCGCCCGTCCGAGCAGGTTCTCTACTTCGGACTCGCCGACGACTCACTGGCGCTCGCCGAGCTCCAGCACGCCGCCGACTCGAAGGGCTGCGGTCGTTGCGGTCACGCCTACGCCTACGAAGCGGCCTACATGGCCCACCTCGGGCGCTACTCGTGCCCCAATTGCGGCCAGCGCCGCCCCGAGCCCGAGGTCGTGGCCGAGCGCGTCGTCCTGCGCGGGATGTCGGGCTCGCAGGTGCGCGTGCGCACGCCCGCCGGCGTGGTCGAGCTCGAGCTCCCGCTGCCGGGCCTCTACAACGTCTACAACGCGCTGGCCGCCACGGCGACCGCGGTCACCCTGGGGGTTGCGCTGGAGCGGGTCAAGGCCGGCCTCGAGGGCGCCCGAGCGGCGTTCGGGCGGGTCGAGACGCTCGAGATCGGCGGGCGTGCGGTGTCGATCATGCTCGTGAAGAATCCGGCCGGCGCCAACGAGGTGCTGCGGACCCTCGCGCTCGAGGACGGCGACCTCGAGCTGTGGATCGCCCTTAACGACCGCGTCGCCGACGGGCGCGACGTCTCCTGGATGTGGGACGCGGACTTCGAGGGCGTGGCCGCGCGGATCGGACGGGTCACCTGCTCCGGCACGCGCGCCGAGGAGATGGCCCTGCGCATGAAGTACGCCGGAGTCACGGCGCCGATCATGGTCGACCCCGATCTCGGGCGCTCCCTCGATGCCGCCGTGGCCGCCGGCGACGGGCGAGCGCTTTACGCGCTGCCCACCTACACGGCGCTGCTCGAGCTGAGCGACCTGCTGGCCGACCGCGGCGTGGCGCCCCGCTGGTCCGCCTGAGGCGAGCACCGCGCCTCGCCCCGGCGCCCGGGGAGAAACTTCAAGCGGAGACGACAAGCGCCGGGGCCAGCTTCATCAGGGCAGCCACCGGCAGCCCTACGACGTTCCAGAAATCGCCGTCGATGGCCTCGACGAGGGCCGCGCCACGCGCCTGGATGGCGTAACCGCCGGCGCGACCGCGCCACTCCTCGGTGGCCACGTACCAGTCGAGCTCGTCGGCTCGAAGGGCGCGAAAGCGCACCAGCGTGCGCGCCGTGGCCGTGGCCAGGTGTCCGCCATCGCGCAGGGCGATCGCGCTCCAGACCTCGTGCTCGCGACCGCCGAGCGCGCTCAGCGTCGCCCGGGCCTCATCACGGCTATCCGGCTTGCCGTAGGGCCGACCCTCGACCGCAACCGTGGTGTCGACCCCGAGCACCAGTGCCCCCTCGACCGCCTCCGCCTTGCGCCGCGCGTTCTCGAGCACGAGGTCCCGCGGCGCTCCCTCGTCCGTCTCCTCGACGCCGGGAACCTGAACCCTGAAGTCGACCCCGAGCTGGGCGAGGATGGCGCGGCGCTGGGGCGAGCGCGAGGCGAGGGTGAGAACCGTCGTCACCTCCGGCTATCGCTTCGCTTTCCGCTTCGGGCTTCGCCCTCGCTCCATACGCCTTGGTGACGAGGTTCTCACCCTGAGCGACCAACGGCCGAGGGATAAGCGCCGACTAGAGCTCCGGGAAGAACAGGCCGATCTCGCGTTCGGCGGACTCCGGGGAGTCCGAGCCGTGCACGAGGTTGGTCTGGACCTCGAGGCCGTACTCACCGCGGATCGAGCCGGCATGGGCCTCGAGCGGATTGGTGGCGCCGATGACCTGGCGGGCGGCATGGATCGCACTCGTGCCCTCGAGCACCAGGGCCACCAGCGGACCGCCGGTGATGAACTCGACGAGGTCCGAGAAGAAGGGCTTGTCGCGGTGCTCCTCGTAGTGGCGCTCGGCGAGATCACGCTCGACCGTCATGTGCCTGAGGGCCACGATCCCGAGGCCCTTGCGCTCGAAGCGAGCGATGATCTCGCCGCTCAGGCGGCGGGCGAAGGCGTCGGGCTTGACGAGGATGAGCGTGCGCTCCAATGCGGCCTCCTGGTGTCGGACGGAAAAAGGCCGGCTCAGCCGGTCGGCGGGCTCGCGGCCCCGCTCGCCGGCGCACCCTCACCTGCGGCGGCGCCCCCCGCCGGGGCGCCCGCCGCCGGAGCGCCGGCCGCCGGTCGCCCGGCCCCGGCCGGGCGCGCACGCGAGGGAGCCGAGGGGCGCCCACCCGAGCGGGCACGCCCGCGGTTCTGCCCGCTCGAGACCTCGGCCTCGCAGTACGGGCAGATCTTCCAACGGGGGTCGAGCGGCTTGGCGCAGGTCCGGCACGGCTCCTTGAGCCGGCGCAGACAGCTCGGACAGCGCAGGAAGTCCTTGTCGACCTCGAAGTCGCAGTACGGGCAGACGTCGCCCTCGAGCTGGGAGAGCCGGGCCTCGGCAGCCTGGATCTCGAGCTCGCGCTCGCGCACGTCCTCGAGGTACTCGGGCGGACGGACGATCATGTACACGACCGTCCCCACGAAGGGGAAGACGAGCGCAGCCACGACCGCCGTGCCGACCAGCATCGGATCAGCGATCCGCCGACGCGCGTCCATGTAGGTGTAGAAGACGAGCGCGAGCCAGAGGGCGACGAGGAAGAGCACGAGCAGCCCGGCGACCAGGCTGAGCGCGTTGTTCTCGATGCCGAAGAGGGCGAGCGACCGCATGAGCAGGAGATTCTACCGAGAAGCGCGGGAAGTCACGTCACGTTCACGCTCG
>JBBSNG010000013.1:0-23808 GCA_038232755.1 Solirubrobacterales bacterium | reverse complement strand
TTGCGGTACATGAAGCGCCCGGTGTCGGTGACCAGGCCGACGTAGAGCGCCTCGGCCATCGGCTTCGTCAGCTCGGCGCCCAGTTCGCCGGCCAGGCGCCAGACCAGCTCGGCCGTGCACGATGCGGTCGGGTCGACCAGGTTGACGTCGCCGAAGCGCGTGTTGTCGTGGTGGTGGTCGATGTTGAGCTTGCGCAGGCCGTCGCCCTTGAGGAAGTCGACGGGCATGCGGTCGATGTTGCCGCAGTCGAGGAAGACCACGAGCCGCCCCGCGAGATCGGGCGGCGGGGCGTTGAGCACGCCGTCGATCGGCAGGAACCGGTACTCGTGGGGCAGCGGGAACTCCTCGGCGGCGAGGAACATGGCCGCGTCCTTGCCGAGTTGCCCCAGCAGCAGGTGCATGCCCAGGAGCGAGCCGAGGGCATCGCCGTCCGGGTTCTCGTGGGTGGTGAGCAGCAGCTTGTCGGCGGTACGCAGCTCGTCGGCCACCTGCTCGAGCTCAGCGCCGACCATCACGGTTCCTCGTCCGGCAAGGGGGCGACCTCGTCGATCAGCTGGTTCATGCGTATGCCGTGCTCGACCGAGGGGTCGTACTCGAAGGCAAGGGTCGGGGTCCGCTTCAGGTGGAGCTCCTCGTTCACCTTGGCCTGGAGGAAGCCGCGGGAGGAGTTGAGGCCCTCGAGCGCGAGCTCGCGCTCGGCCTCGTCGCCGAGCACGCTCACGTACACGCGAGCGTGCCGCAGATCCGGGCTGGTGTCGACGGAGGTCACGGTAACGAAGCCGATGCGCGGATCCTTGAGCTCGGCCGTGCGGACCGAGACGACCTCGCGAACGGCCTCATTGACCCTCCGCATGCGCGCGCTCGGCATCTTAGAGGCCGATTCCGGCCGTCCGAGGCCGGCGGGCGTGCGCTTGCGCACGGTCGGAGGGGCGGGCGCCGCCACGCACGACTAGCCGAGCACCTCCTCGGCCGAGCGGACGCCCCACTCGCAGCGCACCTCGTCGCCGAACCGAGCCAGCACATGCCGCTCGAGCGCCGCGGCGGTGTCCTCCACTCCGCGGGCCTCACGGGCCACCAGCGCCGCGGTCAGGGTCGCCCGCTGCCAGAGCTCGTGGTGCTCGGTCTCCGCCACCGCCGCGCCGAAGCGCCGCCTCAGCTGCTCCTTGAGCGACACGATCTCCTTGCGCTTGCCCTTGAGGCTCCCGCCCTGCGGAAAGCGCAGCTCGATCTCGATGAGACACAGAAAGCTCATGCCTTCACCGAACGAGAGGGTGTGCGACGAGCAGGCACGGCGCTCGAAGCGGGCGCGGCGGTGTTTCTCAGCGAGGGGCTCTCTGAGCGAGCGAAGCGAGCGTACCCGAGTCGAGAAATACCGACGCGACCGCTACAGGGCGCGCTCGACCTGCTCAGTCTCATAGGCCTCGAGCACATCGCCCTCTTTCACGTCCGCGAATCCCTCGACCACCACACCACACTCGTACCCGGTCTCGACCTCGCGCACATCCTCCTGGAAGCGCCGCAGCGAGCCGATCCGCCCGTCGAAGACGATCGTGCCGTCGCGCACGAGCCGCATGGCGACACCGCGCCGCAGGAGCCCTGAACGCACGTAACAACCGGCGATCGTCCCGACCCGCGAGGCCCGGAAGGTCGCGCGGACCTCGGCCTCGCCGACGGCGCGCTCGACCTGCTCGGGCTCGAGCATGCCCTCCATCGCGTTGCGCAACTGCTCGATGGCCTGGTAGATGACCGTGTAGCTACGGATCTCGATGCCCTCGCGGTCGGCCACGCGGGCGGCGTCGCCGACGGGCCTCACGTTGAAGCCGACGACCACGGCCTCGGAGGCCGAGGCCAGCATCACGTCGGACTCGTTGATCCCGCCGACGCCGTCGTGGATGACGTTGACCGGAACCTGATCCTGAGGCAGGCGGGCGATCTCGTCGAGTAGGGCCTCCAGCGATCCGGCGACGTCGGCCTTGACCACGAGGTTGAGGTCGCGCGTCTCGCCGCGCTGAGCGCGGGCGAAGACGTCCTCGAGTGAGACGCGCACGCCCGAGCGGCGGGCGATCTGCTCGGTCTTGAGCCGGTTCGCGCGCTCGGCTGCGAGCGAGCGCGCCTTGCGCTCGTTCTCGACCACGCGCACGATCTCGCCGGCCTCGGGCACGCCGTCGAAGCCGAGGATCTCGACCGGCTCGCCGGGGCGCGCCTCGGTCACCCGCTCGCCGAGGTGGTTGTGCATGGCGCGCACCCGGCCCCAGGCGGCGCCCGAGACGAGCGCGTCGCTGATCCGCAGGGTGCCGCGCTGTATGAGCAGGGAGACGACGGGCCCGCGACCCGGGTCCAGTCGCGACTCGATCACGCTCCCGGAGGCCTCGGCGTGCGGGTTGGCCCTGAGCTCCTGGATGTCGGCGAGGGTGACCACGGTCTCGAGCAGGTCGTCGAGGCCGTCGCCCGTCCGCGCCGAGACGTCGGCGAACTCGACGTCGCCGCCCCAGTCGGCGGGGTTGAGGCCCTGCTGAGCGAGCTCGCCGCGGACGCGGTTGGGGTCGGCGCCCTCCTTGTCGATCTTGTTGACGGCGATCATGATCGGCACCTCGGCCGCGCGCGCGTGATCGATCGCCTCGCGCGTCTGGGGCATGACGCCGTCGTCGGCGGCGACGACGATCACGGCGATGTCGGTGACCTTCGCGCCGCGGGCGCGCATGGCCGTGAAGGCCTGGTGGCCGGGCGTGTCGAGGAAGGTGATCGTGTTCGCGTCGTGGTCGACCTGGTAGGCCCCGATGTGCTGGGTGATCCCTCCCGCCTCGCCGGCGGCGACCTTGGTCTGGCGGATGGCGTCGAGCAGCGAGGTCTTGCCGTGGTCGACGTGTCCCATGATCGTCACGACCGGAGGCCGTTCGACCAGCGTGTCGTCCGCATCCTCGGCGGCGGGCTCTTCCTCGACCTCGTCGGCGGCGTGAATGATGTCGACCTTCTTGTCGAACTCGTCGGCGAGGACGCCGATGGCCTCGTCGGTGAGCGTCTGGGTCAGCGTGGCCATCTCACCGAGCTGCATCAGCTTCTTGATGACCTCGGGCGCGGGCAGCCCGAAAGACTCAGCGACCTCGCGCACGGTGGCGCCCGAGTTGACCGAGGTGATCGGCGTCTCCTCGACGACGTCCTCCTGCGGGGTCAGGTCGGGCTCGACCCATGGCGTACGCCGGCGGCGGCCGCGCCGTGGTGGGCGCTGCGGAGGCGGCGGGTTCGAGCCGCGGGGGCGCGCGGCCTGCGAGTCGATGACCACGCGACGGCGGCGTCCGCCGGCGGCTCCCTGCTCGCCGAGGCGCCCCGAACGTCCGGGGCGCGTGGCGCGAGAAGAGCTCTGACCACCGTTCTGCGGCGGGTCGCCGCCGGGGGTCGTCGGGGCGTCGCCCGCGGGTCCCCCTCCGCGCGCCTCGGTGACAGCGCTCGAGGCTGGGAGGACAGCGTCGCCATCGGCACGCTGGGCCGCCGCGGCGGGCTGAGCGGCCGGCTCGGGGGCGGGTGCGGGCCGAGGATCGAAGGCGGTCGCGATGTCGCGCTCGTCGACGCTCGAGGCCGCGGCCTTGACGTCGAATCCGGCCGACTGGAGCTTGGCGATCACCTCCTTCGAGGGGATGCCTCTCTCCTTGGCTATCTCGTGTACGCGCTTCTTTGCCATTCGCCTATCCAGTCTAGGGTCTGATCGGGAATCGTCACGGGCGCCCGCAGCGAGCGGGCGAAGGCACGGCGGCCGACCGCCGTGCCGAGGCACTCCGGGCGCGAGCAGAGGTACGCGCCGCGTCCGGGGGCGAGGCCGGCCGGGTCGGTGGCCAGCTCGCCTTCCGGGGCCACGAGCCGCAGCAGCTCGCCCTTGGGCAGCGACCGCCGGCAGCCGAGGCAGAGCCGCTGCGGTGCTGCGCCTATGGCGTCCGTTCCTCGACGGGCGCGTCCGGGCCGGCGGCCGCGGCGGCCTCGCCGGGCACCGGCGCCTCGATCTCCCCGTCGCCGTCGCCCCCACCGTCGAGGTCGGCGACCTGGTCGGTGGCAATCTCCTCGAGCGCCTGGTGGGGCGGCAGCCCGCAGTAGCGCGAGCCCGGCAGCGAGGCGTTCGGGCAGCGCTTGCCGGTGGTCATGATCGCGGAGCAGCGACCGCTCGACTCCTCCTCCTCGTAGCCCATGCTCGCCTCTTCCTCGGCGAACTCCGACTCCGAGCGGATGTCCACCCGCCAGCCCGTGAGCCGGGCGGCAAGGCGCGCGTTCTGGCCCTCGCGCCCGATGGCCAGGGAGAGCTGGTCGTCGGGGACGATCACCGTGGCCTGACGCGCGTCGTCGTCGACGAGCACCTCCCGCACGCGCGCGGGCGAGAGCGCCTTGGCCACGAAGCGGGCCGGCTCCTCGTTGAAGGGGATGATGTCGATCTTCTCGCCGCGCAGCTCGGACACGACCATGCGCACGCGCGACCCGCGCGGCCCGACGCAGGCGCCGACCGGATCGACCCCGTTGGCGTGCGAGACCACCGCGATCTTCGATCGGTAGCCGGGCTCGCGGGCCACGTTCTCGATTTCCACCAGGCCGTCGGCGACCTCGGGGACCTCGAGCTCGAAGAGCTGGCGGATCAGCTCCGGCGAGCGCCGCGAGACGATGATGGCCGGGCCCTTGGCCTCGGACGAGACCTCGGTGATGACGGCCTTGATGCGTCCGCCGTGGTCGTAGCGCTCGCCCTCGACCTGCTCCGACTTGGGCAGCAGGGCCTCGACGCGCTCGCGCAGCTGTACGAGCGTGTAGCGCTTGTCGGACTGCTGCACGATGCCGGTGATCAGCTCGCCGACGCGGTCCTGGTACTCGTCGAACATCATGTCGCGCTCGGCCTCGCGGATGCGCTGGAAGATGACCTGCTTGGCGGTCTGCGCGGCGATCCGCCCGAAGCCGTCGGGGGTCACGTCGCGCTCGGGGATCTGGTCGGAGTACTGAGCCAGCACCTCGGGCTCGATCTCGGGCTCCCCCGGCTCGGTCATCTCCCCGGTCTCCGGGTCGATGGCCGGCTCCTCGACCTCGACCTCGGCGAGCAGGCGCTCCTCGAGGTCGGGCGGAACCTGGAGCTCGTAGACCCGGAAGTCCGCGGTGTCGTGATCGAGGTCGACACGGGCGTACCTCGAGGAGTCCGGCGTCTTCTTGTAGGCGGACAGCAGCGCGTCCTCGACGGCGGTCATGAGCCGATCGGCCGAGATGCCCTTCTCGCGCTCGAGGCCGTGGACGGCCTCGACGATCTCCTTGGTCATGGGCTCAGGCCTCCTTCTGGTTCGGTGTGCGGAATCGCTCGGTCATGCTCAGCTCTCGAGCAGGTTGCCACGGTTGATGTCCTCGTAGGGAATGGACACGAGGCCCGCCGGCGAAGCCACGGTCACGGCCTCCTCCGAGGCGTCGACGAGCTCGCCGGTGAAGCTCTTGTGCCCCTCCCGGGGCTCGCGCGTGCGCACCCGGGCTCGTCGCCCGACGAACCGGCGGAAGTGATGGGGCTTGGTCAGCGGGCGCTCGGGACCGGGCGAGGAGACCTCGAGCCCGGTCTCGTGCAGCAGCTCGCGCAGATGGCCGGTGACCCGCTCGCAGAGGCCGAGGCTGACCCCGTCGGGGTGGTCGATGAACAGTCGCAGCCTCTCGTTGCCGGCCTGCTCGCACAGGAGGACCTCGACGTCGGGCTCGACGTCCGCGAGACGGGTCTCGATGTCGCTCTGGGTGGGTTGCACGAGGGTGTCGATAGTCGGATCCGGGCGAAAAAAAAGGCGGGCTGCGAAGCCCACCTCCAGGTGCGGCGCCGGTCCGCCGCAGATGAAAGTCCCTGCGCGAGAGATTATAGCCCTGAGTCTGGCCCTTCTGGCTATGCCTCGACGAGCAGGGTGACCGGCCCGTCGTTCACGAGTTCGACCGCCATGCGCGCTCCGAAGCGCCCGCCGTCGGCCCCCAGGGCGGCCCGGACACGCTCGTAGAGAGGCTCTGCGAGCTCGGGCGCCGCGGCGGCGGCGAAGCTCGGGCGGTTGCCGCGGCCGAGGTCGCCGAGCAGGGTGAACTGGCTCACGCACAGGATCGCTCCGCCGGTGTCGGTGACCGAGCGGTCCATCCGGCCGTCGTCGCCATCGAAGATGCGCAGGGCCAGGAGCCGGCGCGCGAGGCGATCGGCGGCCTCCTCCGAGTCCTCGCGGGCGACGCCGAGGAGGACGAGCAGGCCCGGGCCGATGGCGGCGATCCTCTCGCCGGCCACCGAGACCGACGCCGAGGAGACCCGTTGGACGAGAGCGCGCACCGGCTCTCAGACGACCCGGGGATACAGTCCGCGCCCGTGTCCGCCGTCGAGATCGTCGAGGCCTATCTCGCGGGGCTCCCGGATCCCGGCCGCCGTCTCGCCCACGCCGAGTGGGGCCTGACCCTGGAGGCCGACGCCGCCGGGGGAAGTCCGCTCGACGTCGGGATTCGCATCGCCGACGAGCTCGTGCGCGTCCAGGCGCCCGCCGTGCCCGCTCATGCGGCGCTCGACCCCCGGCTGCTCCTGCACTGGAACCGCCAGACGCGACTGGCGCGCTTCGGCTCGACTCGGGCCGGCGAGATCTGGGTGCACGCCGACGCACCGGTCGCCGGGCTCGACGCGCGCGGCCTCGACCGGCTGCTCGGACTCGTCGTCCAGGGCGCGTTCAGAGCTCGCGAGTACGCCGCCGCGGTGGCGGAGGCTGCCGCCGCAAGCGCCGAGCCCGCGCGCTCGTGGCTCACCGCGGCTAGGCCGCCCGCAGCCGATTGAGGTACACCCGGTAGTCGGCACGGTCGGGACGCAACCCGGCCGCGAGCTTCAGGTGGCGACGGGCCTCGACTCGGCGGCCGGTCTTCTCGAGGGCGCGGCCGAGGCAGAAGTGGGCGAAGTCGTTGACCGGTGAACGCTCGACCACGGCCGCGAACTCCTCCCGGGCGGCGGCGTAGCGCCCGGCGTGGAAGTACGCCCGTCCGAGCGCCTCGCGGATCGAGGTCTTGTCGGGCTCGAGGCGGCTGGCCCGCTCCAGCGGCACGGTGGCGGCGGCGAAGTCACGCGAATCGAGCAGAGCGCTGCCGCGGCGGAAGAGGTCGTAGACCTCGTAGGCGCCATCGTCCGGTGACCGGCCGTTGCGGTCGTCCGGTCGCGTGCTCTCGGTGTCGCTCACGGGACCTCGGTCTCCGGGGTGGCAGCCGCGGGTGCGGTCGGGCTCGCGGCGTCTCTGCTCGGTGGAGATCCGTCCGCGGGCTCGCCGTTCGCGCTCGCAGGCCGTTGAGCGATGGCGCCGGTCTGGGCCCGCAGGTCCTCGACCGCGTCGAGGATGGACCGCGCCACCTCGGGCTTCGAGGCCCGCGCGATCTCCCGTTCGTCGGCCGCCGTGACGATCGTCACCTCGTTGTCGGGGGCGTCGAAGCCCATCCCCTCCCCTGACACGTCGTTGACCACCACCGCGTCGAGCCGCTTGCGCTCGAGCTTCTCGCGCGCGCGCGCGAGGGCGCGCTCGCCGTGCTCGGCGGCGAAGCCGACGAGCGTCTGTCCCGCGCGTCGCTGCGAGGCCAGCGCGGCGAGCACGTCCTCGGTCGGCTCGAGCCGCAGGGCGAGCTCCTCGCGTCCGGCCTTCTCGATCTTCCCGTCCTCGGCCGAGCTCGGACGGAAGTCGGCGACGGCGGCGGCCATGAGGAGGACCTCGGCCTGGCCGAACTCGGCCCGCGTGGCCTCGGCGAGCTCGGCCGCGGTCGAGACCTCGACGTGACGGACCCCGGCAGGGCGCTCGAGCGCGACGTTGGCGGCCACGACGACGACCTCGGCGCCTCGGCGCGCCGCCTCGGCGGCCAGGGCGAGGCCCATCCGCCCGGAGGAGCGGTTGCCGACGAAGCGCACGGCGTCGATCGGCTCGCGGGTGCCCCCGGCGGTGACGAGCACCCGCAGTCCGCGCCACGCGTGCGCTCCTCGCTCGCCGTCCGGGGACGAGGCAGCGGCGGCCAGAGCGGCCTCGACCGCCGCGAGCACGGAAGGCGGGTCCGCCAGCCGGCCTGCTCCCCACTCTCCGCGCGAGGCCAGGGCGCCAGTCTCGGGCTCGACCACGTGAGCGCCCCGCTCGCGCAGGGTGGCGAGATTGGCCCGCGTGGCCGGGTGCGCCCACATGCGGTCGTTCATGGCGGGCGCGAGTACGAGCGGAACGGTCGAGGCCAGCGCCGCGCTGGTCAGGAGGTTGTCGGCGAGCCCGCCGGCGAGCTTGGCCAGGGTGTGGGCCGAGGCGGGGACGATGGCAAAGGCGTCGGCGCGGCGGACGAGCTCGAGGTGGGAGATCGGCGCGTGGTCGGACGGGCGCTCGCCGGGGTAGGCGCCCCGGGCCGGATCGGGCTCCCACTCGGATACCAGCACCGGCGCGCCGGTGATCGCCTCGAAGGTCGCCGGGCCCACGAAGCGCTGGGCCGCCTCTGTCTGCACGACCCGCACGCTGTGCCCGGCCGCGATGGCCAGGCGCACGACCTCCACCGCCTTGTAGGCCGCAATCCCTCCGCTGACTCCGAAGAAGATCCTCGCCACGCTGGGGTTCTCGTCCCTCTCGCCTCGGTCAGGGCGCGAGCCGCCCCGCGCTCGTGCCTCAGCGGCCGCCGTAGCTGTAGCGCAGCTTGTCGGCGGCGACCTCGTCGAGCGCGATCTTGAGGTAGTTCTTCGAGGTCGTCTCGACCATCGGCGGGACGTGCTCCTCGAACGCCCCCTCGCCCAGGCTCTGGTAGTACGAGTTGATCTGGCGCGCCCGCTTGGCCGCGATGACCACGGCGGCGTACGGCGAGTCGGCGCGGTTCTCGGCGACGATGGTGTCGAGGCGGGGCTTGATCAAGACGGAGCTCCTTCTGGGGAACCCCAGAGCCTAGCGACGAGGCCCGCCAGCTCCTCGGCGGCCCGCTCGAGCCGGTCGTTGACGATCACGTGCGCGAACTCGTCCTGCGCGCCCAGCTCCGCCCGAGCCACCTCGAGGCGGCTCTCGATCTGATCGTCGGAATCCGAGCCGCGACCGACGAGGCGCTCTCGCAGGGCCTCGACCGTGGGCGGCGCGATGAACACCTGGATCGCCGCGGGCATGGCTTCGCGGACCTGACGCGCGCCCTCGACCTCGATCTCGAGCACGAGTCCCGAGGGACCGGCGCGCCCGCCGTTACCCCCGCCCCCGGCCCGATCGACCTCCGAGCGCAGCGTGCCGTAGCGGTTGCCCGCGTAGACGGCGTGCTCGAGGAAGGCGCCCTGCTCGATACGCCCGTCGAACTCGGCGTCGGAGAGGAACCAGTAGTCACGTCCGTCGACCTCCCCGCTCCGCGGCTCGCGGGTGGTGGCCGAGACCGACAGCTCGAGGCCCGGAAAGCACTCCTGGAGGGCGCGGATCAGGGTTCCCTTGCCGACGCCGGAGGGACCGGTGACGACGAGGACGTGGGAGCGCTCGGCGTCTATCGCCGCAGGTTGGAGACGAGCTCTTCGCGCTGGCGCTCGGAGAGTCCGCCCAGGGTCTTGCTCGGAGAGATGCGGCACTGGGTGAGCAGTCGGTTGACCTTGACCCGCCCGTACTTGGGCACGGCCAGCAGGAGCTCCGAGACCTTGGCGTTCTGGAGGAACTCCGGGGGATCGAGCAGGACCCCGTGGATGTGTGCGCGCCCCGCCTTGAGATCCCGTTTCAGCGTGGCCCTCGCGCTGCGGATCTCGTTCGCCCGCCGCAGGGCCTCCATCTGCTGGTCGAACGAGCGCTCGGGAGGGGCCCCCGCCCGGCTGGAGACGGTCGTCGGGGGGGACGGGGCTGCCGGCGACATGCGGCGCGATTCTACACGCGTCGCGGCCGCTCGGCGCGCCCCCGAGGGCCTCCGCGGCCAAAAAAGGCTCAACCTCAGGGTGAGCGTGATACCTTCGAGGGTGGCTTGACGGTTTGTGCCGTGTTTGCAGGCTATTCGCCTCGCTTGAGCCTACTCGGAAGACGCTCCGGGTCGGGGTGGAGACCGTCGCCTCAACGATTCGGCTAACTCGTCGCCGATGCGATAACCGGCACTCGGATCGCGGAAGCTCTCGGTGCCCACGGCCACCGCCCGAGCCCCCGCGGCGAGCAGATCGGCGGCGTGGGCGCCGCTCGCCACCCCGCCCATGCCGATCAGCGGCAGGGCGACCCGGGCCGCCACCCCAGCCACCTGTCCGAGCGCCACGGCCCTCACCGCCGGTCCGGACAGACCGCCGCCGCCGCCGCCCAGCCACGGGCGGCGCGTGCGCGGGTCGAGCGCGGTGGCGCGCAGGGTGTTGATGAGGACGATTCCGTCGGCGCCCGCATCGGCCGCGGCCGCCGCAACCGCCGGCGGATCGCTCGCGCTCGGGCTCAGCTTGACCAGCAGCGGCGTGTCGGTCAAGGCGCGGACGCCGGCCACCGCCCGCGCCGCCTCGGCAGGCTCCGCCCCCATCTCGAGGCCGGTCTCGACATTGGGGCAGGAGAAGTTGAGCTCGATCAACGCGACCTCGGGGCGGGCGCCGACCGTTCCGACGAGACGCTCGAGCTCGTTGCCGTCGAAGCCCATGACCGAGACCACGAGGGGTGCGGGGAGCTCCGCGAGGCGCGGTAGATCATGGCGCAGGAACCCCTCGAGGCCCCTGTTGGGAAGCCCGATCGAGTTCAGGAGGCCGGCCGGAGCCTCCCACAGCCGCGGCGGCGGGTTGCCGGCGCGCGGCTCGAGCGTCACGGTCTTCGAGACGAAGGCGTGGAAGGGGAAGCGCTCGAGGACGGCGTCGCCAAAGGCGCGGCGCGCGGCGATGGCGTCGAAGGTGCCGGAGGCGTTGAGGATCGGACCGGCCAGCTCGACCCCGCACAGGTCGATCGGACCGGCGCTCGGGGGAAGGTTGTCCGTGCGCACTTGGCCGCTCGGCGGGGCTCCCGCGCGCGACGGGCTCGAGGCCGGCGCGGTCAATGTCCGGCCCCCGCGAAGAGCAGGGTCTCGAGCTCGGCCGCGTCGAGCACCGGGCCGTCGAGACAGAGCCGCACGAACCCGCTCCTCGTGGGGACCACGCAACCGAAGCACGCTCCGTACCCGCACGCCATGCCGGACTCGAGCGCGAGCTGGGCCTCGACCCCGCGGGTCGCGCAGAGGGCCCGCACGGCCTCGAGCATGGGCGGTGGTCCGCAGGCGAAGACGGTGGCCGCCGGGTCGTGGTCGAGCTCGTCGTGGAGCAGGTCGGTGACCAGCGCGTGGCGGCCGGCCGAGCCGTCGTCGGTCGCAAGTCGCGGCTCGGCGATGAACAGGCTGCTCACGCCGGCGTGCGCGACCGAGCGAAAGCCGAGCAGCACGGTGGCGGTGGGGCCGAGCTCGTCGGCGAGGGCGAGGATCGGCGCGGCGCCTATCCCGCCGCCCACAAGCAGCGCGCGGCCGCGGGCGGGCGCCCGGAAGCCCAGGCCGAGCGGACCGACGAGCCAGAGGTCCTCGCCGGGCCTGAGGTCGGTGAGGCGCTCGGTTCCGGGCCCCACGGCGTCGAGCATGAAGCCCAGGCGGGGGCCGCTCGCCTCGGACACGACCCGGCAGTGCGAGAACGCACGCGGCAGGTAGGGGCGCTCTCCCTCTCCCCCGCCCCAGCTCGCGGCGGCCGCGAGCATGTAGAACTGGCCGGGACGAGGGTCGGGCGGGCCCTGGGGATCGCAGGCCCAGAGGACTCGGTAGGCCCCCTGCTCCTCCACCGCGGCCACCCGTGCACGCCGCCGGCCGAAGGGGGCCAGCGTCCGCGCCTCGGCGGGCGGCGCGATCGCCCCGTCGGTGCTCACCGCGCCGCGGCCTCCACGGGCGCGGCGCGCGGTGCGTGCAGCTCCTGGAGCGACCGTGGCTCCGACTCGGCGCGGCGCATGGCCACGATCGCGCGCTGGGCGGCGCTCGCCCCGGTCATCGTCGTCACGCAGGGGATGCCGCGGGCGGTCGCGGCGCGGCGGATCTCGTAGCCGTCGGCACGCGCGCCGGAGCCGGTGGGTGTGTTGATCACCAGCTTCACCTCTCCGGACTCGATCAGATCGACCACGTTGGGCGAGCCGTCCTGGACCTTGGCCACGCGCTCGACGGGCACGCCGACCCGCCGGATGGCCGCCGCCGTGCCGGCCGTCGCGTAGAGGCGAAAGCCGAGGTCGCTGAGCGCCGCCGCGAGCTGGGTGGCGGCCGCCTTGTCGCGGTCGGTCACCGTGATGAACACGGCGCCGGCGGCGGGCAGCCCGCCCCCGGCCGCCGCCTGGGCCTTGCCGAACGCGGCGGGATAGTCCTCGGCGATGCCCATGACCTCGCCGGTCGACTTCATCTCGGGGCCGAGCACGGTGTCGGCTCCGGGGAAGCGCTCGAAGGGAAGCACGGCCTCCTTGACCGATACGTGCTGCGACGCGCCGGCCTCGGGGAGGTCGAGGTCGGCCAAGCGCTCTCCGAGCATGAGCCGGCAGGCCAACTTGGCCAGGGGCAGCCCGACGGCCTTGGAGACGAACGGCACCGTCCGCGAGGCGCGCGGGTTGGCCTCGATCACGTAGAGCTCGTCGCCGTGCACGGCGAGTTGGATGTTGATCAGCCCGATCACCCCGAGGCGCAGCGCGAGCGCGCGCGCGGCCTCCTCCACGAGCTCGAGCATCTCGCCGCCGAGCGACATCGGCGGCAGTACGCAGGCCGAGTCGCCGGAGTGCACGCCGGCCTCCTCGACGTGCTGCATGACCCCGCCGAGGCGGACGTCGTGGCCGTCGCAGAGCGCGTCGACGTCTATCTCGACGGCGTTCTCGAGGAAGCGGTCGAGGTAGATCGGGCCGGCGGGCGCGGCGCGACGCAGGTAGTCGCCGAGGCCCTCGGCGGAGTAGCAGATCTCCATGGCCCGGCCCCCGAGCACGTAGGAGGGGCGCACGAGGAGCGGATAGCCGACCTGCTCGGCGACCTCGAGCACCTCACCCGGTCTCTCGGCGGTGGCGTAGGACGGCAGCCTGAGCCCGAGCTCCGCGCACAACCGCCCGAACCGGGGGCGGTCCTCGGCCAGGTCGATCGAGTCGACCGGGGTTCCGAGCAGCGGCACGCCGGCGTCGACGAGGCCGCGCGCGAGCTTGAGCGGGGTCTGGCCGCCGAACTGGACGATCACGCCCTCGGGGCGCTCGAGCTCGACCACCCCGAGCACGTCCTCGAGGGTCAGCGGCTCGAAGTAGAGGCGGTCGCTCGTGTCGTAGTCGGTCGAGACGGTCTCCGGGTTGCAGTTGACCATCACCGCGTCGCGACCTGAGTCACGCACGGTCATGGCCGCGTGCACGCAGCAGTAGTCGAACTCGATCCCCTGGCCGATGCGGTTCGGGCCGGCGCCCAGGATGACCACGCTCGGCCGGGTGCCACGGCGGACCTCGTGACGGGGCCCGTCCGGCCCCGGGCGCTCCCAGCCCGAGTAGTAGTACGGCGTCTCGGCCTCGAACTCGGCCGCGCAGGTGTCGACCGCCTTGTAGGTCCGGGCGCGCCCGGCCTCGGGGTCCTCGCCGCGGGCCAGGCTGGCGAGCTCGGAGACGAACCACGGATCGATCCGCGTGCGGCGGTTGATCTCGTCGCCGGTCACCCCCCGCCGCACGGCCTCGAAGAGGAGCTCGTAGCGGTCCGCGCCCGGGATCTCGAGGCGATCGAGGAGCTCGTCGGTGCTCTCGGGCGCGACCGGCTCGACGTCGAGCTCGCGGGAGCGCAGCGCCTTCTGAAAAGCCTGCTTGAACGTGCGCCCGATGGCCATGGCCTCGCCGACCGACTGCATATGCGTGGACAGGACGCCGCTCGCGCCCGGGAACTTCTCGAAGGCGAAGCGCGGGTACTTGACTACGACGTAGTCGATCGCCGGCTCGAAGCTGGCCGGCGTGGCGCGGGTGATGTCGTTGGGGATCTCGTCGAGCGAGTAGCCGACCGCGAGCCGCGCGGCGATCTTGGCGATCGGGAAGCCGGTGGCCTTCGAGGCCAGGGCCGAGGAGCGCGAGACGCGCGGATTCATCTCGATGACCACGATCTCGTCGGTCTCCGGGTTGACCGCGAACTGGATGTTCGAGCCACCGGTCTCGACCCCGACGGCGCGGATGACTGCGAGCGCCTGGTCGCGCAGGGCCTGGTACAGGCGCTCGGTCAGCGTCTGCTGGGGCGCGACCGTCACCGAGTCGCCGGTGTGCACGCCCATCGGGTCGACGTTCTCGATCGAGCAGACGACGACGACGTTGTCGAGGCGGTCGCGCATCAGCTCGAGCTCGAACTCGCCCCAGCCGATCAGCGACTCGTCGATCAGAACCTGGCCGATCGGCGAGGCGGCCAGCCCCTCGGCGACGCGCTCGCGGTACTCGATCTCGGTGTAGGCGATGCCACCGCCCTCGCCGCCCATGGTGAAGCCGGGCCGGATGATCGCGGGCAGGCCGATCTCGGCGAGGGTCGCCTCGGCCTCGGTGATCGAGTGGACGATGGCCGAGCGCGGGGTCCGCAGCCCCGCCTTGAGCATGGTGTCCTTGAAGATCTCGCGGTCCTCCGCGCGCAGGATCGCCTCGTAGTTCGCGCCGATCAGCTCGCAGCCGAGCCGCTCGAGGCTGCCGTCGTCGCTGAGGGCGCGCGCGAGGTTGAGCGCCGTGCCGCCGCCGAGCGTGGGCAGAAGGACGTCGGGGCGCTCGCGCTCGATCACGCGGGTGACCGAGGCGGGCGTCAGGGGCTCGATGTAGGTCGCGGTGGCGAACTCGGGGTCGGTCATGATCGTCGCCGGGTTCGAGTTGACGAGCACGACCTCGTAGCCCTCCTCGAGCAGGACCTTGCAGGCCTGGGCGCCGGAGTAGTCGAACTCGGCGGCCTGGCCGATGCGGATCGGGCCGGAGCCGAGGACGAGGATGCGCTCGATGTCGTTACGTCTAGGCACGGGTCGGGGCCTCCGCGTGCCGGGTCAGCCGGGCGGCGAGGTTCTCCTTTACCTCCGGCCACTCATCGTCGACGATCGAGTAGTAGGCCGAGTCACGCAGGCCCACGGGCGGGACGAGCATGTGCTTGCGAAAGACGCCCTCGAAGACCGCCGGCAGCCCCGCTAACGCCGCTCGCGAGCGTTCGTTGCGCGCGTCGGTCTTGAACTCCACCCGCGTGCAGCCGAGCTCCTCAAAGGTGTGCTCGAGCATGAGCAGCTTGGCCTCGAGGTTGGCGCCGGTCCGCCACGCCGAGGGGTGGAGCCAGGTCCAGCCGATCTCGAGTCCGTCGTGCGCGGGGCGCATGTTTAGGTAGGAGGAGCTCCCGATCGGCTCGCCGGTCCCCGACCGGTGGGTGACGAAGCAGAGCTCGCGTCCTTCCTTAGAGGCCGCGAGCCGCGCGTCGAACCAGCGCTCGAACGCGATCCGGTCGCCGGGGATGCGCCGGTCGATCCAAGTCCAGGTCTCGGGGTCGCGGGAGGCGGCTTCGAGTTCCTCGCGGTGCGCGACCTGGATCGGCTCCAGCCGGACGATCTTCCCCTCGAGCGGCGTGGACGCAACCGGCCAGATCACGCCACCAGCTCCAGGTACCGGTCGAACAGGTAGGTCGCGTCGTGCGGGCCCGGGCCGGCCTCCGGGTGGTACTGGGCGGTCGCACCCGGCACGTCCCTGAGCACGAGCCCCTCGACCGTCCGGTCGTAGAGGTTCACGTGCGAGAGCTCGGCCGCGCCGAAGTCGGTCTCCCAGCGCACCGGCTCGTCCGCCTCCATGCGCCGCTCGCCGCCGGGACCGACGACCGCGAAGCCGTGGTTCTGCGCGGTGATGTCGATGCGGCCGCTGGCCAGGTCCTTGACCGGGTGGTTCGATCCCCGGTGCCCGAACGGGAGCTTGAAGGTCTCGAGCCCGAGGGCGCGGCATAGAAGCTGGTGGCCCATGCATATGCCGAAGACCGGGACCTTGCCGACGAGGGCGCGCACGGTCTCGACCACGTGGTCGAGCGCGGCGGGGTCGCCGGGCCCGTTGGCCAGGAAGATCGCGTCGGGCTCGCGGGCCAGCAGCGCGGCCGCGCCGGTACCGCAGGGATGAAGCTCGACCCGAGCGCCGCGAGCGCGCAGGTGCTCGACGATCGAGTCCTTGATCCCGGTGTCGATGGCCACCACGCGCGGGCCGGGGTTGTCCGGGTCGAGGATCACCGGCTCGGGCGGAGAGACCTCGCGGACCAGGTCCTGTCCGGCCATGAGCGGTTCGGCCTGGACGCGCTCGGCCGCCTCGCGCTCGGGGGTCTCGGCCGCGAAGACGCCGCCCCGCATCGCGCCCTGGGCGCGGATGTGGCGCACGAGCGCGCGGGTGTCGACGCCGGTCAGGGCCGGGATGCCGCAGTCGGCGAGCCAGGTCAGCCAGCCGCCCTCGCAGCCCGGCGCGTGCTCGCGGTCGATCCCCTCGCGCATGATCGCCGCGCGCACGTGCACGCCGCTCGACTCCATCGCCTCGGCCGAGACCCCGTAGTTGCCCACCAGCGGATAGGTGAAGACGAGGATCTGGCCGCGGTAGCTCGGATCGGTCACCGCCTCCTGGTAGCCGGACATGGCCGTGTTGAACACCACTTCCCCGGTGGCCGCGGCGCTCCCGCGGGCGAGGGCACCCGCCGCCTCGCCGTCGAAGCGCGCGCCGTCCTCGAGCAACAGGTAGGCCTCCGCGCTCACGCCGGGCTGGCGGCGGCCGCGGGCTCGCGCCAGGCCACGGCGCCGCCGGCCACGGTGAGCCGCACGCGGCCCGCGAGCTCTCGCCCGGCGAAGCACGAGTTGTTCGAGCGGCTCTGGTAGCCGGTCTCCCCCACCGTCCAGCGCGCCTCGAGATCAACGAGGCAGACGTTGGCCTCAACACCGGGGCACAGGGTCGGCACCGGCACTCCGAACAGCGCTCCGCCCGCGGTCATGCGCTCGACCACGAGGCGGAGCGCAAGCACTCCGGGCATCACGAGCTCGGTGTGCAGCGCGGCGAACGCGGTTTCGAGCCCCGTCGTGCCCATCGGCGCGAGCTCGAAGGGCTCCTCCTTCTCCTCGCGTGCGTGTGGCGCGTGGTCGGTGGCCACGCAGTCGATGGTCCCGGAGCGCAGGCCGTCGATGAGCGCGAGGCGGTCGGCCTCCGCGCGCAGCGGCGGGTTCATCTTGCGCGCGGTGTCGAGCCCGCGGACGTCGTCCTCGGTCAGAGTCAGATGGTGGGGCGAGACCTCGGCGCTCACCGCCACGCCACGGGCCTTGGCGTCCGCCACCGCCTCGACCGACTCGCGGGCCGAGAGGTGCTGCATGTGCACGCGGCCGCCCTCGTAGCCGGCGACCGCGGCGTCGCGGGCGACCATGGTCGACTCGGAGATCGAGGGGATTCCGGCCACCCCGAGCAGGGCCGAGACCGCGCCCTCGTGCATGGCCCCCGGCCCCGATAGGCCGGGATCCTCCTCGTGCAGGGCGAGCGGCCGCCCGGCCAGACGCTGGTACTGGAGCGCGAGGCGCAGCACCCCGGCCGAGCGCACGGGCAGTCCGTCGTCGGTGAAGGCGACTGCGCCCGTGTCGGCCAGCTCGGCCATCTCGGTCAACTCCGCCCCCGCCTGGGCGTGCGTGATGGCGGCCAGGAAGCCGACGGGCACGTGCGCCTCGCCGCGCGCACGCTCGCGCAACGAGAGCAGGACCGGCGCGGTGTCGACCACCGGCTCGGTGTTGGGCATGGCCAGAATGCCGCCGAAGCCGCCGGCGGCGGCGGCGCGGGTGCCGGACTCGACGGTCTCCTCGTCCTCGCGACCCGGCGTGCGCAGGTGGACGTGCGGATCGAAGAAGGCCGGAAAGGCGTGCACGCCCGCGGCGTCGAGCTCCTCGCAGCCCTCGGGCGCCTCGAGCGCGCCCGCAGCGCCGACCTCGGCGATGCGTCCCTCCCGCACGAGCAGGTCGCCCGGGCCGTCGAGGCCCGCGCGGGGGTCGAGCAGGTGGCCGCCGCGGATGAGCAGGCACGCCGGTGGAGCGCTGCGGGCATCGAGCTCCACCGCCGCTGGCGTGCGGCGGTCCCCGCCGGTCATCTGCCCCGCCCCACCGGCACTGCGACGCGCTCGTCGGGCACGGCCTCGAGCGGACGCCCGGGGTCGCTCGAAAGGCGACCGGGGACCGCGGCCGAGCGCTCGGCCTCCTCCCCGCTCGCGAGCAGCTCGTAGAGCACCGCCATCCGCACGACCACTCCCGACTCGACCTGCTGGGAGATCAGCGCCTGCGGCGAGTCGATCACCTCGGCCGAGAGCTCGACCCCGCGGTTGACCGGACCCGGGTGCATGAGGATCTGATGAGGCTGGAGGCGGCGCGCGTCGATCTGGTAGCGCTCGGCGTACTCGCGCAGCGAGGGCACGAAGGCTCCCTCCATGCGCTCGCGCTGCATCCGCAGCGCGTAGACCACGTCGGCCTCGCCCAGCTCGTCGAGCGAGGAGCGGACCCGGCAGCCGAGCGACTCGATCTCCCGCGGGATCAGCGTCGGCGGCCCGGCCACCGTGACCTCGCAGCCCATGCGGGCAAAGGCGAGGATGTTCGAGCGCGCGACGCGGCTGTGCAGCACGTCTCCGACGATCCACACCCTCAGCCCGTCGAGGCGCCCGACCCGCCGCCACAGCGTGTAGAGGTCGAGCAGGGCCTGAGTCGGGTGCTCGCGCTTGCCATCGCCGGCGTTGACCACCCCGGCGGGCGTCCAGCCGGCGACGAGCTCGGCCGCGCCGGCCCAGGGCGAGCGGATGACCACGAGGGCCGGGTCGTAGGCCGAGAGGGTGCGAATCGTGTCCTTGAGCGACTCGCCCTTCTCGACCGACGAGCCCTGCACGCTGACGCTGACCGTGTCCGCCGACAGGCGCTTGGCCGCGAGCTCGAACGAGGAGCTCGTCCTGGTCGAGGCCTCGTAGAAGAGGTTGAGGACCGTGCGCCCGCGCAGCGCCGGGACCTTCTTGATGGCTCGGCCCGAGACCTCGGCGAAGCTCTCGGCGCGGTCGAGGATGCGCTCGATGTCGGCGCGGGCCAGGTCCTCGATCGACAGCAGCGAGCGCTTCACGTTCGGGCCTCGCGGTCGGCCTCGGCGCCCGCTGGCGGCGGTGCGCCGTCGCCGCCGCGGCCGTCCGGCGCCTCGACGATCGTCACCTCGTCGACCCCGTCGAGGTCCTCGACGCGCACGTTGACCCGCTCGGCGCGCGCGGTCGGAAGGTTCTTCCCCACGTAGTCGGGACGGATCGGCAGCTCGCGGTGTCCGCGGTCGGCGAGCACGGCGAGCTGCACGCGTCGCGGCCGGCCGTAGTCGAACAGGGCGTCGATGGCCGCGCGGACGGTGCGGCCGGTGTAGAGCACGTCGTCGACGAGGATGATCGTGCGCTCCTCGAGCCCGAAGTCGACGTGTGAGGCGTGGACCACGGGCTGACGCGAGCCGGCGCGCAGGCCGACGTCGTCGCGGTAGAACGAGATGTCGACGTCGCCGAGCGGGATGTCGGTCGCGGAGAGCTCGAGGAGGCGCTCGTGCAGGCGGCGCGCGAGCACTGCGCCGCGGCGGTGGACGCCGACCACGGCCAGGCCGCGACCACCGGTGCGCTCGACGATCTCGTGGCTCATGCGCGCGAGCGTGCGCCGCACATCCTCGGCGTCGAGGACGATCTTCTCCACTGGCTTACGGGTCCTTCCTGGCCTCGCGGGACCGGGTTAAAGGGCCTGACGAGATGAACCTAGCAAGCCGCGAGGACGCCGCGAGGACGCCGGCGTCCGGCCTCAGGCCGCGTCTGCCCGCACGTGCACCGGCGACCCTCGCTCGGGGAACGGGATCTCCACCCGGTCGAAGTCCCGCGGCACGATCGTCGGCTCGAAGGCCGTCCGCGCTTCCTCGCGGAGCTCCCGGCCGCCGTAGCGCGGCGAGACGTGGGTGAGCGCCAGCAGGGCGACCTCGGCTCGGGCGGCAAGCTCCGCGGCGCCCCGCGCGGTCGAGTGGCGCGTCTCGCGGGCGCGCGGCGCCTCGTCCTCGGTGAAGGTCGCCTCGTGGATCAGCAGGTCGGCTCGCCAGGCCGCGGCGGCGGCCGCGTCGGAGGGAGCGGTGTCGCCGCTCAGGACGACCTTGCGCCCCGGTCGCGGTGGCCCGACGACCTGGTCGGGACTGACCTCGGCCTCTGAGCCCCGCACCGTCTCGCCGCGTTGCAGCCGGCCGAAGTCGGGCCCCGGCTCGACGCCGAGCGCCCGGGCGCGCTGCTCGTCGAAACGGCCCGGTCGAGCGTCCTCGACGACAGCGTACCCGAGCGCCCGTGCGCCGTGGTCGACCGCAAAGGCGCCGATCCGGTACCCCTCGCGCACGAGCTCGGCGTTCGGCCGGAGCTCGAAGAGGTGCACGGCGAAGGGCAGGCGGCCGAGGACCGGCCGAAGGTCGCTGAACAGGTTCTCGAGGCCCTCCGGTCCGTAGACGCTCAGCGGCTGCTCGCGCCCCCGCAGGCCGTAGGTCTTGAGCATGCCGGGGAGGCCGAGGACATGGTCGGCGTGGAAGTGGGTGAGGAAGATCTCCTCGAGCTCGACCAGACCCGTCGAGCGCAGGAGCTGACGCTGCGTGCCCTCGCCGCAGTCGAAGAGCAGCCGGTCGCCCGCGCGGCGTACTAGCGTCGCCGGCAGGGCCCGCCGGGCGCTCGGGACCGAGCCGGCGGTGCCGACGAAGAGGACGTCGAGATCCATGGCCGGCGAATCTAGTCGAGCGCGAGGTGCTCGAAGCGGATCCGTCCCGCCTCGACAGTGGCGAGGCCCATGGTGTGGCGCGGGGCCCGGCGACGCTCGGTCGGGCTTCCCGGATTGAAGATCTGGAGCTCGCCCTCGGTCTCGTGCAGTGGGATGTGCGAGTGCCCGAAGACCACGGCGCCGGCGTCGGGAAAGCGCCGGCGCATGCGGGCGAGGCGTCCGCGCGAGGGGCCGGCGTCGTGCACGAGGCCGATGCGCGCGCCCTCGACCTCGACGATGCGCTCGGCCGGCAGCCGCTCGCGCAACGCCGCCTCGTCGACGTTGCCGTGGACCGCCTTCACCGTCGGGCCGAGGACGCACAGCTCCTCAAAGGCCGCGACCGACGAGAAGTCCCCGGCGTGGACGATCAGATTGCAGCCCGCCAGGCGCCTGATGCACGCCGCGGGAATCCGGCGCGAGCCGCGCGGGAGGTGGGTGTCGGAGACGATGGCGAGCCTCATTGCGACGGGTCGGCGCTGCGCCGCGCCGCGGCGGCGGAGCGCTTCAGAAGGCGACGTGCTCGCCGTCGCGGAAGAACCCGCCCGTGGGTCCGCCGTCGGGCAGGGTGGCGAGCCAGACGATGCCCGAGGCCGCGTCGGCCGCCGACTTGGTCGCCCCCATCGGACCACCCATGTCGGTGGCCACGAACCCGGGGCAGGCGGAGTTGACCAGCACGCCCTCGTCCTCGAGCTCGGTGGAGAGGATGCGCGTGACGGCGTTGAGCGCCGCCTTGGAGACCCGGTAGCCGGGCGAGAAGCCGCCCATCTCGGCGACCCCGCCCATCCCGCTGGAGACGTTGACGATGCGCGCATGATCGCTTCGTCGCAGCAGTCCCAGAAGAGCGATGGTCAGGCGGTAGGCCCCGGAGAAGTTCGTCTCGAGCGTCCGCTGGATGACGTCGAAGTCGGGGTCGGTGCCCGCGACGCCGAAGTCGAGCCCGATCCCGGCATTGTTGACGAGCACGTCGAGCGAGCCGGGATCGCCGGCGACCGACTCCGCAGCCGCGGCGACGCCGGCCGGATCGGACACGTCGAGCGCCAGCGCGCGGACGTCGCCGGGCAGCTCCTCGGCCGTCGTGCGAGCCTTCTCCTCGTCACGCGCGGCGGCGATGACCGTGAACTCGCGCTCGGCCAGTTGGCGCGCGACCTCACGGCCGATCCCGCGGTTCGCGCCGGTGACGAGGGCAACGGGCATGGCGTGGAGTCAAGCACCTCGCGACCGTCCGGTGGCGGCACCCCGAGCGGACGCGCCCGGCCGGGGGGTCTCGCTGCGTCTCAGCAGGCGAAGCGGCAGGGATAGACGACCCACGCCCGCAGATCGCCCTGGGGATCGAAGAGGTAGCCACCGTCGCCCGAGTTCTCGAACAGCGGCTTGTCGTAGCCCCAGTAGAAGACGGTCGAGGTGCGACTCCCCTTGCCCATGTGGAGGGTGACGGACTTGCCGGGGGCCACGCTGGCCCCGGAGGGGAAGTAGTAGCGCCGCAGCGCGGAGTCGCGGAAGTACCACCCTCCGATCGACAGCGCGCGAGTGCCGCGGTTGTGGAGCGTGGCGTACTCGCCGTTGACGTTCTTGTCGTCGTAGCCCTCGGCGTTGTACCTGAGCGACATGCTCAGCTGGGCGGGAGCCCCGGGGCCGGCACCGCAGAAGTCGCGATCCCAGATCCGACGACCGGCGGCGGCGGCCTGCTGGGACAGGGTGTTGAGCCTCTCGTTCCAGGCCCACTCGCCACCGTTGGGCAGCCACAGCGCATGGCCCTCGGCCACGAGCTTCTTACCGACGTCCTGCCAGCGGCCGTCGATCCACACCGCGACCGACCGCCGGATGCGGTGGCCGGTGACGGCGTTCGGGTCCTGGGAGCCGATCCTGACCCGGCCGCCCGCCCGCTTGACCAGCGACTCGAGGCGATTGGTCGCGGCCACCGAGTGGCACTCGCCGCGCCGACGGTCGGGGTAGCTGCTGTAGCGGGTCATCTCCATCGCCTGGATGCCTGTGACGCGGACGCGGTCGCTCTTGCCCTCGTAGTTGACGGTCAGCGTGTCACCGTCGCCGACTCCGCCCCGCGGGACGGTGCCGTTCCAGAAGTGGCACTGCGGGCCCTGTCCTCCCGGCAGGCACGACCCGCGGTAGGACGCCTGAGCGGCGGCGGGCGCGACGGCGGCCGTGACGCAGGCGGCCGTCGCGGCGAGAAGTAGGAGGCGGCGAGATCGCGACATGAAGAGTGGCTGGCTCCGATGGTTAGGGGAGAGATCTCTGGACGAGAGCTCACCCGAGTGTGCCTGCTCCCACGCTCATCGGCGTCGGCGGCCGGGAGGTTGAGTGTGGTGGCGCTCTCTGGACATCCGTCCGCGGAGCCCGCCGGGCGGGGCAACCCGAACAGAACACCCGTAAACGGGAGGCCCGAGGGCCTCCCGCTACGTCGAGGGCCAGCGTCTCTTTCTGGTCGCAGGTCGATCGCAGAGCACCGCGATGCTTGCAGGCAGAGCGGGCGGGGCGATGGACGGTTCCGTTCGCTAGAGCCCGCGAAGCAAACGCGCCCGGCAGGATTCGAACCTGCGACTTCTGCCTCCGGAGGGCAGCGCTCTATCCACTGAGCTACGGGCGCGGGAGACCGGAGTCTAACCCCGGCGCGGAGGGCGATGAGCCGAGGCGCGGAGGGCGGCGAGTCGCCTCGAGCAGCCAATCCCGGTCAGCTCGTGGCTCGCAGGAGCACGCTGACCCACGTCCGAAACGGTCGCCAGCCGTCGGCCAGGGACACGAACGCCCCATCGTCTTCGACCAGCTCCGGCGCGTCGTAGGCGGCGGCGGCCGCGGCCCGAACCCGCTTCTCGGCCAGGATCAGGGCGTCGGTGGACCCTACCGCGCGCAGCAGGATCCCGCTCGCCCAGAACGGCCCGATCCCGCGGATGTCGCCCAAGGTCGCGAGCGCGTCGTCGTGCGGCGCACGAAGCAGACGCTGGCGATCGAGCCGCCCCGCGAGCGCCACCTCGGCCACCCCGTGCAGGCGGCGGAGCTTCTCCTCGCTCAGGCCAGAGGCCTCCTCCACGGCCAGCAGCCGCTCGGGCGCGGGAAAGGCGAAGAGCTCCTCGCCCTCGACCTCGAGTCGCGCGCCGTGGACGGAG